>JBBSGA010000099.1:0-18086 GCA_038254585.1 Chloroflexales bacterium | reverse complement strand
ACGCGCGCCTGCTGACGATCGATCCGGCGGTCGTCGGCGCCGTTCCCTTCGGCGCCGACGATAGTGCCGTTGCAACACCTGCCGCGCCCACGGCGCCGCCGCTCCCTCCCGCCGTCAGCGTGCCTGCGCCGCCTCCCACGCCGCCGCAGCCAGTTCTACTCACGATCGGGAGCTACACGACCTACGCGTCGTCGAGCGTCGTCTTCGTCGTCGGCGAGGCGCTGAACACGGGCACACGCGACCTGGAGGATGTGAACGTATCTGCGTCGCTGCTCACCGCCGATGGTGGCATCGCGGACCGCGCGTCGACAAACCTGGCTGATGTCAGCGTCGCGCCGGCCCACGGGCGGTTCCCGTTCATGCTCTGGTTTGCTAATCCTCATCCAGACTGGCAGCACATTGCGGTCGAGGCAAGTGGCAGCCCGGTCTCGTCCCGTGTGGATGGAGTTTCGCCATACCTGCAGCTACAGCCCCGCAACACGGGTCTTCAGGGCCAGGCCGACGGACGTGGCTACACCGTCGCCGGCACGATCGTGAATAGTGGCGGACAGGTGGCCGAGGGCATCGCGGTTGCCGTGATCGCCTACGATGCAGCGGGGAAGGTCGTGGACGTCGCCTCAGCGGGGATCGATGTCGGCGCGCTCGCCCCCGGCGCGTCGGCCAGCTTTACGGTGCACCTCACCCAAGCTCGCGCACGGCCAGCCCGCTACTGCGTGCTGGCACAGGGAGTCTCTGGATCTACCCTGGAAGGCGGCGGCGGTTGAGCCGCCGCGTTGACCCCGGAGGATCTCACGTTTGAACGCCAGATAGCAGGCATGACGCGATGCTGGACGACGCTGCAATCGAGGCGGTGATCGTCGAGACGGCCGGTCAGTTGCATGCAGTTTCGATGCGTGACAGGTCGAGAAGGACTGATGATGGGAACATGCGGCACCGTGTGTCGTGACTCGGGCGGATCCGCAATGTGCCGTAAACTGCCGGAAAGCTGCGTCCGTCATAATTGAATGGAAGCAGAGGTCTAGTGTTGCCGCTCATTGCGTTTGTCACGTCGTGGTCCTTGAACTGGCCGATCCTCGTCGGTCTTGCACTCTACGCGGGCTTATATGCCGTCGGGCGAGCACGGCTGCATGCGCGGGGCCAAACAGTTCACATTCCGACCTGGCGCGCCTGGTGCTATGGTTGTGGGCTTGCTACCATCGGGCTCGCACTCCTTTCGCCGCTGGCTGCCTATAGCGGGCTATTGTTTTTCATGCATATGATCGAGCATATGCTGATCCTGGTAGTCGCGCCACTGCTACTGTTGCTGGGCGCCCCGCTGCTGCCTGTGCTCTGGGTGTTTCCCAGAAACGTACGCCGGGAACTGGCGCTGCTCTTCGCGCCGCGCTCCCCGCTGCACCGCATCTTCCACGTTTTGACAACACCCGCAGTGGCCTTGATCGTCTACCTGCTTGTCGTCGCCGTGTGGCACCTGCCTGTGATGTATGATGCCGCGCAAGGTCCCGCGATCATCCACGACCTGGAGCACCTGATCTTTT
This sequence comes from Chloroflexales bacterium, assembly GCA_038254585.1. Lineage (GTDB taxonomy): Bacteria > Chloroflexota > Chloroflexia > Chloroflexales > Kallotenuaceae > JBBSGA01. The sequence goes on along the minus strand of JBBSGA010000099.1, from coordinate 16,551 downwards.
TGGGCGCGGGGCTGCTCTATTGGTGGCCGGTCGTGCATCCAACGGGCGGCAGAAGGCGCCTCGGCTTTGAGCTGGCACCGCTGTACCTGCTTGCCGCCGCCGCCGAGGGCGGAGTGATCGGCGGCGTATTCGTGGAGATAAACCGGCCCCTGTACGAGACGTACTTGCAGGCCCACCGCATATGGGGCATTTCCCCGCTGTTGGACCAGGAGCTTGGCGGGCTGATCATGATGACGGGCGACGTGATTTACATCACCGCTGCCTTCGTGACGTTCATCAAGTACATCAACCAGGACGAACGCACGGTACGGGCGAAAGAGGCGGCTGCCTTTGAGGAGGGCCAGCCATAGATCCCATAGCTGTCGTCTTGGCTGTCAGGAATCGTCCTTGAATAGACGTTGCGGATCGGGCCTTCGGCGCCGTCCCAAATGACCAGCAGGAACCTGTGCGCTGACTGTTCATGCAGGGCGTCGCGGTTCGGAGTACCGCTCCGCTACCGAGGCAAGCTCGTGGATGGCGCCGCCGGACAGGCATGCATCTGAAACAGCCGGCCAGGACAGGCGTCGTTACCGTGGCCAGGAAGCTGGTCAAGCGCGCCGAAGTGTAAAGAAAAAACGGGCTCCCTGGCCCAGCGTGCTTTCGACGCCGATCGTGCCACCGTGCGCCTCGATCAGCCCACGGGCGATCGTCAATCCGAGCCCGGCACCCGCGGTAGCCTCGTCCTCACCGCGCGTCCGCGAGCGCTCGCCGCGGAAGGAACGCTCGAAGACGCGCGACAGATCTTCGAGTGCGATGCCCTCCCCGGTATCTACGACCTCGACTTGGACCAGCGCGCCGGATGGCCGCGCACGCAGCAGGACTGTACCATCGGCAGATGTATGGCGCAGCGCGTTGGCGATCAGGTTGTGCAGGACGCGCTGCAGTTTCGGCGGACTCATCAGCACGGGATCGACCGTGTTGTCGACCTCGCCTACCAGGTGGATACCCTGGCGCTCCGCCTGCGGCTGCAGACTTGAGAGCGTATCAGAGATCAGGTCGCGTAGCGAGCCGCGCTGCAGATTGAGACGCACGACACCGGCGTCGATCTGCGCCAGCTCGAAAAGATCGTCGACGAGGCGGCTTAGGTGCGACACTTCACGCTGGACCGACTGCAGGTAACGCTGTTCCGTCTCGGGGTCGGCGGCCACGCCATCGGCAACCGCTTCGATCAGCGCCCGAATCGCCGCCAGCGGCGTGCGCAGATCGTGGGAGACGGCGGCGATCAGGTCCCGCCGCGCCTGTTCCATCTCCCGCTCGCGGCCTGCCGAGCGTTTGAGTGCCGCGGCCATCCGATTGAACGCATTGGCCAGCTCGGCCAGCTCATCATGCCCGTCGACCGGCACGATCGCGTCGAGATCCCCGCCGGTGAGCTGCGCGGTACCCGCGCGCACCCGTTCGATGCGGGTGGCGATCGGCCCTGCCCAGAGTATGCTGAAGCCCGCTGCGAGGAGGGCGGCGAAGATCAAGATCGTTAGCAGTACCGTGAAGTCGTGCGTGGACAGGAACATCGCGCGGGCGAAAGCGGTCGTCATGCCCAGCAAGAGGATGCTACCGGCTAGACTTGTACCGACAAGCTGCCAGCGTACGCCGCCGATTCGACCGAGCACGACTGGCTGCATGAGCGCGAGCGCGCACAAACCGACGCCACCACCGGCGGTGACGAGCAGCCGCGCGAAGACGGGCAGGTCACTTCCGGGGATCCCGAGCCCTAGTCTCGCAACTGAGAGGGTGATCAAGAGCGCAACGGCGAGAAAGAGCAGCCCGGCTGCTGCCGTCCGCACGAGCTTCATCGCTCGCCTCCGAAGCGATAGCCAACTCCCCAGACCGTCAAGAGAAAGCGAGGCTCCGCCGGATCGTCTTCAATCTTCTCACGCAGGCGGCGCATATGAACGGTTACCGTACTCGGCTCCGCTGCGAAATCGTAGCCCCAGACGGCATCCATGAGCTGGTCACGCGTAAAGACGCGTCCCGGGTTGGACGCCAGGTAATGCAGCAGGTCGAATTCGCGCGCCGTCAGTATAACGGCTTGGCCGCGCACCCGCACCTCCCGGCTATTGGGGTCGACGCGGAGCTCGTTGCTCTCGAATATCCGAGCATCCGCGAGCCGGTTCGCGCCATCATGCACGCGCCGGAGAACTGCCGTGACACGTGCCGCGAGCTCGCGTGGACTAAACGGCTTGACCACATAATCGTCTGCGCCAACACCGAGGCCGATAATACGGTCTTCCTCGTCGCCACGGGCCGTCAGCATGATCAGGGGCACGCGCCGCTCTGCTTGCATCCGCCGGCAGACCTCGAGACCGTTGACCCGCGGCAGCATCAGGTCGAGCACGACCAGATCCGGCTGGCGCTCACGGTGGAGCCGCAGCGCTTCGTCTCCATCCGCGGCGAGCACGACCTCATGGCCGTCGCGCCGTAGATACAGGCCGACGACCTCACGGATGTTCGGTTCGTCGTCGACTACCAGAATCGTCGCCATGCTAGTTTCCATGATCGTACCTGTCGATTATAGTGCTGAGCAGCCGGCGCGCGCCACCTTAGCGTAGACGGTGAAAGGTCAGTGGAGCGGCCTCGTATCTGGGATTATGCGATTGTGACGCTGACCGCGTGGTAGCCGGTGGCACCATTGGGGTGCGGATCGGAAGGCTGCTCGATCTGCAGCTTAGCGGTCCCGTCGGTCGCGCGGACGCGGAAGGTATGCTGGCCAGGCTGCCGTGGCCAGTCGTACCGCCACAGCACCCAGGTCAGCGGCCCGGGCGGCGGTGTGAGCAGCGTCGCCTGCGTCCACGTCCCACCATCGACCTGGACCTCGACCTTCCGAATGCCGCGATCGCCCGCCCACGCGATCCCGCCAACCGGGACGCGGCCGTTCACGACCTTCTCCTGCGCCACCGTGTCGATGATCGACTGGATCTGCGGATGGGCTTCCTTGTTCCAGCCACGATCCACCCAGTAGCCCTTCCCAGCATGGTCGATCGCCTTGATACGTGTAATCCATTTCGGCTGTTTCATCCCGTAGTGATTCGGGATATAGATCCGCAATGGATAGCCGTGCTCCATCGGCAGCGTCTGGCCGTTCATCCCATAAACGAGGAGCGTGCGTGGGTCCAGCAGCTCCTGCCGCGGCACACTTTCATAAAAGCCGTCGGCAGCTTGGATCGCCAGTTCTCTGGCTTCGGGTTTCAGACCAAGATCCTGCAGCACATCCCGCAGGCGCGCCCCCGTCCAGTTGCTCGTGCTGATCAGATCGCCGCCGACCTGGTTCGAGATGCAGCCGACGGTGATCGGCTGCGTGATCGCCGGGTAGGCCATGAGCTGGGAGATGGTGAGCGGCCGCGCGTTGGCGAAGAGCCCCGCCACCTCCAGCCGCCATGCCGTGCCGTCTACGCGAGGCGGGCGGGTATTGATATCGATACGGTAGAACCGTTGATTGGGCGTTACGGCGGGGCGCGTACCGGGCGCGGGCGCGTGGACGGCGAGCTCCGGTGCTACCGGGTTCGCTCGCGCCACTGCAGTGGTGCTCGCCGCCGCTGGACCACCGGTCGTGGGCGCCGTCGCCGCCGGCTCAGCGCTGGACGTCGCCGCCGATACAGCGTCCGGCGTCGTCGCGACACGGGCCGCGTTGGGCAGGGTCGGAGCCGGAGCGGCAGTGGCCGTCACAGCGGCCGCGGCATTGGATGCCGCCGGCATGAGCTTTGTGAGCGGCTGGCCGGCCCCCTGCGTGGTGTCCTGAGCGGACAACACGCTCCCCAGGCCCCACCCCGCGCCTGCCAGGCCGAGTGAGCCCGCGGCAAGTTTGGCCAGCACGGCCCGACGCGAGACGCGATCCGTATCGGTCATGCTCGCGCGGGCCGTGCGCAGGTCGGCCCTCGTCAGGACCCCGCCCAGGACGCAGCCCCAGCCGACGAACAGCACGGCCAGCCAGAGGAGTGCCGCCGGCCGGCTCGCAACTCCCAGAGCCAGGTTGAGCTCAACCGCGGTGACAAGCAAGAAGAGGAGAGCGCCGGCGATGGCCCCCGCCTGCCACCCCCGGGCACGACGGCGTCGCGCGATCACGGCGATGATGGCGCCGAAGAGCAGACCGATCCCGACCATCTGGCCGACGGCGATGGCCTGCTCGACATGTTTTGCCGTGCTGCTCGTTTCGCCCAGCTTGAGCGTCGCGATCGCGCTCACGATGGCGTCGATACCCAGGGTGATGACTCCGCCCGGCAGCACGCGTGTAAGCCAGTCGAAAAGATCGAACGGGACGAAAGGCAGGCCCGCGAGGCGCTCGCCCAGGTACAGCAGCGCCATCAGCGGCAAGGCGGTGAGCCCGCCGAGCACTGCACTCAGCATCAAAGAAGGTCGTCGCATCGAAGGTACCTCATTCACTCAGCAGAAACCGAATCCATTGCTCCGTGGTCTCATACGCGCCTTCGCCCACGTGGACGTAGCGGATGTTGCCCTGCTTATCTACCAGGTATAGCGTCGGCCATGCGTTCTGATGATAGGCGCGCCAGGTCCTGCCATCGTTGTCGATGGCCACAGGGTACTTGACGTCCAAGCTCTTGACCGCCTGTCTGACGTTGTCCAGGTCTCGCTCGTAGCTGAATTCGGGAAAATGCACCCCAATGATCGTCAGCCCTTTGGAGGTGTAGGTCGCGTGCCACGTTCGGAGGGCCGGCAAGACGTTCCGGCAGTTGTAACAGTCGAACGTCCAGAACTCCACCAGCGTGACCCTGCGAGCACGCCGTAGATCGGCAAGGGCCAGGCGCGGCGAGTTCAGCCAGATCTCGTCGGCGAGCTCGGGCGCCGGGATGGGCTGCGCCAGGCCTCCCGGCGGCACGGCTAGGACGGGCGGACTGGGTGTGACCAGCACAGTGGGGAGAGCATCCGAAGCCGCGGCCGTTGTCGAGGGTGCACTGCGCGTGGGCCCGGCCGTACTATCCAGTCGGACTTGGACCGGCATAGTGGTGCCGATCGGTGGCACGGTCGCGATGGCCCGCGCTCCAGACTCGGGTGCTTGCACGGTTGGCAGCTGTCCGCAGGCGACCAGCCCGAGCAGTGCGAATGGCAAGAAGACGCGATGCATACGAACCCCATATATAGTGGCTGTCCTGAGCCCGAATCGCGATAGGAAAATATCCTCGGCATCTCGTCCAGTAGAGAAGAGCGGCCCAATCTGTGCTATAGGCCCTAAACGCAACCGGCCGCCGAAGCTCTTCTCGTTATAGTGCCGAAAGGTTGTGACGTTCGAAACAAGAGCTTACGGATTTATTACGGCCGGATCCTCAGAGGCGTCTGGCACTGTTGCGCGAGGAGTCGCAGACCATGGCAAAAGAATCGTTGTTTCAGGAAGTTCCTGACCAATCTTGATCAACAGAAGGTGCACGGCTCGAGCCGGGTGCGCGAAGCGCACCCGGCTGCGCCCGGATGGCACAAGTAGCGATTCGAGGGAAAGCTAACCTCGGCGGCCTCAGCCTCGGCTCAACTCGACGACCACAGCCGTGCCATAGGCCAGCACCTCGGTCACGCCATTGGAGATCTCGTTGGCATCGTAGCGCATGCCGATGACCGCATTCGCACCGAGGGCGGCCGCGTGCTGCGCCATAATGTTGAAGGCGTCCTGACGCGCCTGCTCGCACATCTCCGTCCACATGCTGATATTGCCGCCCATCACCGTCTGCAGCGACGCACCAAGTGTCCCGACCAGGCTCCGCGAACGGACTGTGATGCCCCGCACGACCCCGAGATTTTGCAAGATACGGTAGCCCGGTAGGTCGAAGGCGGTTGTAACATTACGGTAGTCCATCTCCAATTTGACCGTAGCAGTTCGTGGTTCCATGGTCTAGGCCTTCACTTTCTATGGCTCATCGTCGTCTACTGCTTCAGATAGCGGTCGTACCACTCCCCGATACGAGTTAGCAAGTCGCGCTGGTGGTGCCGCTCGTTGATTGAATGGCTCTCTCGCGGGTAGATCACCATCTCACACGGTGCCTGACGATGGCGGAGGGCATGATAGAGCTCATAGCCTTGCCCGAGCCGTACACGCTGATCCTCGGCGCCATGAAGGATCAACGTCGGCGTCGTGACGTTGCTCACGTAGCTGATAGGCGAGCAGCGGAGGTAGATCGCTTGGTCCTCCCACGGAGTGGCCTCCATTTGCATCTTTGGTAGCCAGCTCGGAATGTCTGCCGCCTGGAAGCTGAGGAGGTCGATCACACCCGCGCCGACGATCGCTGCTTTGAAGCGCTCGGTGTGACCGATGGTCCACGCGGTCAGAAAACCGCCGTAGCTCCAGCCGCCCACGCCGAGCCGCTCCGGATCAGCCAGGCCCAGCTCGATGACGCGGTCGACGCCCGCAAGCACGTCCGGGAGATCGCCCAGTCCCCAGGCCCGGCGGTTGGCAGCAGCGTAAGCCGTCCCACGGCCGGTGCTGCCGCGCGGGTTCGGCAGCAGCACCGCGTAGCCGCGCGCGGCAAGAGTCTGGCCCCAGTCGTGCCAGCTCGCCATGAAGTGCTCGCGCCACTGCCAGTTCGGTCCACCGTGGTAGTGCAGGATAAGTGGATAACGCCGTCCGGTCTCGTAGCCACTAGGGTAGATCAGCACCCCCTCGATCTCCAACCCGTCGGGCGCGTGCCAGCGGATCGTCTCGGTTCTGCCAGGCACCACGTCAGCCAGGTGGGCGTTGTGGTGGGTCAGCTGCCGCGGCGTGTCGCCCAACTCGCCCACCCATACATCGAGCGGATGGGTGCCATCGCCGATCAAGGCGGCGAGACGGCTGCCATCGGCGCTCACGCTGACGCCCGGCAGATCGCCATAGCCCTCCAACAGCGTGTAGCCCGCCAACAGCGTCTCGGGTGCGCCACCATCGGCGGGCAGACGGAGCAGCAGCGAGCGGGTGTGCGAGGTCGCCGTGAGCAGCAGCGTATCACTGCCGGGGATCCAGCCCAGGGAATTGAGATTGCCGTCGAGGTGTTCGAGGATGCAGGTAGGCTCGTCCGTACGGCGCTGGACCCATACCTCATTGACCCAGCCCGCCGCGTCGCCGCCCTCGTGCACCCAGGCCAGCAGGCCGCCGTCTGCCGAGGTCGTTACCGAGTCTGCGCGATAGCGACCCTGCCAGATCTGCTCGGGCTCGCCGCCCTCGCGAAGCCCGAGCACGGGCCAGGATGCCACGAAGTCGTCCTCGGCGGGTGTCGGGCTGGTTGTGAGCGCCCAGGAAGCATCCCCGCGCCAGGCGTAGGAGCGCACCTGGTATGTGGGCGCGGTGAGCGCCTGAGGCTCGCCGCCGTCCACGTCCACGGCCCAGAGCCGCGTGAACTTGTAATCGTGGTCGACGTGCTGCGCATCGTCCTTGTCCTGCTTACGCTGCTCCTCCGCCTCGGTGTCGGGATCGGGCGCGAGGAAGGCGATGCGCCGGCCGTTCGGGCTCCACTTGAAGCTCTGCACGCCTGCCTTGGCATCGGTCAGACGACGCGCTTCGCCACCGGCGACCGCCATGAGGAAAATCTGCTGCGTGTCGGCCTTCTCGCGGTCGGAGAGGAAGGCTAGACACTGCCCATCCGGGCTCCAACGCGGGTAGCTGTCTGCATGCGAGCCGTAGGTCCAGCGCCGCGGCTCATGCTGGCCGCCGGTCTCGACCAACCAGATACTCGAGGCGACCAGCTTATGCTCGGCATCGGTGGCGCTGGAAGAGACGACGTAGGCGACCTGCTCGCCGGCCGGGCTGATCCGCACATCGGAGACGTTCTCGAGGTTGAGGATGTCGTCAATGGTGAGGGGACTCGGTGTGGTCATGCCAGTGCTCCAACAGACGAATTGTCGACGATCAGGATGATCCGGATTCACCCCAGAACTGAAGGTGCGCTCGCTGAAAGTCCAGCGGCAGGCGTGGCAGCGGAACGTGCGATAGCCCAGGACGGTCCGCTCCTCACAAGTTACGGCATATTTTTGCCCCTGGCACTCACATAGAGCGAATACCATTCTTCACGGGTCATCAGCTGCGACTGCCGCTCTGCATCCTTGCAAGCGACGATGCGCTCGGCATTAGCGGTACCTATCACAGGCTGAATCATTGCCGGATGCTTCATCAACCAACCGAGCACGATGGCTTCCGGAGTCGTTTCTTTCGCGGCAGACATGTGCTTGACGAGATCGGCCGTCTTCCGGATGTTTTCCGGCTCGGTTTCCACCGGCCGTCCCGAGAACCTCCCCTGGGCTAACGGGCCCCACGCTTGAAGTTGAATCTTTTCCATTTGGCAGTATTCCATCAGGCCTTCGGAGAAGTTGACAGCTGTTCCGGCTGCTTGATTGACGTGAATCCCTTGATCAAGCCAATCCAGACGCGCCAAGCTCATTTCAAGCTGATTAACCGCCAACTGGTCGGGGCTCGCTTGCCGGAGGAATCGGATCTGAGCGGCGCTCATATTGGAGACGCCAAAATAGCGCACTTTACCCGACGCCTTCAGCTTACCGAACGCTTCCGCCACCTCTTCCGGCTCCATCAGGGGGTCGGGCCGGTGCAGAAGAAGCACATCCAGATAGTCGACACCAAGCCTACCCAGAATCCCGTCGACCGCTCCAAGAATATGTTCTCGGGAGAAGTCGAAGCGTCCCGGGACTGATTCGTCCCCGAAACGGATGCCGCATTTCGATTGAATCACGATCTGTTCCCGTAATCCGGGTCTTCCCTTCAGGATATGACCGAACGCCGCTTCCGCTTTCCCCATCCTATAAATATCTGCATGGTCAAACATGGAAATACCGATGGAAAGGGCGGCGTCGACGGCTTTCTCGGCCTTCAGTAGATCCTCGTTAGTTATGGGGTCGCGATTCCAGCCTCCTCCAAGAGACATGCATCCAAGCACCAACCGGCTACACGCAATCCCGCGCTGTTCTAATGGCATTATTCTCATAATTATCTCCGATGACGCTTTGGCTTCCTGCATTATACCCATGCCCTGGCGCCCGCCTAACGGCGTCCCGGAATTTCGCCAGCTGAAGTGTCCACAATCCTCCCTTGCTATGCTCTCTCAACTTATGGATAATGTGGCAGGCTCAGGTGGATGAGCCCGGAACTACGGCCGCCAAAGGTTAAGGAGTGCATATGGAGCCTTCCTGTTTGGAGTATCGCCTGACGGACGAGGAGCGGCAGACCTTCGAAGAGACGGGCATATTGGCCGTCGAAGATGCGCTCTCCCCGGTCCAAGTCGCGGCGTTGACCGCGGCTGCCGACCGGGTCTTCGAAGGCAAGCTTTCCGAAGGCCACGACCCACGTACGGCACTCTTCTACCCGAACTTCATCCCGGACTCACCACTCTTCGCCGATCTGGTCGACTATGCAAAGGTGCTGCCCAAAGTGTGGGGCATTCTGGGTTGGAACATCTACCTCTACCATGCCCATCTGATCGTGACTCCGCCTTCTGGCAAGCCCCAGGACGACCAGACCTTCGGCTGGCACCAGGACAGCGGCCGGGTCAATCTCGAAATGGAAAGCCACCCGCGGCCGCGGCTATCGCTTAAGGTTGCCTACTTCTTGTCGGATACGAGCCAGCCTGGGCGCGGGAACTTCTGGGTAGTTCCCGGCAGCCACTTGCATGACACGCTGGAGCGGCTGGCCGGCGGTGTTGGCCAGCCCGCGGGTGCCGTGCCCGTGCTGGCCAAGCCCGGAACCGCCGTCTTTTTCGACCGGCGGCTGTGGCATAGCGCCAGCCCGAACTGGTCGGACATCACGCGCAAAGTGCTCTTCTACGGCTACGGCTATCGCTGGATCCGTACGAAGGATGACATGACAGTGCAAGCGCTGTGGGAACGGTGCGATCCGATTCGGCGCCAGTTGCTCGGTGCGAGCGTCAATTCCAACGGCTATTACTCGCCGACCGATGCGGACGTGCCGCTGCGTGTCTGGCTGCGTGAATGGAGCCCCACGGAAGCAGCATAGGGAGACCAACCATGCCAAGCACGGCGCTACGGACAATCGTCCGCTCATCACGGCGTAGGCGGGTCTCTCTCCTCATTTTCGAGGGCCGGTTACGGCCGGGTGTATACCATCTGCCCTGCGACCATCGTCCACTCGATTGAGAGCTGGTCGTCCAGGGCGATCAGATCGGCGTCCAGCCCCTGAGCGAGGCGGCCTTTGCGTGCCTCCAGGCCGATCACGCGCGCGGCGTTAAAGCTGCCCATTGCCACGGCCTCGGAGAGCGATGCGGCGCCGAACGCGACGAGGTTGGCGACGCCGCGGTCCATGGTGAGCGTGCTCCCGGCCAGCGTTCCGTCGGCTAGTCGGGCCGCGCCATGCTGCACGGTAATGTGCAGCTCCTCCATATCATACGTGCCGTCGGGCAGCCCCGCGGCGCTGATCGAGTCGGTGATCAAGACTGCGCCCTCGACCGGTTTGGATCGGGCCAGGATGCGCACCCCTGCCGGGTGGACGTGGATGCCGTCGGCGATCACTTCGGCCGTGAGCCGGTCGTCGGCCAGCGCGGCGCCGAGCACGCCGGGATCGCGGTGGTGCAGCTGGGTCATCGCATTGAAGGTGTGCGTGGCATGGCGCACCCCGAGGTCGATCGCCTGCATCATCTGCTCCCACGTCGGCGCCGAATGGCCGGCAGCGCAGACAACGCCGCGCGAGGTCGCCAGGCGGATCAGATCGCCCGCGCCGTCCATCTCCGGTGCGAGCGTGATCAGGCGCAGGTGGCCGGCGGCGCGCTCGATATAGCGCTTGAGCAGCGTTGTATCCGGCGGAAGGATCGTCTCGGGCGGAAAAGCGCCGCGCCGATCGGGGTTGATAAAGGGTCCCTCGAGGAACAGGCCGAGGATCTGGGCGCCACCGGGTGCGCCCCCGGGGAGCATCGCCGCCACGACGGCGTCGATGCCGGATTCAATGCGTGCCTGCGCACCCCACACGCCGGCGAGAAAGCCGGTAACGCCGTGCCGCGCGTAGAAGGCGGCCAGGCGTTCCAATACCTCGGGCGTGCCCGCGTTGGCCTCGACGCCGTCACCACCGTGCGTATGCAGGTCGATCAGACCGGGTGCAACGGTCAGCGGGCTGGCGTCGACGACGTCAGCGTCGCCCGGAACCTCTACTTGGTCTGCGGTGCCGACAGCGGCGATCTGTCCCGCGTCGATCAGGATCACGCCGCGCTCGATGCCTTCGAACGGCGTCAAGATGCGCCCCGCGTTGATTGCCAGCATTGCTCACACCTCCGATGGCAGCTGCACGTATTCACCTGTACGCGCCGACTCGTAGGCTGCAAGCGCGATCTCTAGGGCGTGCAGCCCATCCTCACCCGTGGCGCCCGGCGGGAATCGCTCACCGCTGCGGATGCAGTCGACGAAGTGCCGCATCATCGCGGCATCCGGGTTGACGCCAAAGGGCTCCCAGGTGACGCCGCGCTCCGTGCGCGCGTCGGTTGCCAGGCGTAACGACTGCTGTGTGTCGTCGAGTGCGATCAGTCCTTCGGCGCCGACAATGCGCAGGTAGAAATCATAATGAAAGGGATTCGCGGCGGGAATGGCCCAGCTCGGGTCAACGCTCGCGGCGATGCCATTTTCGAACTTGAGCAGGAGCAGGCCACAGTCGTCGACCGCCAGCTCCTGATGGAAGAGCGTGCCGGTCTCGGCATAAACGGACTCGACCTCGCCGCCGGTGATAAAGCGCATCGCATCGGTGACGTGCACCGAGTGGTCGATCACCGCGCCACCACCCGAGTGTGCCGCATCGGTGATCCAGGCCGGGTAGTCCGGCGGCAGCGGCGGCCGGCCGCGGTTGCCGCCGACGATGCCAAAGACCACCCCGATCTGGTTGTCGTCGATCATGCGCTTGGCCTGTTGGACCATCGGCAGGAAGCGCGTGGGGAAGGCGATGTGTAACTGCACACCGGCCTGCTTGCAGGCCTCGATCATCGCCCGTGCATCCTCGAGGCGCGTGGCAATCGGCTTCTCGCAAAACACGTGCTTGCCTGCCTGTGCCGCGGCGATGGCCAGCCCAGCGTGCTCGTCGTTGGCGCTGCACACGACGACGGCTTGAATGTCAGGCCGCGCCAGCAGCGACTCGACGGATGGGTCGAAGTTAGGCACTCCGAACCGGAGCGCATACTCCTGCCCGCGTTGCGGATCCTCGTCGTAGATCGCTACGACCTTGGCCCCCTCCACCTGCATAAGGGCGTGACTATATGACCGGGCGTGATGCGGGTGTGCGTAGCTGAGCATGCCGATGCCCACGATCTCTTCGGCCATAGGATCTCCTTCGTTCAGCTTTCAGTCTTACTGCCCAGCACGACGGCACGACCAGTTTCAAGTGCCTCATAAGCAGCCAGCGCGACCCGTAGCGCCTCGCGCCCATGCTCGCCCGCGATCGGCGGCGGCGTATCACACTCTACACAGCTCACAAAAGCGGCGATCTCGCTGCCGAAGGAGTTCTCTCCGGGCATGACGAAGTTGCGCCGCGGGGTGTCTTCCCGGATGACGGACATGCTTGTGATGTCGTCGTAAGTCCAGTGGAGGCGCCCCTGCGTTCCCATGAGCTCCGTACGGACGGACAGTCCCTGGGCGCGCGGGTGAGCCCAGCTTACCTCGACGAGGCCGAGGCCGCCACCTTCGAAGTTGAGGGTCACCTGAGCGTAACTATTCAGGTTGATCTTGCGCTTCGCTCCGACCGCTGCCACCCGCGTGACGCGGCGGCCAAAAAACCAGAGGAGGGCGTCGAAGCTGTGGATCGCCAGGTCGACCACTGGGCCGCCGCTCTGCGCGGCGTCGGCGAACCACCCGCCGCTGCTCCACTCGGGGAAGGGCCCGGTGATCGACTGGAAGGCCATGCGGAGGGTGCCGAGGTCGCCGCGGTCGAGGATCTCTTTCGCCCGCTGGTGATCGACCTCGTAGCGCGTCACATGCCCGACCATGAACTTGACGCCGGTCTGTCGCGCCGTCGCGATCATGGTCTCGGCCTCCGCGAGGGAGCGTGCCATCGGCTTTTCGCACAGAACGTGCTTGCCGGCGCGCATGGCGGCGGTACTGATGCCGGCGTGGGTCGACGTCGGCGTGCAGACGCTGACGACGTCCACGTCACTGGTTAAGAGCTCTTCGAGCTGGGAAACAGCCCGAGCACTATATCGACCGGCGAGACTCTGTGCTTTCTTCAGGCGCGGATCCGCGATCACGGAGAGCTGTACGTTAGGAAGCGAGGCGTAGGCCGCTGCATGCGCTTCTGCGATAAACCCGGCGCCAAATATCCCAACCCGTATCATGTCACCTCCATTCAGATCGAGCGCGCTCATCGTCCGCCAACGCTGCCACCGCCCCCAGGATGCCTGCATTGGCGCCCAACATGGAGGGCACAATCGAAACCTCATCTTTATAGTCTTGCAATATGTAGTCTGCCGCGGCTGCGGCGATGCGGTCGAGCAGCAGTGCACCCATCTGTGCGAGGCCGCCGCCGACGACGACGTGCTGCAGATCCAGTACGTTGACCAAGCCGGCGATCGCCAGGCCAAGGTAACCGGCGGCTTCGCCGATAAGCTCCAATGCGAGGCCATCGCCCTGACGTGCCGCCTCGGCCACCGTCTCGGCCGTGAGACGGTCGAGGACGCCGTCGACGAGCTCAATCATAGTCGAGTGGCGCCCCCGGCCGATGGCGTCGCGCGCACTTCGCGCAACCGCGGGACCAGACGCCAGAGCTTCGAGGCAGCCGCGCAGCCCACAGTTGCAGAGTGGGCCCGAGCGCTGCATCACGACGTGGCCGACCTCACCCGCGCGCCCGGAGGCGCCCTCGTAGATCCGACCGCCGAGCACGAGCCCAACCGCAATGCCCGTACCAACGTTGAGGAAGGCCAGATGGTTGCCGCCTCTTCCAGCGCCGAAACGTGCCTCGCCCAGCGCAGCCGCTTTGACGTCGTGGACGACCACCACCGGTAGCCCGAAGGCCTGCGAGACGACCTCGCCCAGCGGCAGCCCGCGCACGCCGAGATTCGTGGCATCTAAGACGATCCCTGTTGCCGTATCGACGTAGCCGGGCGCGCCGATCGCGATCCCGGCCAACTCGCCGTCGATTCCAGCTGCAGCCTGGAAGAGTTCCCGGAGGATGTCGAGGACCACGTCGCGCACTGCCTCGTTGCCGAAGGCCGCGGTCGGCTTGCGCCGGCGCACAAAGACCTGGCCACGCTCATCTGTCACCAGCCCCAGCATCTTAGTGCCGCCGAGATCCAGCCCGAGCATGATGCGATCGCTCATCGTGTCGCTGTGCGTGAGGATCATGCTCTGCTGCTCGCCAGACCGCTCAACGTAGCCTTCCAGACTTTGGTCCATCTTGGAAATAAGCGACGCCATGATAGCGTAGGGCTCTGAGTGCGTCAATTGCCGCTACGCCGGCCAGAGAGCGCAGCGGCTTGACGGAATGGAGCGCGTCGGGTATAGAAGAGCTCGACTTCTTTTCAATCTGGCCGTAAGGCTGCGATCTTGCATAGGATCAAAGGATCGCCATGACTCGTCAAGCGGCGAAACAGGGCCTGGGCCTGCACGGCCTGCGCAATACGAACGTAACCGCGCTGCTCGCAGCTGTATGGAACCATGGGCCGGTATCACGGATAGAGCTGGCACGCCTGACTGGCCTCGCTCCCTCGTCGATCACACGGCTTGCGCGGCGCCTGGAAGAGGCTGGGGTGATCCGCGAGACGAGTAAAGGGCGGTCGTCGGGTGGCCGGCAGCCCAGCTTGCTGGCGCTTGCCGAAGATGCCGGCCTGGTCGTGGGAATCGACCTGAGCGGCGTCGATCTGCGTGCGCGGGTCATGAACGCATTAGGCACACCTGTCGCGGTCACGGAGCAGCCGTTTCGCGGATGTGGGCCGGATGCGATCGAGCGGCAGCTCGTAGATGTAGCGGCGGTGTTGCTGCGGCAGCCGGCGGTCGCAGCCCGGCGCGTCCTTGGCATCGGCGTCAGTGTGCCGGGCAGCGTCGAAACTGCCACAGGCCTCGTGGTCGAGGCGACCAATCTCGCGCTGCACGATTTCCCACTCGGTCCTCGCCTCCACGAACGTTTTGGACTGCCCGTCTATGTCGAGCATGACACCATATCGGCTGCGCTGGCAGAAAAGCATTATGGCGCGGGGCGCGGGGCGAGCAACCTTATTTACATCACCGTCTCGACCGGCGTTGGGACGGGACTGATCGTCGGCGACCAGGTCTACCGCGGCGAGCATGGTCTCGCCGGCGAGCTCGGCCACATCACGGTTGAGCGTCATGGCCCGTTGTGCCTCTGCGGCAAGCGTGGCTGTCTCGAAACGGTGGCAAGCGCGCCGGCAATGGTCGCGAGTGCTCGTCGCATGCTCGACCAGGGCAGCGATAGCCTGATTGCCCGTGGGGCGATGGAAAACGGCGGCCTAACGATCGACACGATCGCGCGCGCGGCGGAGCAAGGCGATCGCATTGCGACCGAGATCGTCGGCAGTGCGGCGGACTACCTTGCGATGGCGATCGGCACCCTCGTCAGCATTCTGGACATCAGCATGGTCATCGTCGGCGGTGAGGTGGCACAGGTTGGTGCCCTCTTCTTCGACCTCCTTCGGCGTGCGCTCCAGAAATATCAGCTCGACGGGATGGTGGCTAACGTTCTGCCTGCCCAGCTTGGACAAGACGCGGCGCTTAAGGGCGTGAGCATGGTCACCCTACAGCAGGTGCTGAGCTTGGTCGACTGATTTTACCAGCCGGCGACATGTATAGTGGAACGATACAGCTCTTCTCGATTCGCTCGGTGTTGTGATGGCCATATTAAGGAGGCGGCAATGAACCGTTCACGCGCGCTTGAACTGCTCGCGCAAAGCAAACCAGTGCTGAGGAACAGATTTGGCGTAACGCAATTGGCCTTGTTCGGCCCTATCACACGTGACGCCGCTCGGAGCGATAGCGACATCGACATCCTGGTCGCCTTCGATGTCCGGCTACATCCGATCGCTACTTCGGCGTCCAGTTCTATCTAGAAGACCTTTTCGGCTGTGCGATTGATCTCGTGACGGGCAAAGCTCTGCGGTGGGAACTGCGCCCGTTTATCGAAAAGGAAGCAGTGCATGCCTGAGGCCCCGTAGCGCGCACATGGCAGGTTTACTTGGACAACATGATCGGTTGCACTGAATTGTTCCAGCCGTCGAGGGGCTCAAAGCCGAGGCGCGAGCGAGTCCGATCCTGAACGCCGGCGAGACCAGGTGGCGCGAAGGGGGCGAGAGCTGCCTTTGTCGTCTTGACCATCCCGAAGTTCCGTGCTACCATCCGCCAACTTATTTCCATCTTGACCTAAAGTGCGATCAGACCTACGGGGAAGACAGACTCGTACGACCTGAGAAGACACAACAGCCACACAGGAGGTGCGTTCGCCAGGACGTCACGGCGAATGGGTAGGGGCCGAGATTCAGATCGCGTTTTCAAGTTCTCGATTCGTGCGGTCAAGGGGCGGAGCCCGCGGCAGCTCCTCGGGGGTCTGTCCAGGATTGTGCTGTACTCGCAGCACACTGTTGTGCGATCACGAAAGGATGGCACCATGTT
>JBBSGA010000098.1:0-18128 GCA_038254585.1 Chloroflexales bacterium | reverse complement strand
GGTATGGCGCACCGAACTCGGCTTTTTCTTCCGGGCGGTCTTGGTAGTCGTTGCCATATCCACGATCATACCAGCGGATCTGGTGGTGCTCCAGGCCTTGACACGTTGACAAATACCTTAACTTGGGACCAATGACCTTAGTCCACATTCCAGCCCGTTTTCACTCGTACCGAGGAGTGGAGCCGCTTGCTTGAGTACTGAAAGGCTTTGGCTGAGCGGACAGGCTGTATATCTGTATCTCGAGCGCTCATCTGTGCTACACTCGTCGCATGCAGACGATCACAATCTCAAAGGCCACGGCGCGGCGCTTCGTACTCGGCCGGCAAGGACTCTGGCCCGGGAGGCGGTGGGCTGGTCCCTCCGGTACCGTCGACGCGCTGCACGCCGTCGAAGCCGTCCAGATGGATCCGCTCAACGTCGTCGCGCGCAGCCACGACATCGTGCTGTGGAGCCGGGTAGCCGGCTACCGGCCCGAGTTCCTCGACCAGGCGGTCTATCGGGATCGGGGGTTTTTCGACTACGGCGGCGCCCTATTCCTCTATCCCATGGCCGAGCTGCCGTACTGGCGCCTTCCGATGCGCCGGCGCGAGAGCGACAGTCGCTGGGCGACCTTCGCGGCGACGAACCAATCTCTGGTAGACGAGGTGCGTGCAGAGCTGCAGGCGCGCGGTCCGCTCGGCAACCGGGATTTTGCCGGGCGCAGCCGGGTGACGAGCTACCGAGGGCGCAAGGACAGTGCCCTCGCGCTCTTCTTCCTCTGGTTGACCGGCAAGGTGATGATTCACCACCGCCAGGGCTTCGAGCGCCTCTACGACCTCCGTGAGCGGATCGCGCCGCCGGCCATGAACTACGCCGCGGATGAGGCGGCAGCCGAGCAATTCTTTGCCCGGAAGAGCACGGCGTTTATGAGCCTGATCCGCGAGCGCACCTGGGCCTCCGGCGTCTCGAGCTTCGTCGGGCGTCGCATCGGGCGGCCGGAAGCGCGTACATGGATCGAGGAGCTGGTGCAATCGGGCGCGCTCGCGCCGGTCGCCGTTGCCGGCTCGTCCGACCGGTGGTTTGTGCTCGGCTCCGACGTGCCGCTCCTGTTGGCCCTGGAAGCCGGCGAGATCCCCGCCACCTGGCAGCCGCTCGACACTACGACCGAGGACGAAGCGGTTTTTCTCGCTCCGCTCGACATCGTCAGCGCTCGTGGCCGGGCCGGCTGGCTCTTCGACTTCGACTATATCTGGGAGGTCTATAAGCCGGCCCCTGCTCGACGTTGGGGCTACTACACGCTGCCGATCCTCTACGGCGATCGACTGGTAGCGCGGCTCGATCCGAAGCTAGATCGAGCCACGGCGACGCTGAAGATCAACGGCTTCTGGCTCGAAGGCCATGCGCCTGTGGAAGAGCCGCGCTTTGCCTATGCCCTCGCGCGCGGTCTCGTGCGCTTCGCGAACTTTCTCGAGGCCCGCCGCGTGAATCTGGCCGCGGTCGAGCCAAGTCTCCTGCGCACCCACCTCAAGGCGGTTGTCGCGGAGACCCTGGAGGTAGGTAGCGATGGGAGCATATGAACTCGACACCGTTGCTGGCGGTGTGGTAAACGACACGATGAAGATGCACAGTGGATCGGGTCTCTCGCGTGGCAGGCCACCGATAGAAATCGGCGTCTAGGCCCAATACCTTTCAAATGCACTGCCGTACAGAGAAAGTGTGCTGATCATGCTGCTTGTTTGAGCGGCTGGCGAACCGGCTTGCACGGCAGGGTCACTGGCACAAGGAAGCCCTCTTCCCGCTGATGCAGTCGTTTCAGCCAGCCATCGCGCAGCACACACAGTCTTCGCTTGACGAACACAAGTATACCCTAGGATCGCCGCGCCGTATCATAAGCTCCTCTCGGATCGCCTCCGCTCGCGCAGGAAGTCAAGGCCCAGCCGGTTGACCTCCATGGGAAGCTCCATGTTCGGCACGGCTCAACGGCCGGCCCGCGGCGCGCTGGATCAGCCGCGTCGCGTGGCCTGCGCCGCGAATCGCTCGCGCCACTCGTTCGCGAGCAGGGGCAGCGCGGCCAGCTCCGCGGCCGCCTTCTCGTCGGGTCGCTGCAAAGCGCGCATGACGAACGGAAGGCCGATCTCGGGATGCGGCCGCTCCACGAGCTCTAGCGCGTCGCCCGTCTCGAGCGTCCCGCTTTCCAGGATCCGTGTCAGGAACCCGAGCTTGCCGGTCTGTAGGATCAGCTTCACGAAATCGGGCTGCCCGATGCGACGCGCCTGCTTGTAGCAGGGCATGCGCGGCTGGCTGACCTGCATCACCACGCCGCCGCAGCGCAGCACGTCCCCGATGCACAGATCCTCCTCCGCCAGGCCCTCGAGCGTAAGGTTCTCGCCAAAGACGCCGAGCGGCAGCGCCTCACGAAAATAGGCGCGCCAGTAGCCATAGTGGCGCGTGGGAACACAGCAGAGCGCCCGCTCGGGGTCGCGTCCGCTGCCGGTGTGCTCGTCCCCGGCGATCCCGAACCGGTCGACGGCCACCGATCCGGCGATGGGTGTCTTATAGATCGCGGTCGTCCACGGCTTGCCGTCGTAGGGCACGTCCTTGAGCTTGCCGGCCTGGATCAGCCGGACGGACCACAAGCTACCAGGTGCGGGCGACCGCGCGGCGCTGACCGGCTCGTAAAGCGGATCGGTCATAGGTGCTTCCTTTCGACGACGCCGGCATGGGAGCTTCCTGGCAGCGGCGTGACGAGGGGTATAGTAGGGGCCGGAGCCGGCGCTGTCAACGCCGCGGACCGCACCGCTCCTGGCGCAGGACGGCCGTCCTGCGCCAGGAGCGTCCATCAGCGATAGCGACCCGCCGCGGTCACCACGTCGGAATTCGAGACAAACGTGTAGACGAAATCCGTGCCGGCCAGCCAGACCATCATGCCATGGTCGAAGAACTGCATGACGGCCCGGTCGCTGCGCTCCGGCTGCGTCGCCCAGCCCAGCGCCTCGCGCACACCCGGCTCCTCGCGCCAGACTTTGCCGAAGCCACGCTTGGGCTCGAGCTTGCCGGGCGGAGGCGTGAGCCCCGTGGTTTCGGGCTCTCCTTCGGCCCACGTATCCCTCGTGCTCTTATACTTGACAGGTACGCCGCCGAAGATGATGTCGATAGAGCCGACGGGCACTTTCGGGTTCGTGGAGGCGTGCCAGAGCATGACGCCATGCTCGAAGAACTGCTCGGCAACCGGGTATCAGGCCAGCACACCGGCGGATGTTAAAGGCAGAGCATGACGCCATGCTCGAAGAACTGCTCGGCAACCGCGACGTTGCGCTCGACGATCGTCGGGCAGCCAAGCCGCGGCCGCAGCAGCGGGATTCCCTCCGCGTAGTGCCGGCGCAGCTCGGGGATCGTTTGAGCCGCGCAGCTCGGCGTGGTCACGTCGGCGCCGCTACGAGCTTCGTTGCCCAGGAGACCTAGCAGCACTTTATAGGGCTCCGGATTGGTGGGATGCCATTCGAGACGGGCACGCTCGAACCACTGCGTCAGCACGTTAGCGCCCGACGAATTGGTCTCCATCTTGGGCTGCGTCAAAGGAGCACGTCGTAGGGCCGCGCGTTTTCGGGATGCAGCTCGAAGCGGTTGCGCTCGAACCATTGCGTCAGGTAGACCTTGCCGGTATCGCGGTTGCGCTCCTCCTGTGCCGGCGTGCTAGGATACCCGAGAACGGCCAGGCCGCCGTTCTGGAGCCAGTATTCGCGGAAGCGCCCTTCGATGCATTGATTGGTTTCGGGAAAACACAAGCGATCTTGGGCGCTCGCCGTTCGCGCCGGCATCGACATGCCGGCCGTTAACAGCAATGCCACGATCGCCCGGGCCCTGCAGCAAATGTACGACATCCTCAGATCCCTTCTGGAATGAATGAGTTTCTTACACATCTCGTCGGCAGCGTAGCAGACGCTCGTCCATCAAGAGTGAGGTAGGCGGATGTGGCAAAGAGTGGGCAGGATACGGAAGAGGAACGCACCCGCTTGCGGACGACGTTCGACCGGGATGCGCTGCTCTACGACCGCGCGCGGCCCGGCTATCCCGCGGCGCTCTTCGACGACGTGGTATCCCTCGCGGGCCTCCCGCCCGGTGGCCGGATCCTCGAGATCGGCTGCGGCACCGGCCAGGCGACGCTGCCCTTCGCCCGGCGTGGGTATCGCATCCTCTGCGTCGAGATAGGCGCGCGCCCCGCCGCGGTCGCTCGACATAATCTCGCGGCCTATCCGCAGGTCGAGGTGCGAACCGGCGCCTTCGAGGCGTGGCCGGTGGAAGAGCGTGCCTTCGATCTGGCCTTCGCCGCGACCGCTTTCCACTGGCTCGACCCGGCCGTCCGCTTCCGCAAGATCGCGCAGGCGCTCAAGCCGGGCGGCGCGCTCGCGCTCTTCTCCAGCGCGGACGTGCAGAGCGATGCCGGCGGCGACTTCTGGGAGGAGGTGCAGCAGATCTACCGGCGGGAGGCGCCCGAGATCGTGAAGGACGACGGGCCGCTGCCGCGTGCGGGCGAGGTGCCGATCGACACGCGTGAGATCGACCGCACGGACCGCTTCGGCCCCGTCGCCGTCCGGACGTACCCCTGGGAGCTCGCCTACGACGCCGAGAGCTACATCCGGCTCCTGAGCACCTACTCAGGCCACATCCACCTGCCCGACGCCACGCGGGAGCGCCTCTTCCACGGCATCGCCGATCTTGATCGACACGCGCTACGGCGGCCGCATCGTCAAGGGCTATCTGACGGTCCTCTACCTGGCTCGGCGGGTGTAAGAGACGTCTCCTCTCGGCTACTGGCTTGGCCGGAGCCTCCATCTCTGGCGGGGTCGCTTTATCGTTGGTGTAACCATAGTAAGCCCGAGCGGTTACAATGGTTTGGCGCAGATAGGTGATTCCTTTATGGGTATCGCTGCTATTGCTACGCGCATGGGGCAATCGCTGGCGCCGAAAAAGGCGCCGGAGGATAATAGGCGCATGCATTTCGCTGATGCCCGCGTTATGCTTAGAGATGGAGCGCAAATGTGCAACCACGGATCACCGTTATCACCGTCGGCGTTGACGACTTGGAGAGATCGCTCAGGTTTTACCGGGACGGGCTTGGGCTCCCGACGCAGGGCATTATTGGTACGGAATTCGGGCACGGTGCAGTGGCCTTCTTCGACTTGCAGGCGGGCGTGAAGCTTGCAATCTGGCCACGAAAGAGCATCTCACACGACTCCGGTATCCCCGCAAGCCCCGCAAGCCCGACAGAATTCACGCTTGGGCACAACGTATCTTCGAAAGAAGACGTGGATGCAGTGATGGAGCAAGCCCGAAAGGCAGGGGCGCAGATCGTCAAGCAGGCACGCGACACCTTCTGGGGTGGCTACGCAGGCTACTTCGAAGACCCTGACCGCCATTTGTGGGAAGTTGTGTGGAACCCGCAGCTGGAAATCGAGGAGTAGGCATACCATCGGGGTAGAGCCGGCGCGCGAAGACGCGAGCGGCTCGGCTCACGCAGGGCGTTAGCTATCGCAGCGTTCCGTTACCTGGCCCGCCGGCTGTCGGACGCAGCTTGGCAGCTCGGCTCGCGTAGGGCGGCGCTCAACGTGCTTCAGCGTGTTTGGCATAGCAGACGCCGATTTCAATCGGTGGCCGCCCACGTCGTAGTAGCCGCGCAGGATCGGCCGAATCAATTCGGCGTCTGGCACACCAAACGCGCTGAAGCGCGTTGCGACGTTCTACCTCTGCTCGGGCGGCCGGAGCCAGAGCGAGACCTGCGACGGCTGCATCGTCTCCTCGATCACGCCGAGCAAGTCTTCGGTCAGGCGGCCGAGGTCGACCTCGTCGCGGAGCGTGGCGCTGAAGGCGTGCAGCGTCCGCGCGGCGTCGTACCTGCGGCGGTAGAAGCGCCGGTCGATGAATGCCTGCAGGCGCTGCCGCACCGGCATAAAGAGCGCAGCGATCGCGAGCGTCGATCCGACCGGCGCAAGGTCGTTGGTGCCCTCGCCGGTGAACGTGCGCAGCAGCCAGCCCAGCAGCACGATGCTGCCGAGGTAGATCATGCCCAGGATGCCGGTCAGCGCGGTGTAGACCAGCGTGCGGTTGATGACCCGGTCGATCTCCCACAGCCGCTAGCGCAGCAGGACGACGAGCAGTACCAGCGGTATGCCCGCCATCAGCACGGGGAAGACCACGAAGACGATGCCTTTGAGATCCGCGACGCGCGCGTCCGGCAGCCGGGCGCCGAGGCGATCGACCAGCAGATTGGAGCCGGCGTAGAGGATGCCCGCCGCGAGCGCCAGCGTCAGGGCGCCCAACAGCACGCGCGACTGCTGGCGCTCCGCCGGGCGGGTCGCGCGCCGGAAGCGGATCGTCTGCGAGATGATGCCCGCGGCCGGGATGATCAGACCGAAGAAGATGACCAGCCCCTGCGGCTCGCCGTCGCTCAACAGACCCGACCAGAAGCCGAGATAAGCCAGGCCCAGCAAAAAGACGACCTGCAGCGGCCACCTGAACCCGCCTCGGTTGCCGAGACGCGGCACGAACTTGCCGTCCGGGAAGACCAGCATGGCATAGATGTAGAAGATGCCGGAAAGGCCGTGAAACGGCATGTGCCACAGGCCGTCGATCAGGAAGAGCTCTTGGACGTGCGTCAGCATGCCCGGCAGGATCTCGAAGTTGCTGTGCGGCTGGAGGTTGAAAACGGCCGCGGTCCCGACCAGCCCGATGGCCAGGAAGCGAGCGGCGCGATGCTCGCCGCGCAGCCAGACTAGAAAGACTGCCAGGCCGCGGCTGAGCGCGCTGATAGCGTACTGCACCACGATCTGCGGCCATGGCACGATCTCGTGCGAGGCCTCGGCGATGCCACGTGCCAGTCCCGCCAGCAGCGGCCATCGGCCGGTCCCCGGAGCCGCGCCGCGGGCATAGACCGTGACCGTCCCGGTAACCTCCGGGTGGAAATCACAGCGGAAGTAATACGAGCCCGCGGCGGGCGCCGTGAAGCTGTAGACGGCCTGCCCGGGCGCGTCGACCGCCGCGCCGCGATAGATTGGCTGCGCCGCCGCGAGGTCGCGGTAGATCGACAGATTGTGGCGCGTGCCGCTCTCCTCATTGTGGAAGACGAAGCTCGTTCGCCGGCCAGCCTCGAGCGCGAGCTCCTTGGTGCTATAGCTGTCGTCGCCCATCGCCCAGATCTGTTCGGCCCGCGCCTGGAAGCCCCAGCGATGCAGGCGCTCATGCAGCCCGGGGTAGGCCCGGGCGATGGCGGGCAGGGCACCCAGCGCCAGCCATACCACGGCGGCCGCGAAGTAGTAGACGAAGAAGATCTGGAACACGCGCTGTGCAAGCATCGGTGGGGGTGGTCGCTGCTGCAAAGCCGGTAACCTCCTGGGATCGTGACCGAGAGCGGCGTGTAGGTCGAAGACCCCTTGCTCCAATTTTCGCACCCGGCCGTGACGAGAGCGTTACGGACTGCGTTACGATCCCACGGCAAGCTCAGGGCAGCTGAACGAGCGCGTAGTCGAGCGCGACAAAGGGCGGCAGGCCTTTCGGCCCCGGGGCGAGATTGGTGATCGTAATCGTATTCGCGCCCGCGTTGAGCAGCGCGGCGTCGAACTGGAGCGCCAGCTCGCCCCAGTTCCCCGTCGCGACCGGCATGTCGTCGTCGGGCAGAGGGTCGAAGCCCTGGTAGAGTGTCGCGCCGTTGAGGGCGACGCGCATCGGTGTTTTGGCCGGGCCTTCCGAGTCCATGCCTTCGATTGTGAGCGTGGCCGTGCCAGGGCCGGGCGCGCCGACGTTGAAGGTCGCGGCCATGGTGCTGTAGCCTGAGCCCTGCCCGTAGACCCAGGTCGCCGTGCGCCCGCCGTAGATGCTGGCGCCACTGTTACGGAAGCCACCGTTGAAATTGGTGTCCTCGAGCCGGACGGTCGCACCGCGCGCGGCAGGTGGCGCGGTCGGGCGCGGCGGAGCCGGGCGCGGCTCCGTGGCAATCGGCCGTGCGGGGTTGGGCGCGGCGGCGATCGGTGGCGCAGGTGCGCCCTGGACGGGCGGAGGCGGCGCGGCGGCCTCCAGTGGAAGCGACGCGGCGTCGCCGGACCGAATGTCGACCAGCGCGGCGGCAACCCAGCCGCGCTCGCCGCTGGCGGCCGCGATGTCGAGCCAGTCGCTCGACCGGCCGAGGACTGTCACGGCCGTAGCGTCGCGCACTCCCGCGACGATCGGATAGGCGGCGCCCGGTCCACCGCGCAGGTAGGCGCCGGCCGGGGCGTCGATAACCCCCTGGACCGCGCCGTTCGGCGCCGGGGCGGATACGGCCGGCGATCCGCCCTCGGCGGCCGTGGCTGTAGGCGCCGGGGCAGCGGTCGCCGCCGGGATCGTGGCGGCCGCCGCGGGAGCGGCGGCCGTGGTGGATGGCGCCTCCCTCACCGCTCCGGCGACGACGGTGCGCCGATAGGCCGTGGGTTCCGGAGGCGCCGGAGCGGCGGCGCCCGCCGCAGGCGTCGCCGCGGGACTGCCTGTTTCCCCGGCTTGTGGCGCCTGCCGGCGCAGGCTCCGCGCCGCGACGAGGCCGCCGATCAACAGCAGCAGCAGGAGTGGCGCCAGGAGGACCAGGCGGCCGCGGCCCGCGCCCGTCGCCGGCGGCGGCTGCAGCCGCGCCGGACGGCTGGGCGGCATGGGGGTTTGGCGGGGGGCGGCGGGGGTGGCCCCCTGTACGCCGACGGCAGTCGTGGCCCCGGCCGTAGCGGCCGGCGCGTCGATCGCCTGGGCCAGCGCCGCGACCAGCGCGCCCGCGGAGGGCCAGCGGTCTTCCTGGCGCTTGGCGATCGCGCGCTGTACGACCTCCTCCAGCCGCGGCAAGGCGGCCAGCCGCGGGTTGAGCTGAGCCAGTGGCGGCGCGGGCTCGTGGAGGTGGGCGTGCGTCACTGCCGACGGCGTCGGACCGCCGAAGGGCACGCGGCCGGTGAGCATCTCGTAGAGCAAGATGCCCAGCGCATAGACGTCGGTGCGGCGATCCACGGGCCGCGCCTCGATCTGCTCCGGCGCCATGTAGGCCGGCGTGCCCATGACCAGGCTGACCGTCGCCGCCTCTTGTTGGAGCAGCTTGGCCAGGCCGAAGTCGGTGATCACCGGGCCGTGCGCCGTCAGGATCGTGTTCTCCGGCTTGAGGTCACGGTGAATCACGTTGTGGTCGTGGGCATAGTCGAGCGCGCTCGCCAGCGGTTTTAAGAGCTCCAGCGCCTCCACCGGAATAAAGAGCCGGCCATCCTGGCGCCGCTGCTGGATCGCCACGAGCAGGGTCGGGCCCTCCAGGTACTCCATGACCAGATACGGCATGCCCTCTTCTTCGCCGACGCCGTAGATGACGACGATATGCGGGTGTCGCAGGCTGGCCACCAGCCGCGCCTCACGCTCGAAGCGCCGGCGAAAGCCGCTGTCGCTGGCGAACGCGGGCAGCAGCACCTTGATCGCGACGATCCGGTCAAGATCGGGCTGCCGGGCCCGGTAGACGGTCGCCATGCCGCCGTGGCCGATCACGTCCAGCACCTCGTAGGGCCCAATCGTCTTATGCAGTTGGCTGAAGGACACCTCGCTCCTCTCCTGCGCGCTCCGGTGGAGGTAGTACCTCTAGCATCAGCTATGCCGCTGCAACCAGGGTGCCGGCTTTACGTACAACGTATAGTCTACGGGGCTGCCGGCGCGATTGGGAGAGATGCACGATGCAACCTATGGTCGATCTTCGACATGTATCGAAGCGGTTTGGGACGACCACGGCGGTCGACGACGTGTCGTTCGAGATTTTCGGCGGCGAGATCTTTGGGCTGCTGGGCCCGAACGGTGCCGGGAAGACCACGACGATCCGCATGATCCTCGACATCTTCAAGCCCGACAGCGGGACGATCGCCGTCTTCGGTGGGCTGCTCGCGGACGCGGCCAAGCGGCGCATCGGCTATCTGCCGGAAGAGCGCGGTCTCTACAAGAACGTCAGCGTGATCGACTGCCTGACTTACCTGGCAGTGCTCAAGGGGCTCGACCGCGCGGATGCGCGGCGGCGCGCGCTGGCTTACCTCGAGCGCGTGGGGCTGGCCGGCGTGGGCAAGCAAAAGGTCAAGGAGCTCTCCAAAGGCATGCAGCAGAAGGTCCAGCTGGGCGTCGCGCTGCTGCACGATCCGGAGCTGCTGATCGTCGACGAGCCGTTCTACGGCCTCGACCCCGTCAATACGCGCCTGGTCAAGGAGATGCTGCGCGACAGCCGCGACCGGGGCGCGGCGATCGTGATGAGCACGCACCAGATGGATCGCGTCGAGGAGCTCTGCCAGCGGATGTGCATGTTCGACCGGGGCAAGCTCGTCCTCTACGGCCCGGTGGCGGAGGTGCGCCGGCGCTGGGCGCCCAATGCTGTGGTCATCCGCGGCGCGGGTGACTTCGCGCATGTGCCCGGCGTCGAGCGGGTCGAGCAGGTCGACGGCAGCGTCGAGCTCTGGCTCGGCGACGCCGTCGACCCGCAGGCCGTGCTGCGCGCGCTTATGGCACGCCCGCAGGTCGTGATCGAGCGCTTCGAGGTCGCGACGCCCTCGCTGGACGACATCTTCATCGCCGTGGTCGAGGGCCACGCGCGCGTGATGCGCCACACTGCCCGGCACGATGCCGAGGCGGTCGAGGTATAAGTCCATGCGTAATATTCTTGCGATCGCGCGCTACGAGTACGGCCGGCACATCCGGCGGCGCGGGTTTCTCTTCACGGCCCTCGGCATCCCGCTGCTGATCGCGGCGGTCGTCGCGATCATCGTCGTGGTCACCTCCCGCTCCGGCGCCGAGCTGCGGCTGGGGCTGGTCGATCATACCGGCCGCTTCGCAGGCGTCGACACTGCCGCGCTCGATGTCGATCCACCGATCCCCGTCGAGCGCTTCGGCGACGAGGCATCCGCCGGTCGCGCGCTCGAAGCAGGCCGGATCGACGCCTACGTCGTCATCCCGGCGGATTGCCTCGGGTCCGGGGTGGTCGCGGCCTTCGGGCGGCGCCGCCTCTCGGAGCACGCCCAGGACGAAGTTCGCGCGCTGCTGCGGCTGCCGCTGGCGGATATTCCGGCCTGGCAGATCGCCGCCAGCCTGCTGCTGCTCGCGCTCTCGACGGCCGGGGCGATCCTGCTCGCGGCGCGCGTGCTGCGCATCGGCATGCTGCGCTACGGCAAGCGACTGAGCATCCGTGAAATGCTCGGGGAGGCATGAGCACTCATGCGAGACGTACTGATTGTGATGCGGCGTGAGATCGCCACGATGCTGCGGCGATCCTCGTTCTACGTCGCGGCGCTGGTCGCGCCGCTGACGATCGCCGCGATCGTCTTCGGTTTTGCCTTTCTGAACGCCGAGTTCGGCGACACGACGCCCGCGGGCGCAGCGCGCGCAAAGCCGACCGGCTACGTCGACCGGGCGGGCGTGGTGCGCGGCGTTCCACGCGAGCTGGGCGCGCACTTTGTCGCGTATGCCACGGAGGAGCAAGCACGGGTCGCGCTCCAGGCCGGCACGATCGCCAGCTACTTCGTCGTCGCACCCGACTACCGCGCGACGGGCCGCGTCGTGCGCGTCAGCCCCCAGGTCACGTTCACGAGCGGCTCGGCGCCCGATACGCGCGCCTTTGAAACGCTGCTCCGCGCGAGCCTCGCGGGCGATGCGCAGTTGGCCCGGCGGCTCGATCAGCCGCTCGATCTCCAGATGCACGTCGGCGGCGGGCGGACTGGGGAAGCGCGTCCGCCTCGGCCGGGCCTGAACCAGGGCATCTCCTTCGCGCTGGCCATGCTGCTCGCCTTCAGTATCGTCAACGGCGGCGGCTGGCTGGTGCAGGCGATCGCCGGGGAGAAGGAGAACCGCACGATCGAGATTATTCTGACCTCGATCCACCCGTGGAAGCTGCTGGCCGGCAAGCTCCTGGGCCTCGGCGCGGTCTCGCTGCTGCAGCTCGGCGTCTGGATCGCGCTCGGCCGCGCCCTCACCGGTGGTGGAGCGCCTGGCGCCGCGCGGAGCCTCGGCTCGGCCGACCCTGCCGTCTGGAGCTGGATGATCGTCTTCTTCTTGCTTGGCTTCCTCTTCGTCGGGGCGATCATGACGATGCTCGGGGCGGTCGGCGCGTCGATCCGCGAAAGCGGCCAAATCAGCGGCCTGATCACGCTGCCGATCATTGCGCCGGTCTGGTTCGCCGCGCGCGATCTGGCATGCGTTGCGCCAGCCGTAGCCGTGGCGCGGTCTGGCATGCGCCTTGCAGTCTCCCGCGGCCTATCCGGTAGTGGAGGAAGCGATCATGAAGCTCGAAGGCAGGACCGCGCTGGTAACCGGGGCCGACAGCGGGATCGGACAGGCGATCGCCATCACCTTCGCGCGCGAAGGCGCCGACGTGGTGGTGCATTACGGCCATGACGAGCAGGGGGCGCGCAATACGGCGCAGCAGATCCAGCAGCACGGACGCCGTGCCGAGATCCTGCAGGCCGACCTGTCGGACCCGGCGGCGGCCCAGGCGCTCTTCAGGCAGACGCTCGAGAAGCTGGGACACGTCGACATCCTGGTCAACAACGCGGGCGCCGGCGCGAACGTCGAGGCGTCGCTCGACACGCCGCTGGACGACTTCATCCGCGTGATCAACATCGATCTCGTCAGCCCCTGGGCACTCTGCCAGGCCGCGGGCAAGCACATGGTCGAGCGCGGCAAGGGCGTGATCGTGAATATTACCTCCGTGCACGAGGAGATTCCGAGTCCCGGCGGCGCGGCCTACGACGCGGCGAAGGGCGGTCTGCGCAGCATCACCCGCACGCTGGCGCTGGAGCTGGCGCCCAAGGGGATCCGCATCAACAACATCGCGCCCGGCATGATCGTCACGCCGATGACCGCCAACCGGGTCGAGGACCCCCAGAAGCTGAAGGATGCCTCCGAGCATATCCCGCTGCGCCGGCCGGGAGAGCCGCAGGAGGTTGCCAACGTGGCGCTGTTCCTCGCATCGGACGACGGCAGCTACGTCACAGGCAGCAGCTACTTCGTCGACGGCGGCCTGACACAGAACGTCGGCGGCGCGTGATGGTGTTCGTTTGATCTGCTAGATCACGCCCCACTGGGCCAGATGTGCATGTCGGTGCGCGTGTCCTCGGCCGAGGAGCGGAAAGGTTCGCCGGTCCGGAGACACGCGACGAAGCGGCCACCGATTGAAATCGGCGTCTGGTACCGCGCAAACGCGCTGAAGCGCGTTGAGAGCTTCCATGCGACCCTGATGAAGGTTCATCGATTGACCAGGTAATGTTGCTCAACGCGCTTTAGCGCGTTTCGTTTGTCAGACGCCGATTTCAATCGGTGGGTCGCTACGTCTGTCCGGCTCCGCCAACTAGCGCGCCCCCGGGTGGATCAGCGGGTAGAGCACCTGCCGGCCGCGCACCAGCCCCTCGTCGAAGCGGTCGCCGCTGTAGACGCTGTCCTCGTGCTCGATCGCGACCCCGTCGTCGTAGCCGGTCTCGTTCAGGGCCGAGATGAACGCGGCCCAGTTGATCTCGCCGTAGCCCGGGATCCGGAAGCGGAAGTAGCTGCCGTTGACGCCGCCGCGGTAGCGCCGCTCGGGCAGCATCTCGGTATCCTTGGCGTGCACGTGGTAGATGCGGTCCTTGTACTCGCGCAGCGCGCGCAGGTGGTCGATGCCCTGCCAGTAGAGATGCGAGGGGTCGAACTCGATGCCCAGCGCCTTGGAGGGCACCGCGCCGAACCAGGCATCCCAGGTGTCGGGCGAACCGCCCATGTTGACCGGCCGGAATGGGACGCGCCCGCCGAAGCCCATCCAGTTCTCGAAGGCGATGCGCATGCCGCGGCCTTCGGCCTCCTCGGCGACGGGGCCGAAGCGATCGGCGAAGAGCTGCACGTTTCCGGCCCAGTCACGATCGGCGTCGAAGCCGCTCATGCTCGCGATCGTCCGGACGCCCAGCCGCTCGGCGGCGTCGAAGACGCCCCGGTAGGCCTCGAGAACTTTATCGGGACCGGCGGGGTTGAAGACGGTCCGCCCCTGGCCGGAGAGCCCGTAATAGGCCAGTGCCGTCAGTGCGATGCCGTGCGACTCACCAAGCTGCTTCGCGCGGTCGATGCTGCCGGGGTCGAGCGCGCCCGCGGCCGCATCGCCGAAGGCCGCGGCGTCGAGCTCGATCGAGTCGAAGCCGAGGCGAGCCGCCTTTTCGACATCCGCGATCTGGCTGCTGAGAAATCCGAGTTTCATCTGTTGGTCTGACCCCTTCTTGTGTGATGGTGCCCGGGCCGCCTCTGCCCGGCGTGACGTCCGCCATTAATGGGGCCAATGTGCGCCGCTGTCAACCGCTCGTTCGCGTGCGCCGCATGCGCTGACCTGCTACAATCGGCGACAGCTTGAGTATCAAGCACACCCGCTCCACAGGCGGAGGAGAGCATGAGCAAGATTGTAGAAATCGACGATCGTGGAGCGATTCGGGTGGGAGCGGGCGCGGTGGGCCGCGGAGCTGCCAGGCCACCGATTGAAATCGGCGTCTGATAACCGAAACGCGCTGAAGCGCGTTGAGCAAGATTACCCCGACGTTGCGTGAGCGTTCATCATGCGGTGACAGCTGCCACGACACTCGCTGTTGACGGCGAACCACACCACCGTGCGGACGGTCTCAACGCGCTTCAGCGCGTTTGGCGTGCCAGACGCCGATTTCAATCGGTGAGCGGGCTATCAGACGCCGGATGGGTTCGGCGGACCTTTCTGCTACAATAGCCGCCACAATTTAAGCGGAGGAGGCCATGAGTAGGGGCGCCAGCGTCCTCCAAAGCAAACATTTGGTAAGCCAAACCGTGAACATAGTGCCAGCCATAGTGAGAGCATCGGCGGGTTACTACACGGCCAGTTTCTCCCATTGTAGACATAAGCAAGGGCGTTATGGCAGAACAGTTCTTTGAAAAACCGATCCTCAATACGCCCTACCGCTATCCGGCGCGCCACTGGGAGCTCGACGCCGATGGGCAGCCGACCAACCGCATTCTGGAGCAGCGGCGCTCGGCCGATTTTGTGTCTCCGGTCCCAAAGCCCAGGAAACGCAAGCGCGCAGACGCGCAGCAGCTGGGGCTCGTCTTCGAGGGCGGATTTGTCGAGAACGCCGACGGCGCGGCGGGCGATGTGCAGCTGTATAACCCGACCGAATTCATCAACGGCGTGCGCCGGCAGGTCGACGCGTGGCGACAGCTGCCGGAGCCCGCGGATTGGAAAGTAACGCCGGAGACGGCCCGTCTGCTGCAGCATTGGCGGCATCACGAGTTCCAGGGCGTGCGACCGTTTTTCTGCCAGATCGAAGCGGTCGAAACCGCGATCTGGCTGGCCGAAGTCGCGCCTCAGCTGGGCAAGCGCGGCAAGGATTTTCTCGACCACATCCAGCGGGCCAACGACCAGTCCAACCCGGAGCTGCTGCGGATCGCGCTCAAACTGGCGACGGGCGCGGGCAAGACGACAGTCATGGCGATGCTGATCGCCTGGCAGACGGTCAACGCCGTGCGCCACCCCCAGAGCCAGCGCTTCACCCGCGGCTTCCTGATCGTGGCGCCGGGAATCACGATTCGCGATCGCCTGCGGGTGCTGTATCCCAACGATCCGGATAGCTACTACGCAAGCCGCGAGCTGGTGCCCACCGACATGCTGGCCGACATCGCGCGCGCAAAGATTGTGATCACCAACTATCACGCCTTCAAGCTGCGCGAGCGCATGAGCCTGTCGGCCGGCGGCCGGGCGCTGCTGCAGGGACGCGGTCCCGAGCTGCAGACGCTGGAGACCGAGGGCCAGATGCTGCAGCGGGTGATGCCCGATCTGATGGGCCTGAAGAATATCCTGGTGCTCAACGACGAGGCGCATCACTGCTACCGGGAACGGCCCCACAACGACGAGCTCGACGACCTGCAGGGCGAGGATCGGGAAGAGGCGCAGGAAAACAACGAAGCCGCGCGTGTATGGATCTCGGGCATCGAAACGGTGAAGCGCAAGCTGGGGCTGCCCGCCGTCTACGATCTGTCGGCCACGCCGTTCTTTCTGCGCGGCTCCGGCTATGTCGAAGGCACGCTCTTCCCGTGGACCGTCAGCGATTTTTCGCTGATGGACGCGATCGAGAGCGGCATCGTCAAATTGCCGCGCGTGCCGGTGGCCGATAACGTCCCCGGCGGCGAGATGCCGAAGTTCCGCGTGCTGTGGGAGCACATTCGCACCAAAATGCCCAAAAAAGGCCGCGGCCGATCGGCCAAGTCCCTCGACCCGCTGAGTCTGCCGGCCGAGCTGCAAACGGCACTCGAGGCGCTCTACGGCCATTACGAAAAGACCTTTGAAAGCTGGCAGCAGGCCGGCATCGACGTGCCGCCGGTCTTTATCGTGGTATGCAACAACACGTCGACGTCGAAACTGGTCCACGATTTTATCGGCGGCTTTCATCGCGAGAGCGATGGCGAGAGCGAAACGTACCACGCGGGGCGCCTGGCGCTCTTTCGCAACTTCGACGAGCACGGCAACCGTTTTGCCCGGCCGCGCACGCTGCTGATCGACAGCCGCCAGCTCGAGTCGGGCGATGCGCTCGACGCCGACTTTCGCGAGATGGCGGCGGACGAAATCGAGCGTTTCCGCCGGGAGATCGTGGAGCGCAGCGGCAATCTCGGCGATGGCGAGAAGATCTCCGATCAGGAGCTGCTGCGCGAGGTGATGAATACCGTCGGCAAAGCCGGCCGGCTGGGCGGATCGGTGCGCTGTGTCGTCTCGGTCTCGATGCTGACCGAGGGCTGGGACGCGAACACCGTGACGCATGTGCTCGGCGTGCGCGCGTTCGGCACGCAACTGCTGTGCGAACAGGTGGTGGGCCGGGCGCTGCGGCGGCAATCCTACGAGCTCAACGAGGAAGGGCTCTTCAACGTCGAGTATGCCGACGTCCTGGGCATTCCCTTCGACTTCACCGCGCAGCCGGTGATCGTGAAGCCCCAGGTGCCGCGCGAAACGGTGCACGTTCACGCCATGCACCCGGATCGCGACGCGCTGGAGATCCGTTTCCCGCGCGTCGAGGGCTACCGCGTGGAGCTGCCCGAGGAACGGCTTTCGGCGCGCTTTACCGCCGATTCGGTGCTCGTATTGACGCCGGCACAGGTCGGGCCATCGGTGACGCACAATCAGGGGATTGTAGGCGAGGGCGTCGATCTGACGGTGAAGCATCTGGACAGTATGCGCCAATCCGAGCTGCTCTTTCGGCTGACCAAGCATTTGCTGTATACGAAATACCGCGATCCGGGAAATGATCCCAAAATGGCTCTCTTTCCGCAGCTGAAGCGCATTACGCGCCAATGGCTCGAAGGCGGCTATCTACGCTGCACCGGCGGCACGTCTCCCGTCCAGGTGCTGTACCAGGAGATAGCGGATATGGCCTGCGAGCGGATCAAGGCGGCGATTACCGAGGCGATGGTGGGCGAGCGGCCGATCAAGGCGCTGCTGGACGCGTTCAATCCGGCCGGCTCGACGGCGCACGTCAACTTCAACACCTCCAAGGCCACGCGCTGGCAGACCGATCCGCGCCGCAGCCACGTCAACTGGGTGGTCTGCGACAGCGATTGGGAAGCCGAGCTCTGCCGCGTGGTCGAGGCACATCCCCGCGTTCGCGCCTACGTGAAAAATCAGGGCCTGGGCCTGGAAGTGCCGTATCTCTATCGCTCGACGCCGCGCGTCTATCTGCCGGACTTCGTCGTGCAGATCGACGACGGGCAGCCCGATTTGCTCAATCTGGTCGTGGAGATCAAAGGGCTGCGGGGCGAGGATGCCAAAGAAAAGGCGAATACAATGCGCACCTATTGGGTGCCGGGAGTGAACAACCTGCGCACGTTTGGCCGCTGGGAGTTCGCCGAGTTCACGAAGGTCTTCGAGATCGAAGCCGAGTTCAATCACGTGGTCGAGTCGCTGATCGCCAAGTCAGCAGAGCCGTCCATGAATGAGGCGTAAGCCGTCCACGAATACACACACAAATACACGAATGGGACGTAAGCCGTCCACGAATACGACACGAATACACGAATGGGACGTGGTGTGAGTGTATCTGAGGCCAAGAGCAAGGACGTGGACTGCTTTCGCGACAGAGGCTTGGCTTGCAGTACAATCTATTCGTGTATTC
>JBBSGA010000097.1:0-18189 GCA_038254585.1 Chloroflexales bacterium | reverse complement strand
GCGACGTGGTCGCCGCGGCCATGGACGGCGAGCCGCGTATCCATCTGCTGCGCCGGGCCGGCAAGCAGGGACTCGGGACGGCGTATCTGGCGGGCTTTCGTTACGCTCTCGCCCATGGCGCCGAATACATTTTCGAAATGGATGCCGATTTCTCGCATGATCCGCGCTACTTGCCCGACCTGCTCCATGCCGCCGAAGCGGCCTACGATCTCGTGATCGGATCACGCTACGTCGCGGGCGGCGGAACGACCGACTGGGGCTTTGCGCGCCGCTTCATCAGCCGCGGCGGCAACATCTATGCACGCTTGATCCTCGGTCTGTCGATCGCGGACCTGACCGGCGGATTTCGCTGCTATCGCAGCCGGGCACTGCGGGCAATAGACCTCGACACCGTCCGATCCAACGGCTACTCATTCCAGATCGAGATGGCCTACCACGTTCACCAGGCCGGGCTGCGCGTCGGCGAAGTCCCGATCATCTTCCCGGATCGCCGGGTAGGCGCCTCGAAGATGAGCAAGAACATCGTGGGCGAGGCGCTCATCAACGTCGTCAAGCTCCGCCTGGGTATCCTCTAGCTGCTCGATCCGGCTCCGTGCCGGTGTGCCTCGCCTGGTGTCTCCGCAACGGCTGTAGGTCTGCATAGGAAAACGGTCTGCCCATAACAGGCCTATAGTCCCGTTCCCTCGTGCAGGGTGCACACGTACAATTTCCGGTACACGCCCCTCGGGCGTCGTAGGAGTTCCGTGTTCCCTGTAGTGCGAGGTGTTCAGTGGCCCAATCTCCCGTCGCTAGCGAGCAGCTAGCCGAGCTACGCACGACCTACCAACAAGAGCAGCAGCGCAATCGCCGCGAGATCGACGAGATCGAGCGCTTGATTCGCCAGACACAGAGCGAGGCCGAAAAGCTCGCCCAGCGCGAGCTCGGCGCGTCGAGCCAGCTCCGCAATCTTCAGGCTAATATCGATCGTTTCTCGAAAGAGGATATCCGTAACCTCTTCACGATGGTGCAGGAAGTCCAGATGCGTCTGCTCTCTATCCGAGGCCAGGTCGAGCAGTTGCAGGCGAAGCAGACCCGCCTACATGATCGTCAGTCTGAGCTGGGGACGCTGACCGAGCTGCTCGCGCAGATCGATCTCTCCGAGGGCAGCTCGGGCGGTAGGGCATCGGCACTCGACGAGGCGCACCAGACGTTGATCGGCGAGGTGATCCAGGCCCAGGAGAAGGAGCGCCTGCGCATCTCACTCCAGATGCATGACGGCCCGGTTCAGACGCTGTCGAATCTTATTTTGCGCGCCGAGATCTGCGAGCGTCTCATCGACAAAGACACGAGCCAGGCCCGCGCGGAGCTTGCCTCGCTCAAGAAGGCGATCAATACCACGCTTCAGGAGACGCGGCGCTTCATCTTTGACCTGCGCCCGATGCTGCTGGACGATCTCGGACTCGTTCCCACGTTGCGCCGCTACGCACAAGACTTCGGCGAGCGCTTCAAGCTCGACGTGTCGGTCGCAGTGCAAAACATGGATTCGCGGCTGCCTTCGCACTACGAGGTGGCACTCTTCCGCTTCGTCCAGGAGGCGCTCAACAACGTTCAGAAGCACGCATCTGCCGGCCACGCGCGTGTTGTGCTCGACGCGCTCGACAATCAGGTGCATGTCTTGATCGAAGACGACGGGTCGGGGTTCAGTATTAACGACGCGATGAGCGAGACTCAGCGCAAGCGCAATATGGGCTTCGCCGTGATGCGCCAGCAGATCGAGACGCTGCTCAAAGGCCAGCTCGGCATCGAAAGCGCCCATGGGCGCGGAACACGCCTGGTGGCCACCGTGCCACTGATGGAGCAGTAAGTCTGTATCAGGCTAGCGGCGCGTGACAAAGCGGTACCCGACGCCCCATTCGGTCTGGATCGGCTGGTCGGCCGGATCGATCGCCATGAGCTTGGCCCGCAGCCTGCGGACGTGCACGTCGACCGTCCGCTCGTCGATATGCTCGTCGGAGCCCCAGACTCGGCGCAGGAGCGCCTCGCGACTCCAGACCTGGTCGGGATGCGCGGCAAGCAGGGCAAGCAGCTCGAACTCGCGTGGCCGGAGATCGAGCTCGATCCCGTGGAAGGAGATCTGACGCCGTGAAGGGTCGACGACGAACGAGCTGTGAGGCAGTTGCGTCTGCCCGAGTTGCGCTCGCAGTGCGGTAGCTTCGGCGGTCCGGCGGAGAAGCGCGCGCAATCGTGCGACGAGCTCGCGCGGGCTGAAGGGTTTTACGATGTAATCGTCCGCGCCAAGCTCGAGGCCGACGACCCGGTCGATCTCGTCGCCGCGGGCTGTGAGGATGATGACGGGAAGCGCGAGACCGCGGGCACGCAGCTCACGGAGAACGCCAAAGCCGTCGATTCCCGGCAGACCAATATCGATTAATGCGCCTGCGAATTCTTCTGATTGGAGTAGTTGTAGCCCAGTCTCCCCATCTTGGGCGGTTCGGACCTCGAATCCGTCACGCTCGAGGCGTTGCGCGATCACTTCAAGAATATTTGGCTCGTCATCCACGGCAAGAATTCGCTGCATGCGGGCATTATACGCCCCTGTAATGTAGGTGTAATCGCAGAGCCGTTTCAGGTGTTGACCGGATCGCCGCTCCCTCCATATAATGGCGCCGACGCGGAGAAGATGTCTATGGAACCGTTATACGTCATCATCGCTGCCATTGTTCTCAATATCCTGCTGCTGGTCGGGTTGGTCGTCTTCCTTCCTCGGCTTTTGCGCAGGCAAGACACCCGCGCGGCAGAGGAAGCAACGCGCCTCCGCGAAATGCTGCTGGACGTATTGAGCGAGCAAGAAGCCGTCACCCTGCGCCAGGCGCAGATCGGCTCGTCGCTCTCGATGATGCAGGACCAGATCGGAAAGCTGGCGGATGTCGAGCCGCCGAGCGTGAATCTCTCTGCCGAGTCGCTTGCCGAGGCAGCCGGACTACCCCAGCTCGAGCGCCGCATCGAGGCGCTGCATGGCCAGCTCGGCACGTGGTTCGAGCGCGGGGGCCAGGAGCGGAACGAGCAGCAGCTCAAGGATAGCCAAAGCTGGAGTAACTTGATGGGCCTGCTGGCCACGATGCAGGATCGCATCGCCACGCTGAACGTCGCCGTCGAGCAGCAGCAGCCGCAGGCCAGCCTGGCCGCCGACCGGTTGCTTACCGAGCTTGACAGCGAGATGCAGAACCTGCGCATGCTGGCCGACGAGATTGCCGGCCTCCAGTGGAAGCTGCGTCGATCTGTGCTGGAGCGTGAGACCAGCCTCGCAGCCCTGCGTGCCCAGGTGCTCGGCGCCCCAAAGTTCGGGCACCGCGCGGCCTGACCCCGCCGCGCGAATAGCCGCACACGAATCCCTTCGCAACGCGCCCGCCTCCGGGCGCGTCTTCTTTTGCACACGGCAGGCCGGCATTGCCCCGCCTGTGTGCTAGAATATCTCGACGTGAGCGCCGAGCCTATACGTCTGCAGATCGACCGCGTGAGTAAGACGTATGGTTCGCACCGGGTCTTACAGCCGGTTAGCGCCGATCTGGTATGCGGCGACAGACTGCTGGTCATAGGGCACAACGGCGCCGGAAAATCGACTTTACTCCGTATCATCGCCGGACTCTTGCGCCCCACCGAGGGCGCGGTGCATTTTTGGAGGGGTACGGAGCGCCTATCGCCCGAGGCACGCCGGAGTGTGATCGGATTCGTCGGCACTGACGTACATCTGTACCGGGAGTTGACGGCACGTGAGCACCTCCGCTTCGTCGCGGAGGTGCGAGGGTTACCGGTGGATAATCTGCAAAGTACGTGGCCACTTGAGCGCGTGGGCTTAGCTGGTCGAGAAGATGATCCGGTCGGCGGCTACTCGACCGGCATGCGCCAGCGCCTACAATATGCGATTGCGCTCTTGCTGCGGCCGAAGGTGCTCTTGCTGGATGAGCCGGCCACCAATCTCGACGAGGCCGGGATTGCGCTCGTCGGTACGATTGTCGAAGAAGTCGCACGTCGTGGGATCGTCGTGATTGCCACCAATGACCCCCGTGACATGCGCCATGGCGACCTCGTATTGTCCCTCGAAGCGCCTGCCCATGGATGAGCGAGCTCGGCGCGGCCTCCTGCGCGCTAGCCTTGCCGTCTTTCGTAAGGATCTACGCGTCGAGCTGCGCACGCGCTACGCGCTGAATGCCCTGGCCATGTTTGTGCTCACCACGGTCCTGGTCGCCAGCTTTTACCTCGGCCCTCAGCTACTGCCGCAGGATGCGAATGCCGCTGCGACCCTCGCGACCCTGCTCTGGATCGCGATCCTGTTCGCTGCGCTGACGGGCCTGGCGCGCGCCTTTGTCGGAGAAGAGGAGGCGCAGACCTCCACCTTTTTGCGCCTGCACACTCCGGGTCTGGCCGTCTTCTGGGGTAAGTGGCTCGTGAACGCAGTGCTGCTGGTTGCCCTCATGGTGGCTGCCACGATCTTTTTCGGACTCC
Source organism: Chloroflexales bacterium (assembly GCA_038254585.1). Classification (GTDB taxonomy): domain Bacteria; phylum Chloroflexota; class Chloroflexia; order Chloroflexales; family Kallotenuaceae; genus JBBSGA01. The sequence continues at coordinate 13,707 of JBBSGA010000097.1, read as the reverse complement.
TGACTGCGCTTCGAGTCGCGAATGTTCCACTCCTGGCGCTCGTGCTCGGCCTCGGCGGCCTCGGCCTTGCGAGCGCGGCCACGATCATTGGAGCTATTATTGCCCAGGCAACCGCGCGGTCGGCGCTCTTCGCCGCGCTCACCATCCCGGTGCTCTTTCCGCTGCTGGTGCTGGCGGTGCAGACGACGGAGTGGGCCATCGTCGGCCGGCCCCTAAGCGATGCATTACGTAATATAATAGGCATGGGCGCCTTTGTGACGGCCGTGACGGTCGCCTCGGCACTCCTGTTCCCATTTGTATGGGAGGCGTGAGCGGCGTGCTTTTGCCTAAGTGCTCTGGTTACGTATGACAGCTCTTGCTCGACAGCTGCCGCTCGCCGGTAAAGCGCTTGTGACAGCCTGGATGCTCGCGGTTGTCGCGGCGATGTTCCTGTGGGTCCCGCCCCAGCGTGGCCTCGGCGATGCCGGGCGCATCATCATCATGCACGTGCCGACGGCCTGGCTTTCGACCCTGGCCTTCGGTATCGCGGCGCTCTACAGCGTGCTCTACCTGCGCCGCCGCCTGCCGGCGGATGACGATCGTGCCCTGGCCGCGGTCGAGCAGGGCTTCCTCTTCTCGATCCTTGCCACGGTGACCGGCTCGATCTTCGCCAAGGCGATCTGGGGATCGTTCTGGAACTGGGATCCTCGCGAGACCTCGATCTTGATCCTGCTGTTGATCTACGGCGCATATTTCGCGCTTCGATCTGCTATCGACGACGGCGAGCGCCGACGACAGCTTGCCGCGGTTTACGCGGTGCTGGCGTTCGTAACGGCTCCATTGCTCACCTTCGTCGTGCCCCGGCTGGCCGATTCGTCGCTTCATCCGAACTGCGCTTTTCTACCGGGATCGAAGTGTGATGGCGTCCGGCTCAAGACGGGGCAGGTAGGAGGTCTCGGCGATACGCGCGTCCAGCTGCTGAAGGTCGAGCGTACCGGCGACCTGCTCGAGGCGGTTGTCGACGTCTCGGGCGTCGGCTTCTCGGATCGGACGACGCTGGAGCCGACCTTTAACACGGCTACCCATGAGCGCGTGGAAACTCCGGCGTTCCCCCAGAGTCGCTTTATGCTGGCCGTGCAGGCCGTCGATGCCGACGGCAGTGTGCTGTTGAATATTCAGTCGCCCGGGAACCAGAGCCAGTTGGGCAATGTCGCCACGCGCACGACCTTCCTTGCCTCGCTGCTTGGGTTTACGGGGCTCTTCTGGTGGGTCTACCGGCTGCGAGTCGACGTCCTCGGGCTGCGCCGGCGGCTTATGCAGGAAGGATGGGCCTGATGCCGGGGATAATCGACAATCCGGCCCTGGCGATCTACGTCGCGGCCGGCGTCGCGCTGGTTGTGCTCGTCGGGTTTTTCTGGTATTTATGGTCGATCGATCGGGGAGTAGCCGAACTTCGACGTAGAATGAATGAACGCCCGTCGCCTCCACCTGAGACGGCTACACCATTACGCCCGCAGCGCCGGGTTGTCCAGGAGCAGAGAGATGGCAATACTCGCAGCTGATCGCCGGCGCCGCCCGGTCCTCGGTCTCCGCCCGATCCATCTTATGATGGCGGGGATTATTGCGCTGGCCCTCGGCGGGGGTGCGTATGCGCTGAGCGGTGGGACCATGGTGGCCTACGCGTCGATCCCCGAGGCGAAGGCCCAGCCGCGCAATGTCCAGGTCTTCGGATACCTCTACAGCAAGGGTAAGTATGATGACCAGGGACACTGGCAGTTCGATATTCAGGGCGAGAACGGCGACGTCATGACGGTGGTCTACCCGCATACCAAGCCCGGGAACTTCGAGCAGGCGATCAGCGTGGTCGCTATCGGCCGCTACGATCGCCAGGCCCAGAAGTTCATGGCGGACCAGCTATTGGTCAAGTGCCCGTCGAAATATCAAGAGCAGGCCGAGAACGGGCGGAAGAGCAGCAAGTAGCCGGAGCACAATTGCCGGTGGACGACCAGGCTACCGGGCCTACGCAACCGCGGTCTAGCTGCTAATCGGGGAATGCTATGTACTATCTTGGCAGCGGTCTGATCCTTAGTGCCATCGCCACGGCCATCGCGTCTGCCGTCGCGTTCTTCCTGGTCACGCGTGGTCAGAACACAATGCTCCGCTGGGGGCGATTGGGCGTCTACGCCACACTCGGCCTGGCCGCTACCTCAGCCGCGCTGATTCTTACCCTGTTCCTCCTCCAGCGCTACGACGTGCGCTATGTCTATGACTACAGCTCGAGTGACCTCGAGCTGCGCTACCGCATCGCCGCCGTCTGGGCCGGCCAGCCGGGCTCGATCGTCGTATGGGCGCTGGCAGGCCTGGTCGCGGCGCCCTTCTTGATCAAGCGCACGCGCCATTTCGAGCCCTATGCCCTCACGTTGCTCATGGCGCTCCAGACCGCGCTGCTGATCTTCATGTTCATTCGCAATCCGTTCGCTCCGACGCTCGGGCCGGACAACCTGCCCTTTGTGCCGCAGGACGGCCGTGGGCTGAATCCACAGCTGCACAACGTCTGGATGGTGATCCACCCTCCTACCCTCTTTACCGGCTATGGCCTGCTGGGCGTGCCGTTCGTGCTGGCTCTGGCAGGCCTTTGGCGCCGCGACTACGACGGCTGGGTTCGCCTGGCGCTTCCCTGGGTCATTACCGGGTGGGGTGTCCTGGCACTGGCATTGACGATGGGTGGGTACTGGGCGTACGAATCGCTGGGATGGGGTGGCTACTGGGGCTGGGATCCGGTCGAGAACTCTTCGCTCGTTCCCTGGCTAACAGGTGCGGCACTCCTCCACGGCCTCGTGCTCCAACGGACGCATGGGGGCCTGCGACGGACGAACTTCGTGCTCGCGGTCGTTACTTACGGGCTGGTCTTCTATGCCTCGTTCCTGACTCGCTCGGGCGTGCTCTCTAATTTCTCGGTGCACTCCTTCACCGAGGCCGGCCTCAAGCAAATTATGATCGGGACGCTGATCGTGCTCCTGGTCGCCGGCACCGCCTTCGTGGTGTGGCGCTGGCGCGACGTGCCGGTCCGGCCGCTTTCCGAGTCGCTCCTGTCGCGTGATGCCACCTTCATCCTGCTGATCCTTGCCTTCGTCGTGATTGCGACGATCGTCGCCGTGGGAACGTCGCTCCCCTGGATCTCCTCGATCCAGCAGCTTGGCTATGCGCTCCAGCGCGTGCTGGGCCGCGCCTTCGAGCTGTCGGATGGCTCGGCCTTCGGTGGGGCGCCCCTCACCGACGGCCGCTTCTCCCTGACGTCGAGCTTCTTCGAGCGCACGGTGCCGCCGCTCGGCCTCGTGATCGTGCTGCTGGTCTCGGTCGGGCCGCTCTTTGGCTGGCGCGACACCAACCGTGCGAAGCTCCTGCGCTCGCTGCGCCTGCCTGCGCTCGGCGCCGTGCTTGTGACCGCGATCGCGATGGTGCTCGGCGTGACGCGCCTTCTCTCGGTCAGCTATGTGCTTCTAGCCTCCTTTGCCGTCGGCACGAATCTGCTCATGATCATCCGAACCCTGCGGAGTGGTTGGCTGCGCATCGGGGGCTACCTAGCGCATGTAGGCGCCGGTCTGCTCCTGCTCGGCTTCGTCGGCTCGTATGCCTACCGCTCGGAAGAGCTCCACATGGTTATTCCGCAGGGCGAGACACAACGGGCGCTGGGCCATACCTGGACCTTCTGGGGCTACGACGACTCGCGTGCGGATGGCAAGCATAGCTTGCGCATCGAGGTCGATCGCGATAGCCATCCGTTCGTAGCTCAGCCCGAGGTCTTCTACAACGATCGCATGGGCGCGTGGACTCGTACCCCCGCCATCAAGCGCTACCTCTGGCAGGATTTGTATATCTCGCCCAGCGAATATCTGCCGGCCGACGATCCCAACACCGCGTCGCTCACGCCGAATCAGGACGCACAGATCGGGCCATATACGATCCGTTTCAACGGCTTCGACGTCAAGGATCACTTGGCTAATGCGTCGATCGCCGAGGTCGGCGCGACGGTGACGATTACCGAGTCGGGCAAAATTCGCCAGGCTGAGCCACGTATGCGCCTCGAGGTCGGCAAGCCTTTCGTCTTCCTGCCGGTCGATCTTGGCGGCGGCAAGCGCCTCGTGCTCGACAACTTCGTCCCCGGGACGAAGCAGGTCCTCCTGCGGGTCGACGGCCTCAATCTACCGCTCCAGCCGGCTCGCGCAGTCGTCGACGTCAGCACCAAGCCCGCCATCGCCCTCGTCTGGATGGGCGCGCTGCTGATGGCGCTGGGAGCGGCCCTCGCAGTCGTGCGACGTCGACGGGAGCTCGGCTCCGTCGAACCTGCACGCCGAGGCTGGGCGAGAGCTTCGCGCCGGCTCGGCGGGCTCGTCATACCTTGGGCAATCTATCGCTGATGGTCGTACCACGGGAGGATCTGTATGCGCTGCTTCAGGTAGCGCCGGACGCATCACAAGATGAGATCGGGGCGGCATACGCCCGGCTACGCGAGCTGTACAGCGCCGAGCGCTTGCAGTCGGGACCGTCGGAGTTTCAGGAGTTGGCGGCGCGGCGGCGCGAGGAGCTTCAGACGGCCTATGTTGTGCTGAATGACCCACAGCGGAGGGCGGAGTATGATGCGCGGCACAGGCCCGCCTCCGTGGCCGCCCCGCTCGACTACCGTCCTCTGCCACCGGCGAACCGGCGCGAGCGGCCCAGCCCCTCCATCCCGTTGCCCGCGGTCGGCGGCTCCACGCGGGATCGGGTGCGGAGAGGCCGGCGCTCGCTGGTCACCCCGCTGATGGTCAGCGGGACAGTGCTCGCGGTCTTGCTCGTCGTCGTTTTGACCAATATCCACACGAGCTCGGGACCGGGCGCGCTAGCTACGCCGCCGATCCCGAACCTGCAGCTGCCATATGACGCGGGCCAGCTGCGTGATGCCGGTGCACGAGCGAAGCAGGCGAACGATGCCCAAGCCTGGGCGACCTATGGAGATATGTTGTACGACAACATGGAGCAAATGCGTGAGCGCGCACCAACCGCGCCCCAATACCTCGGGCAGCTGCCGCAATGGCTCGACGCGACTCAGGCCTACAGCCGGGCGCTCGAGCTTGGGGCGGGGCCGGCCACGCGTGCCGATCTGGCTCTCACCCTCTTTTACTATGGTGTCGGCTCCAATGACAAGGCCTATACCGAACGATCAGTTGTCGAGGCCCAACGCGCGCTCAAGGCCGGACCGGATGATCCGCGCGTGCTCCTCAATTATGGCCTGATCCTGGCGGGACTCAACCCGCCCCGCGAGACAGACGCGTTGGTAGCCTGGCGCCATCTGATATCCGTCGCTCCGCAATCGCCTGAAGCCGGGCGTGCGCGGGATCTGGTTGCCGTATATGGATCATGATGCCGTGATTGCCCCGCTTGCTGGGAGCCGATCTGCGCCGGGCGTAGATGGGACGTTCTATGATCTGCTCCAGATATCACCCGACGCCAGTCTCGACGATGTGGCCGAGGCCTACTATCGCCAGCAGGAGCTCTACGATCCCGCACACGCGCGGGTCATGGGTGCTGACTTCGTCGCCGTCGCGGCCGAGCGCCGGGCAGCTCTTGACGAGGCCTACGCCGTGCTCCACGATCCGCGCCGGCGCTTTGCATATGACCGCGAGCTCGGCCTCGCCGGCGACGAAGCCGCCGACCGGCACGGGATCTCGCATCGCGAAATCAGCTTCGCCGTCGCGGGTGTCCTGGTCGGGCTGCTGATTCTGGCGGCGATCTGGTATGCAATGGGTGCCAAACCTTCCACGGGGCCGGCGGTTACCGAGGTCGATTTCCCCGCGCCCGCCATCGGCCTGCCGACGCTCGGCGGCCAGCGGTTCGACCTCGCCGCGCATCGCGGTAAAGTCGTGCTGGTCAACTTCTGGGGAACCTGGTGCGAACCCTGTACGGAAGAAACGCCGGCGCTCCAGGCGGCCTATGAGAAGCTCGCGCAGGAGGGATTGGTGATCGTCGGCGTCGATCTCTTCGACGGCGAGCGCTCGCAGGGCCGTAGCGAGCAGGATGTTCGGCAGTTTACCGGCAGGTATGGTGTCGAGTACCCGATCGCGCTTGACGTTTCCGGCGACGTCGCGCGCAGCTATAAGCTCTACCCCATTCCGGTCTCCTACTTCATTGACCCGGAAGGAAACGTGCGCTATATTCGTATCGGGCAACTGCGCAAGGCCGACGTCGAGCAGCTCTTCCATGGCCTATGGCAGGAGCATCTGCAGCGCCGGGCGAGCGCAGGGAGCTCACAGAGCGCCCAAGACTCGCTTGCCGGCTCCGGTACTCTGGCCATAGATACAATCGACCTCCAGCGGTGGCGCCGGCTCGACCGGCCGTCCTCCAACAAGTAGCAGACCTGATAATTGGGACGCGGCTCTTCGGCCGACACCGATGGCTTATAGCCCACCAAGAGAGGAGCGGCGTATGGCCGGACGGCGTGTCTTGATCGTAGACGACGATCCGAATCTCCGCGACATGGTCTCGCTTGTGCTCGACAGCGCCGACTACGACGTCCAGAGCGCAGCTACCGGACGATCCGCGCTCGAGCAGGTTGCCAAGCAGCCGCCCGATCTGGTGATCCTGGATGTTGGGCTCCCCGATATGGACGGTTTTGATGTGCTGCGCGACCTCCGTCGCTCGTCCAATGTCTGCGTGCTCATGCTGACAGGTCGCGGCGAAGCGAGCGACGTCGTCGCCGGTCTTGACACCGGAGCCGACGACTACCTTGTCAAACCGTTTCGCTCGGATGAGCTCAACGCCCGCGTGCGCGCCCTTCTGCGCCGGGTCCCGGCACCGGACCAGCGCCTAAGCGTCGCGGGCGGCTCCCTCACCGTCGAGCCGAAGACGCGTAGCGTCGAGGTTCGGGGTGAGCCGGTTGAGCTTACGCCGACCGAGTATCAGCTGCTGCTGCTGATGGCTCAGAGCCCGGGCCAGGTCTTCGACCACCGCACGCTCCTGGCCAATGTCTGGGGCGACGAGTACGTCAACGATACTGCCTATCTGAAAGTCTATATCTGGCATCTTCGCCGCAAGCTCGAACAGAACCCGCGCGAGCCCAAGATCGTGTTGACCGAGTGGGGTGTCGGCTACCGCGTCGCACCCTGATGGATCGCATAGAACACGTCCGCGAGATCTACTGGAACATCTCTAACCACATTCCATTTATTCAGACTTTCATGTACCTGCTGGCGATCGCCTCGAGCGCCGTCATGGTCTTCGGCATCTGGCGCGATGTCAGGCGGTGGCGCCTCGGGCGTCCGGTGCGCCGTGACGACCAACTGCTGGCACGGATGAGTGATTTTGTCCAGCAGATCTTCGGGCAGAAGAAGGTTCTACGGGATCGTGTTCCGGGGATCATGCATACGATGATCTTCTACGGCTTCCTTGCCCTGTTCATAGGCACGGATATTATTGCCGTCCAGGAGGATTTCACGATCCCGACTCTCGGCCCGGATCGGGGCAAGATTATCGCGGGTGCCTTCTACAGCTTCTATGAGTTCACACTTGACACCCTTGGGCTGCTCTTCGTCGCCGGCTTGCTCTGGGCTGCCTACCGCCGCTACGTAACCCGGCCCGAGCGCCTCGATAACCGTACGACCGATTGGTGGGTGCTCGGCGTCATGGTCTTCATCGGGATCGGCGGCTACCTCATCGAAGGCCTGCGCATCCTGAACCAGACGATGGGCGGAGCGCGCGTGATCGATCAAGCATGGGCGTGCTGGAACGTCGTAGGCTATCCGCTGGCCCTCCTCTTGCGCTCCGTTGGCCTCGAAGGCCAGGCCGGCCTCGTTCTGCATCGCTGGCTGTGGGTACCACATATGATCGCCACGTTTGCCTTCGTGGCCTCGATCCCCTTCACCAAATTCAAGCATATTTTCTATACGCCGCTGAACGGTTTCTTCCGTGACTTGCGTCCCAAAGGGGCGCTCCTGAAGATCGACGACATCGAGGACAAGCCCGAATCCGATCTAGGCATCAACAGCATCTCGGATCTGACCTGGAAGGAGCGCATGAGCCTTGACGCCTGTATGCGCTGCGGCCGCTGCCAGGCGCGCTGCCCTGCGTATGCCGCCGGCGCCGACCTGTCCCCGAAGTGGCTGATCACGAAGATGGATGATCTGATGCGCGGTGCGCCCGTGCTCCGGCGTGATGGCTCGATCGTGCAAGTTATGGCCGAGGGCGATACGGTGGCGAGCGCGGACCGTGCGCCGGCGGAGACGATCAAGCATTGGTCCGTCGTGCCAGGCGAGCGCGAGACGATCGGGCTTTACGGCAACTTCATCAGCGAGAACGAGTTGTGGTCGTGTACTACCTGCCGCGCCTGTGTCACCGAATGCCCGGCGATGATCGAGCACGTCGACGATATTGTCGGGATCCGCCGCAAGCTGGCGCTGGTCGAGGGCGACGTCCCATCTGCCGTCTCGAATGTCCTGCAGGGCATCGAGCGCCATGGCAATCCGTGGAAGCTTCCGCAGCGCGAGCGCTCGGCCTGGGCCGAGGGGCTCGACGTCCCTACGCTGGCAGAGGCGGGGAGCGTCGACGTGCTCTACTGGGTCGGCTGCGCACCCTCCTACGACGCCCGCTCGCGCAAAACGGCACGGGCGATGGTCCAGCTGATGCGCCGCGCGGGCGTGGACTTCGCGATCCTCGGCGAGGAGGAGACCTGCACCGGCGATCCGGCCCGGCGCATGGGCGAGGAGTTTCTCTATCAGGAGCAGGCGAAAACGAATGTCGAGACGATGTCGCAGTACACGTTTCGCCGCGTCGTAACGACGTGCGCCCATTGTTTCAATACCATCCGCAACGAGTACCCCCAGCTCGGCGGCAGCTACGAGGTAGTCCATCACACGCAGCTCCTCGCGGAGCTTGTCAGGACGGGCAAGCTCAAGCCGGCAAAAACGATCGACGAGACGGTCGCCTACCACGATCCCTGCTATATCGGTCGGTACAACGATGTCTACGACGATCCCCGCTCGGTGCTGAAGGCGATCCCCGGCATCAACCTCGTCGAGGCGCCCGAGTGGAATCGTGAGAAGGCGATGTGCTGCGGCGGCGGCGGGGGCAACGTCTGGATGGAAGGCTGGGGTACCCAGGGCATCAACGTGATCCGGCTCGAACAGCTTCGCAAAGCCGAGCCGACGACGCTTGCGCTGGGCTGTCCCTTCTGTATGGTGATGTTCGAGGATGCTGCCAAGAACACCGGCGCCGGCGACACGCTCGCGCGAAAGGATGTGGCCGAGCTGTTGCTCCAATCGCTGGGCTCTGGGGAACTCAGACTGCCGCCGTCAGCCTAGCAGTCCCTCATCAACTGCCTGTATCCAATGGTGAAGGGCCTACTCGATTTCTAATGGGTGCCTATCCAACACCACCCGCACTGCTGCCGTGCGGGTGCGAACTCCGAGCTTGTCGTAGCAGTGACGTAGATGATTCTGTACTGTTCGTACGCTGACGTTCAGGCGGGCCGCAATTTCCTGATCGTGTAACCCCTCTGCTGCCAGTCTCAGCACCTCCTGCTCGCGTATGGTCAACGTCGCCCACGACGGTACGGTGCGTGAGACGGGGTCCGCAGGGCGTTCAGCGCTAGCGGTTGCCCCACAATGCCGCTCGGTAGTCCATGTCGCAAGACTGGTTCGCAAGAGCCAGGTCATATGGGTGACCTCCACCTCGCGCTCGATGCCCCAGGTGCATAGCTCGACAAAGCGCCGCGGCTGCCAGAGCAGCGTGATGCCGTAGCCGTCGGCTTGCATTGCGCTCAGCGCCGTGCGTAGCCCTGCCTCGGCCGCTTGATCGTCGCCGCATGCTTGAGCCAGCAGCGCCTGGTGCCAATAGATACCGATCGTCGCCGCCCGGTCTTTACGCGCCTGCAATGGCACCAAGGCTTGAGTGAGCAATGCTTCCGCGCCGCATAAATCGCCGGACTCGCGGGCGAGCACGCCGAGTGTTGCCACCGTTGGATAGTAGACAATTGGATGCTGCTCGGGTGCCATGCGATGAAGAGCCTCTTCGCAGATAGCTCGCGCGGTCGCATAGTCATCTTGCACGAGCATGCACCAGGCGCGTGCATAGTGCAACATTAGGAGCGTGTAGATATCATCAGTGGGACGGGTCGCCTCGGCCCGCAGCAGCGCCTGTTGAGCATCAGTATGCCGGCCCTGATGGCTTAGCGGCACTGCCGTATTGAGGGCTATCCAGCTGGCGACACGCCCGGTCGCAAGTGGTTGTGCTTCTGCTACCAGTGCGAGGGCATTCTCAAGCCGTCCCTGGAAGGTGGCGACGGTAGCGGCAATGTTCAGCAGGCGTGCCCGCTGCACCTGGTCGTCCGCATCCACATGCGCCAGTGCCCACTCGATGAGCGTCCGGGCACGGCCTAAGTTGCCACGGCGCTGAGCGCAATGCAAGCCGACGGCTGCCGTGGCGACTTCACCAGCGCGCTGTTCCGCTAACCGGAACCCATCGAGCGCCTGTTCCATCAGCCCTATTCCACTATCGAAATCGTGTAGTTCGGCGGTTAGGCTGGCAAGGAGCCGCAACATTTCGGGCGGCGGCGCGTCGCCCGCCGCCGCGCGGGCGGCGAGCAGATAGCTACGAGCTCCATCCCAATCCCCACCGGCGATACGTGTACGAGCTAGCGCACACAGGTGTGCGATACGTTCTAATGCGCCGGTCTGCATAGTGTCGCTCCTTGTGTTCGATCTCATCAGAGTGTTGGGGGGGAATCCGCAGCAGAGCTAAATTATAGCAGGTCGCGTATCACGCGACCTGAGTAAAAATACTCATGCGGCAGTTCATAAGATCAGGCAAGAGTGGTAGTGTAAACTTCTTTCTGTAAAAGTCAGAGACCAGCCGGCTGACGACGGCAGGTCAGGGTGTATCCTTTCGGGATGCTGAATCACCAAGAGGAGGACACCCATGACCTACCAATCCGATTGTACCTTACCAACGGAGTTCCTGGAACAGCTGGCCGACGGCGGCTTGGACGCCTTGCCCGACGCCCTCCGCCTGTTGATCAACGCCGCCATGCTGCTGGAGCGGCAGAAGTTCATCGGCGCCGGCCCCTACCAACGCACGCCCGAGCGCCAGGCCCCTGCCAACGGCTTCAAGGACAAGACCCTCCAGACCCGGCTCGGCGCGCTGACGCTCGACGTGCCGTAGGTGCGCGAAGGCGGCTTCTACCCGCAGAGCCTGGACAAAGGCGTGCGCTCCGAGCGGGCCCTGAAGCTGGCGCTGGCCGAGATGTCTGTCCAGGGGGTCTCGACGCGCAAAGTGGCAGCCATTACCGAGCAATTGTGGGGCTTCGAGGTTTCCTCAACCCAGGTCAGCCGGGCAGCAGCGGAGTTGGATGCGGTCTTCGAAGCCTGGCGCACGCGGCCGCTCGGGGTCTCCCGCTATGTGTATCTGGATGCGCGCTATGAGCAGGTGCGGCAGGATGGCCAGGTGCGGGATGCAGCCGTCTTGATCGCGAGCGGCGTGAACCAACAGGGCAAGCGGGCGGTGTTGGGCGTCTCGGTGGCGCTCTCGGAACAGGAGGTGCAGTGGCGCACGTTCTTGCAGCGCTTGGTTGACCGGGGGCTGCGCGGCGTGGAGCTGATTATTAGCGATGCGCACGTCGGCTTGCAAGCGGCGCGCAAGGCCGTCTTCGGGGGCGTCCCGTGGCAGCGCTGCCAGTTCCATCTGCAGCAAAATGCCCAGGCGTATGTGCCGCGGCAGGAGCTGAAGCCCGAGGTGGCCGCGGCGATCCGCGCGATCTTCAACGCCGGCAGTGTGGCGGAGGCCAAGCGGCTGCTGGGTGAGACCGCGCGGCGCTACCGGGCGCATGCACCCAAATTGGCGACCTGGATGGAGGAGAATCTGCCAGAGGGCTTGATGGTCTTCGCGTTTCCGGAGGCGCATTGGCGCTTGTTGCGGACGACAAACGGGCTGGAACGGCTCAACCAGGAGGTGCGGCGACGAACCCGCGTGGCACGGCTGTTTCCAAATGAGGCGTCGTGTTTGCGGCTCGTAACAGCGGTGGTGATGGAAATCAGCGAGGAGTGGGAGACGGGCAAAGCCTATCTCACCTTCAAGGAGTAACACCACCACCACCACCAGAACAACAACCGTAGCAGGTATCCGAAAGGGAATCCACGACTTTTACAGAACAGGGGTTGCATTATCCCGCACCATATGCGATATTGATTGACCCTCAAGGAAAGATTCAAACAGCGGGCATAGTGAATAACCTTGAGCATTTAGAGAGGCTGTTGAAGTATCTTCTCAATAAATAGGTGGAAATTTGGCCGAAAGCATGTTGAGTGTAAAGAGTTTCGTGCCGCACTTCTACATCTAGTAGGCTTCACCCACAAAGCACCACTAGATGTAGAAGCTGTCCACGGAGAACTCATTAGCACAAAGGTTTTACCCCGGTTTTTTGAGAAGATACCATCTTAGGTAGCGTTGCGGCTGCTGTCACTATGGGCTTTGTTGTCGGCATTTTCGGTCATTGGTTGATACCTGTGACCGTAGGCCATTCGGCACTGCTGTTCGGAGGACTCGGAATCCTAAGCACAGCATATGCTTTCGATGAGATCGGCATCTTTCGATTGCCACACCCACAAAGAGTAGCGCAGGTTCCTGCCTCTTGGCGGGGATTGTTCCCCCCGCATGTTACGGCTCTGCTGTATGGGCTTGGGTTAGGTGTTGGAATCGCCACGAGAATTGTCACGGGTGCCTTGTATATTGTGCTGATAGGATTGTTTGCATACGGATCCCCTTTCTATGCGGCAATGAGCTTTGGTCTCTTCGGATTTGGAAGAGGTGCCAGTGTACTACTAGTAGGCTGGTATATACGTAATCTGCATTCGGATGAATTACACCGTGCGGTGCAATGGCTAACAGACCAAGAGGATCGTATTCATGACCTGATGGGGATAATACTAGTACAGGTGGGCCTAAATACCCTGATGGTTATGCCACCAGTGGTTTGCCCTGATACGTCCACTTGAACGGCTTGCCCATGGTCCGATTGTAATAGGCGATGCAGCCCAGGATTTTCGTCTTGAGGTCCTCGATGGAGCTGAAGGAGCCCCGCTTGAGCAGCTTGCGCACCAAGATACTCAGCCAGATCTCCATCTGGTTCAGCCATGAACAATGCTTCGGCGTGTAGTGAAACACAATCCGGTGCCTCGGATCGCTCAGGAAGGCGGCCCGACTTTGCTTCGTGTGCAAGATCCCCTGCTTGCCTTTCTCGCCCAAGTCGAGGTCCAGATCCGATTCAGCTGCCACCCAGCGCACCAGTGCCTCCGACATGTGCGTGTTCAGATTGTCCACCACAAAGTGCCACTGCCCGGCCGCCGGATCGGTCGCCACGACCCCTTGGGCATGCCCCAGGAAGTCCACTTCCGTCCGGGTGGGTCCCAGGGTCGGGGCGATCACCTGGCCGGTGACCACATCCCGACTGAGGATACAGGTGCAGGTCCCGTGCCGGATATACTCGAATTCGCGCCGTTCGACCTTGCCGGGGGCCAGCGGCAAGCCGGGGTGCCTGCGTTCCAGCGCCTGGATGCCCGTCAGTTCATCGGTCGTGACCACCCGGTCGCCACGCGCCCGCAGCGCGGGCGCCGCGCGGTAGATGCCACAGATAGCGGTGACCTTGGCATCAAACTGATCGTCGTTGGGTGGGGTCAGCCAATAGCGGATCAGATGCGGCTTGAG
>JBBSGA010000096.1:0-18310 GCA_038254585.1 Chloroflexales bacterium | reverse complement strand
GGCCGAAAACGACCGGCTCAAGGTCGAGCTTGGAGTGCGCCAGACCTACGAGTGGATGACAACGGATGCTACGGTTGTCCAGGCGAACGCGGAAAATGGTCGGCGTATGATCAGGATCGACCGAGGTCGGCTGGACGGTGTACAGCTTGGTATGCCCGTGGTCGCCAAGGAGGGTGGGAGTCCGGCATCGCTCGTCGGCATTGTCGACGCGCTCTATGCCCAGACATCTGATGTACTGCTGATTACGGACTATGGTTCTAGTGTCAGTGCGCATACGACTCAGCCAGTACGCGCCAGGGGTCTTGTGATCGGTCAGTGGCAAGTCGGCAGTCGCATCAAGCTTGTCGACGTCGATCCCATGGCGCCGCTTGCGCCGGGTGACTATATTGTTACGTCGGGCCTCAGCAAAGGATTGGCGACCGACACGCCTATGGCCAAAGTACCTGCCAACATTCCAATCGGCACCGTTATGGGCGTCGACCGCACCAATCATACTCAGAGCGCCGAGGTTCAACCCTTCGTCGATCCCGATCGGGTACGGAACGTATGGGTGATTACCGGCCAAAAATAGAGCATCGCATAATGCGCCAGTTGGGGCGTATTGGATTGCTCTTGCTTGTCGCACTCTTCCAAACCGCGCTGGCGCCTTCCTTCTGGTACTTCCGCATCGATTGGGTGCTCGTCGCGGTGGTCTGCTGGACGCTGCTGCGCGGCTTTGCCGCCGGTATGCGCTGGGCGCTCTACGGCGGTCTGGCGCTCGACATGTTGAGCCCTCTGCCGATCGGCTCGCATCTGCTGGCTTTGTTGGTGTCGGTGACGGCGGTTGCCGTTTTGATCGATGGTTTTCCGCGCGATAATCGCGTCGTTCCGACGGCCAGCGTTCTGCTCGTCTCGCCGCTCTACGCCGCGAGTCTTGGGCTCGCCATGACGACGATACACCTTCCCGTTGCCTGGGAGCGCTACCCCGTCACGGTGATCTTGCCCGAGTCGCTGGCTAACGGCGCCGCGGCACTGCCCGTCTTCTTGTTGCTGGATCGTTTCCATCGCCGGAGCCGCCCGGATATTAGCTTCGAGATATAGGAATGAGCGCAGCTTCATGAGTCGCCTCGTCGTCTATCGCGTTGCCGTCGTACTCCTGTTTGCCATCCTGATTGGACGGCTATGGAACCTCCAGCTGTCGCAGGGACAAGTGCTCGCGAACGAGGCAACCGCGCATACGCGGCAGGTTGTCTTTGAGCGTCCACTGCGAGGTGAGATCTACGCCCGCGACGGCAAGACACGTCTGGCCGAAAGCTTGCCTTCCTATACCATTGCGGTCCGCAAGGGCCAGCTGCCCCGCTCCCCTGCTGAGCGAGCTCACCTGTTTGCGCGGTTGGACGACATGCTCGGAATTACCGGGACACTGGTTCTTTCACCGACGGACGAGCTGCGCTACGCGGCCGGATTGCGCGAGGGAATCGAGAGTGTGATCGGCCCTCTTCCGAACAATGTGCTTGACACACCGGTTTTGACGGCAACTGTGCCGATCTCGCGCTCAGCAGCCGCCTTCACGGTCACGCAGCGCTTCACGGAGACGCTTCAGTTCCACTCGCCGACGGAGGCGCTCGTCTCGGGCGCCGATCTTCCCGCCTACCAAACGATACCCATATCGACGACGCGCTCTCTTGATATCGCCCGCGTCGTCAAAGAGAATGCCGTCTCGCTGCCAGGGGTGACAGTGGAGCGGGACTACCAGCGCAGCTATCCGGAGAGCGGAGCAGTCCGCTCGCTGTCGCATCTTTTGGGCTATGTCGGTCCGGTCGATCAGTGCGACATCATGCGCAATAACCCTCGTAGCACTTGGGCCGGCCTGTACGCGCCGAAGGTCCAGGCGGACTGCGGCCTCAAGGACAGCGATCTGCCATCGGACACGGCCGAGCTCGGCTACATGCTCAACGATCGTATCGGCAAGGACGGGCTCGAAGCGACGTACGAGCAGGTTCTGCGCGGGCAGCTAGGCCGCTACCAAGTCGATGTCGACGTGTACCAGCGCCAGGTCGACGAGCGGCGGGTCCTGCGCCCAAACGAGCCGGGCCAGAACCTCGTGCTCACGATCGACTACGATCTCCAGAAGCAGACCGAGGCAATCCTCCGCAAATGGATCGGAGAGGCGGAGCGCCGCCGCGCGACGGCGCCGCCGCCCGCCAAGGGTCAGCCGGATAAGCGGGCCTATTCGCCGATCAAAGCGGGCACAGCAGTCGTTCTGGAGACGAATACGGGCCGTGTGCGCGCGATGGTAAGCTGGCCCGCCTTCGACAACAACATCTTCAACCGGCGGCGCACGGATGCCGAGGTCGAGCCGCTCTACCACGGCCAGTACCCGGAGGCGATCAACCAGACCATCGCCGGCCTCTTTCCGCCTGGATCGACCTGGAAGCAGGTCTCCGCGTCGGCTGCCCTCGAAGGAGGCGTGATCGGTCCCGACACGAAGATCCACGATCCGGGCGTGCTCTTCGTCAAGAATAAATACTTCGAGGCTAACCCGAAATACGATCAGCGATTCCCGGACTCCTTCGGGGGCGATCGCGGCTGGATCGATGTGCGCGAAGCGCTGCGGTTCTCTTCGAACATCTTCTTTGAGTCGGTGATGGGTGGCACGCGTGATGTTCGCAACCTGCCCGACAACGAGAAGATCGACGGGCTCGATCCAACCGCGGAAAAGCTTGCGACTATGGCGAAGGCCTTTGGCTTCGGCAAATATACCGGTATCCCTCTCCCTGGCGAAAACCGGGGCACGGTCCCTTCTAAATCCTGGAAAGCGTCCCTAACTACACCCCTTGGTCGCGAGCCATGGACGACGGGTGAGACCTATAACTTCGCCATCGGCCAAGGAAACCTTCTCGTCACGCCCCTGCAGCTTGCCGTCGCGTCGGCGGCGGTTGCAAACGGCGGGACGCTCTACCGCCCCCAGCTTGTGGAGGCGTTCACGGATGCGACTGGCAAGAAGGTCTCCGATCTTCCTCCCGAGGTTAACGCTCACCTGCCGGTCTCGCCGACGAACCTACAGACGATCCGGGAGGGCCTGCGCCTGGCAATCACCAGCGGCCTGGACAACTGCGGGCGGCCGGATATCTCGGGGCTCCAGATGGCGGGGAAGACCGGCACCGCCGAATATCCGGAGGCGATCGATCCGAGCATCACCGAGTATGATCCGAAAAATATTCGCCTACGTAGCCATGCCTGGTTCGCGGGCTTTGTGCCGTATGACAAGCCCGAGCTCGAAGTGCTGGTGCTGGTTGAGGGCGCGGGAGATATGAGTGACGGATCGGCGACGATTGCCGTTCCCGCTGCTACCGAAATCATGCAGGCCTACTACCATACCGCGCCTCCGCCCGCTAGCTTCAAGCCCGTTCCCCCGTATAATCTACCGTGCCATTGACCGGCAGGGGTATGTGCCGGCAGGCGACAATTTGTAATCCGGCCAGATGCTATTTGTTTGACAAAGCCCCTATAATGATTAGAACCTCGGAGCACTCATGGCGACGCCGGTTTCAATCAAAGGGGGCAAGGACGGCTTGCGCCTCGTATTGGACGAAGTTGCACCCTGGAATGACGTCCTGGACGAGCTCCAAGAACGTTTCTCACGTGGGACCGAGTTCTTCCATGGTGCTGAGATCACGATCGACACCGGAGGGCGGGCGCTCGGCGAGGACGATCTCTCTGAGCTCCTTGCGCTCATGGGCGAGCACGGCCTGCAGCCCAGCACGCTCGCGACGTCGTCGCGGGAAGGGCGAAGCGCCGGTCGTGCCGCGGGTATCGCGACTCGGCTCCCCCAGCGGCCGGCACCAGGGCCAGCGCGGAACGATGCCGAAGCTGGCTTGCTTATCCAGCGCACGCTACGCTCGGGCCAGGTTTTGCGCCATCATGGCCATGTAACG
The DNA here is from genome assembly GCA_038254585.1 of Chloroflexales bacterium. GTDB lineage: Bacteria > Chloroflexota > Chloroflexia > Chloroflexales > Kallotenuaceae > JBBSGA01. The sequence goes on along the minus strand of JBBSGA010000096.1, from coordinate 14,393 downwards.
CTTATCGGCGACGTGAATCCGGGCGCCGAGATCGTGGCAGGCGGCAGCATCGTTGTATGGGGGCGTGTGCGCGGCACGGCGCATGCTGGCGCGCTCGGCGATACTGCGGCGGTCATCTGTGCTCTTGAGCTTGCGCCGACCCTGTTGCGCATCGCGGATGCCTTGGCGCGGCCGCCCGGGAGCCGCCCGGTCGGGCCCGAAATGGCGCGAATGACGGCGAAAGGGATCGAAGTCGAGCCTTGGGAAAGCGGGAAACGGTAAGTTGTTGGGCGTGTGGACGTGGAGGCCGTCCATGCGGAGGGGCCGCGGCGAGGCCTGAGCAGAAGCGTAGGCTACAAGGAGAAGGCGCGTATGGCGCGAGTCATCACTGTGACATCCGGCAAAGGTGGTGTCGGCAAAACGACCACCACGGCGAATCTCGGGACGGCGCTAGCCCTTCATGGCCAGCGTGTTGTCGTCGTCGACGCCGATATCGGACTTCGGAATCTCGACGTGGTGATGGGCCTGGAAAATCGCATCGTCTACGATCTCGTCGACGTCGTCGAAGGCCGTTGCCGTCTACGCCAAGCTCTCATCAAGGACAAGCGTTTCCCGGAGCTGTTCCTATTGCCGGCCGCGCAAACGCGCGACAAAGATGCGGTCAGCCCGGACGACATGATTGCGCTCTGTAATGATCTTCGCCGTGAGTTCGACTTTGTGATCATCGACTCGCCCGCCGGCATCGAAGGAGGCTTTCGGAATGCGATCGCTGGGGCAGATGAGGTGCTTATCGTCACGACGCCGGAAGTGTCGGCCGTCCGCGATGCGGATCGTATTGTCGGGCTCGTCGAGGCCTTCGAGAAAGGCCATCCCCGCCTCATCCTGAACCGAATCCGGCCGCACATGGTGAGTCGGGGCGATATGATGGCTACCGAAGACGTGGTGGAAATTCTCGCGGTCGACTTGATCGGGGTGGTGCCGGACGACGAGAGCATCGTGACGACGACCAATCGCGGCGAAGTTGCCGTGATGGAGCGGACGTCGAAGGCGGGCAAGGCCTTTTCGAGCATCGCCCGCCGTTTGCTGGGCGAGGATGTGCCGCTGCAGATTCTAACCCCCGATGAAAGCTTCCTAAATCGACTCTGGGGTGCCATGGGCCTCCGCCCACGGCGCGCCCCACGTTGAGCCTGGCCGGATGTGCGACTAGCTATGGTCTGCTCTCGTACAGGATTGACGGTGGCGCCGTTCTCGCCGGTAAAGGCTCTGGAGGGATTATGGGTTTTCTCGATACACTGCTCGGTCGCAGGCCGCAGACCAGCTCATCGGTCGCGAAAGAGCGTCTGCTGACTGTGCTGGTTCACGATCGGGTCAAGCTTACGCCCGACATGATGTACGCGATGCGGGAGGAGATCATCGCAGTTATCTCGAAGTATGTTGATATCGCAGATCCCGACGCTATCGACGTTTCGCTGCTTCGTGGCGAGGCGTCTGACCATCTCAAGGCTGACATTCCCGTGCGCCGGTCCCGCTCTTAGGAATAGATGGAAATTCGAGCGCTGCGCTTCCCTCTATGGGCGAAAATTACGACGGTTGCCATCGTAATCTGGCTGCTCTTGTTGCTCCTCCGCGCGATGGGCGGGCTGCTCGATCCCTTCCTGTGGGCTATCGTCACGGCGTATCTCTTCAACCCACTGGTGCGTACCCTCTCACACCGCAGTCGTATCCAGCGCTTTTGGTGGGTCCTGCTGATTTACATCGTGGCCGGGCTGCTCATATTTGCCAGCTTCAACTACCTCTGGCCACGCGTCGTCACCCAGTTCAATGATCTTCAAGTGGGGCTCCCCGAGATTGTGCGGCAGGCGAGCAGCTGGCTCGAGAAAGGTGGAACACTCAGCTTTGGGACCATCGTCATTGATATGCGTCCGGCCGAGGCGGATATCGTTAAATGGGTTACTGGCGTGGCCAGTTCCCTATCTGCCAGCGTACCGGATATCGTGCTGAGCGTGATCGAGCGCCTGATTTTGCTCATCATTTTTCTGGTTGTTACGTTCTATCTTCTGTTGCAAGCCGACCAGCTAGCCGAGGGTTTCTACGGCTTGATCCCCGCTCCGCATCGAGGCGAGATTCGCGAGCTGGGCCGCTCGGTCGATCGAGTGCTGGGTGCCTACATCCGTGCGCAGCTCCTGCTGATCGTCGTGATGGCGATCTTGACCTATATTCCGCTCAGCCTCCTGGGGATCAAGTATGCGCTGGTCTTGGCGATTGCTACGGGCTTCCTCGAGGTCGTTCCTTTTGTGGGTCCCTACACCGCGGCCGGATCGGCCGTGGTTGTGGCCCTCGCTCAAACTGCGACGCCGTTCGGATGGCCCAACTGGCTCCTCGCGCTGGTCGTCGGCCTGATCTACCTCGTGCTTCGCCAGGTCGAGGATCATTTGATCATTCCGAACGTCGTGGGACACATCGTCAGGCTTCACCCTATCTTGGTTATCTTCTGTATTCTCGCAGGTGGCCACCTTGGCGGCGCCTTAGGGCTGCTGATCGCCGTGCCACTGGCCGCGACGGTGCGGATTATCCTTGCGTATCTCTACGCAAAGCTGATCGACTCGCCGGCGCCGGTAGCCGAGATTCGAGCCGACGAGCAAGAGCTTCTTGATCGCCCCACATCGCCCCTCGCAGCGCCTCCCGGACGGGGGGATCTGACCGATGGAACTGCGGCCCGCTGAGCTCGACGATCTGCGCGCCTGCGCCGCAATGCCGAAGGCTGTGCCCAGCAATTATGTCTGGCAGCTGGCACTCGATCGCGATCCGACCGCTTCCCTCACCACCAGCGAATTTGGCATAGCACTACGCTGCGTCCGGCTGCCGCGACAGGTAGCCGTCGAGCCACCCGGAGAGCCGCTCGATACAATCTGGGAGCGGGCCGCGGCGGTCTTTGTGGCCGAGGACGACGCAGTGCTGCAGGGCTTTGTCGCGCTGACGGCGGCGGAAGAGCGCCCGGCGGCACACGTCGCTCGGATCGTCGTCGCTCCGGAGGCACGCCAGCAGGGCGTCGGAACAGCCTTGCTCCGAGTCGCCGCGACCTGGGCGGCGGGCGAGGGGCTCTTGGGCCTCACGGCGCATTGCTCAGCGCGTAACCATCCTGCCGTTGCGTTCTTTACACACTCCGGCTTTACCTTCGCCGGCTATAGCGAGGCCTACTATTCGCGGAGCGAGGTCGCGCTTTTCTGGCAGCGCGGCGTCTAGTTTACTCCCACTCGATCGTGGCGGGCGGCTTCGAGGTGATATCGTAGACGACCCGATTAACTGCGGGCACCTCGTTGACGATGCGGTTCGCGGTGCGTGCCAGGAGATCGTCCGGTAGGCGTGCCCAATCGGCCGTCATGAAGTCTTCGGTTGTCACCGCTCGGAGCGCGACGACATCGGCATAGGTTCGGTAATCACCCATCACTCCGACGCTCTGAATCGGCAGCAGCACCGCGAACGCCTGCTGGGTCGCTCGATACAGCCCGGCTCTCCATAGCTCATCCTGGAAGATCGCGTCCGCGCGGCGAAGCGTTTCCACGCGCTCATGTGTTACCGGACCCAGGATCCGAACGGCGAGTCCAGGCCCCGGAAACGGATGGCGCCAGACCCAGCTTTCCGGCAGTCCAAGCTCCAGCCCCACGGCGCGCACCTCATCTTTGAAGAGGTAGCGTAACGGTTCGACGAGCTGCAGGTGCATTCGTTCGGGCAGCCCCCCAACATTATGGTGGGTCTTGATCTTGGCGGCCACATTCCGGTCCGCGGCCGTCGATTCGATCACATCCGGATAGAGGGTTCCCTGGGCCAGAAGCTGGACGTCGCCTAGCGCTTGAGCCTCGCGCTCGAAGACACGGATGAATCGCTCGCCGATGATCTTGCGTTTGGCCTCAGGATCCGAAACGCCCTCTAGCGCGTCGAGGAACTCCTCGGATGCATTGACTGCCGTCAAAGGTATGTGGAGGTTATCTTCGAAGGTCTTGATGACCTGCTCAGCTTCCCCTGCGCGGAGCAAACCGGTATCGACGAAGATGCAGTGCAGCTGATCGCCGACGGCGCGTGCGATCAGCGCCGCGGCGACGGCCGAGTCGACGCCACCCGACAGGCCACAGATGACCGTGCCGTCTCCGACCTGCTCGCGGATGTGGTCGACCGCTTGCTCCACAATCGCACCCGGTTCCCATCCGCCCGTGCATCCACAAACATGGTAGACGAAGTTGCGTAAGAGATCGCGTCCGAAGGATGTATGGGCGACCTCGGGGTGGAACTGCAGCCCGTACCAGCGGCGGTCCTCGTCGCCCATCGCCGCATAGGGGGAATTAGGCGAATGTGCGATGGAATGGAAGCCGGGTGGGAGGACCGTCAGCTTGTCCCCGTGGCTCATCCAAACCCGCTGGGACTCGGGCAATGTAGTGAAGAGTGGCGATTCGGCGTGCTCGACGATGATCTCGGCCGGCCCGAACTCGCGCTCGGCGGAGGCAGCTACCTCTCCCCCAAGGGCGTGGGCGATCATCTGCATCCCATAGCAGATTCCCAGAACAGGCACTCCCGTGTCGACAACCCATGTGGGCAGCTGCGGAGCCCCGGCTTCGTAGACGCTGGCCGGGCCACCCGACAGTACGAAGCCGCGCGGGCGGAGGGCCAGTGCCTGCGCGGGCTGCGTGTGGAAAGGCAACAATTCGCTATAGACGCCTGCTTCGCGCAGGCGCCGGACGATGAGCTGGCTATACTGCGATCCGAAATCAAGAACGACGATTGACTCTTGCGGCATCGAGATTCCTGCTGATGATAACCCTGGCCGACCGGCGCGAGTGTAGCATGGGTCGGGTGCCGGGACAAGCCGGTCCCGCCAGCGCTAACACAACGCTAACATTACGCCAGCGGTCTTCTAACATCCGCGCGGTATTGTTCTACCAGCACAACCCAAGAGGGAGAATTAATTATGGCATTTAATACCAATCGTTTCACAGAAAAGTCACAGGAAGCGCTTGTCTCGGCCCAGACGCTCGCCGAGCGTAACGGCAACAGCCAGGTCGAGCCCGAGCACCTCCTGCTGGCTCTGCTGGAGCAGCACGAAGGCGTGGTGCCACAGGTCCTGGGGCGCTTGAACGTGGCCGTTGGCGCCGTCGCCCAGCAAGTTCGGGCGGAGTTGAGCCGCCTGCCGCGTGTAAGCGGGAGTGCTGCGCAATTGGCAGTCTCTCCCCGCCTGCGTACCGTCCTGGTGCGGGCACACGACGAGCTCGGCACCTTTGGCGACGAATACGTCAGCACGGAACACCTCCTGCTGGCGCTCGTCGACTACGGCGGTGGAGCAGCGCAGCGCATTTTACAGCAGGCCGGCGTAACCCGGGATGCTCTGCTGCAGGCACTGCGGGACGTGCGCGGCACACAGCGCGTGACGAGCGCGAATCCGGAAAGCACCTACGCGGCACTCGAGCAGTACGGCCGCGATCTGACGGAGCTTGCCCGCCGTGGTAACCTCGATCCGGTGATCGGGCGCGATGAGGAAATTCGCAGGGTTATTCAGGTCTTGAGCCGGCGCACGAAGAACAACCCGGTCCTGATCGGCGAGCCGGGCGTAGGCAAGACGGCGATCGTCGAGGGCCTCGCGCAGCGCATCGTGCGTGGCGACGTTCCCGAATCACTTAAGGGCAAACGAGTCGTTGCGCTCGACATGGGCGCGCTCGTCGCCGGAGCGAAATACCGGGGCGAGTTTGAGGAGCGGCTCAAGGCCGTCTTGAAGGAAATCCAGGAATCCGACGACGTGATCCTGTTCGTGGACGAGCTGCACACCGTCGTGGGCGCGGGTGCTGCCGAGGGCGCGATGGACGCGGGCAACATGCTCAAGCCGATGCTGGCGCGCGGCGAGCTCCATTTGGTCGGTGCGACGACGCTGGACGAGTACCGCAAGCACATCGAGAAGGATGCTGCGCTTGAGCGTCGTTTCCAGCCGGTACTGGTCGACCAGCCCAGCGTCGAAGATACAGTCTCGATCCTACGTGGCCTTAAGGAGCGCTACGAGACCCACCATGGCGTGCGCATCACCGACGGCGCGATCGTGGCCGCTGCAGTGCTCAGCGATCGCTATATTACGGACCGCTTCCTCCCCGATAAGGCCATCGACCTAGTGGACGAGGCAGCTGCGCGCCTGCGCATGGAGATCACGAGCGACCCGCAGGAGCTCGACGATCTGAAGCGGCGCATGATGCAGCTCGAGATCGAGCGCGAGGCCCTGAAGAAGGAGAAGGATCCGGCCAGCAAGGAGCGGCTGGAGCGCATCGTGGCCGAGCTTGCCGATCTCCAGGAGCGCCGTACGGCGCTTGAGGCGCAGCTGGGCAGCGAGCGCGAAGCGCTCCAGCATATCCAGCAACTCAAGGAGCAGATCGACCAGGTGAAGCAGCAGGTCGACCAGGCTCAGCGCCAGTACGATTTCAATCGCGCAGCCGAGCTCCAGTATGGGACGCTGACGCGGCTCGAGCGCGAGCTGGCCGAGACAGAAGCGGGACTCCAGACGCAGGGCGCGAGCCTGCTCAAGCAGGAGGTAGACGAGGGCGATATTGCCGCCATCGTCTCTCGCTGGTCCGGCGTTCCCGTCACAAAGCTGCTCGAAGGCGAGGTGGAGAAACTGATCAAGATGGAGGAGCGACTCCACTTGCGCGTAGTCGGCCAGGACGAGGCGGTGCAGGCGGTCTCGGACGCCGTCCGGCGCGCACGGGCAGGCTTGCAGGATCCGAACCGGCCGCTCGGCTCGTTCCTCTTCCTCGGCCCCACGGGTGTGGGCAAGACCGAGCTAGCGCGCGCGCTGGCCGAGTTCCTCTTCGACGACGAGGCGGCGATGATCCGGCTCGATATGTCGGAATATATGGAGAAGCATACGGTCGCGCGACTGATCGGCGCCCCTCCCGGCTACGTTGGCTACGAGGAAGGCGGTCAGCTTACGGAAGCGGTGCGGCGGCGGCCGTATAGTGTGGTGCTCTTCGACGAGATTGAGAAGGCGCATCCCGACGTATTCAACGTGCTGCTTCAGATTCTGGACGATGGTCGCCTGACCGATGGGCAGGGTCGCGTGGTCAACTTCAAGAACACCGTGATCATTATGACCAGTAACATTGGGAGCCTGATCATCCAGGATATGACGCACCAGGGGAGTAGCCAGGACGCGATCCGCGCGCGCGTGCTCGAGGAGCTTCGAATCAATCTGCGGCCGGAGTTCCTCAACCGCATTGACGAGGTGATCGTCTTCCGTCCGCTGAGCCGCGATCAGATCGGCACGATCGTCGAGATTCAGCTCGATCGTCTGCGCAAGCTCTTGGCCAGCCGCAAGCTGACCTTGGAGCTGACGCCCGAGGCACGGGCCAAGCTTGGAGCGGAAGGCTACGATCCGATCTACGGTGCGCGGCCGCTCAAGCGCGTAATCCAGCAGCGGCTGCAGAATCCGCTCGCGCTCAAGCTGCTCCAGGGGGAGTTCCGTGAAGGTGACTCGGTTGTGGTAGACGTCGATGCTGAGGGCCGCTTTAGCTTTACAGCGGTCGTACCGGCAGAGGTAGTCGTCTAAGGAGCGACGAACGATATGCGCTCGCTCATATCAGGCCGAGCGAAGCGAAAGAGGAGGCATCCTGCCGGGATGCCTCCTCTCAGTTTGAGACGCGGGATCTTTCTCTGGTGCTCCTTTCCGCGCGGTTTGGCAAGCCTCCCAGGGCGTGTTGATCTACAATACAGGTACGATAGGTGCGACATGCGCGAGCGGGAAATCGTTCGCGCTACCTGGGGCGTGGATCGCCGTGCGGAGAGAACCGGTTGGCGCTGAACGAGTTGCGAAAAATGATCGGACCATATCAACTGATCGAGGTGATCGGGCATGGTGGTATGGCTACGGTTTATAAAGCGTATCAGCCAAACCTAGACCGTATCGTCGCGATCAAGGTTCTCTTGCCGGCCTTTGTCGACGATGCGGCCTTTCGTTTTCGTTTTCAGCGCGAAGCTCGCCTCATAGCGCGCCTCCGCCACCCCCATATCGTCGGCATCTATGGTGTCGGCGACGACGAAGGTTTGCCCTATCTTGTGATGGAGTATTTGCAAGGGCAGACTCTTCATGCTGTGCTATGCCAGCGAAGACAAGCCGGTAATCTCTTCTCGCCGGCCGAAGCTCTCGATCTCCTTAGGCCTATCGCGAGCGCGCTCGACTATGCGCATACGCGCGACGTTATTCACCGCGATCTCAAGCCCGAAAACATTATCGTGACGGCGAACGGGCCGGTCATCACCGATTTTGGCCTCGCGAAGCTGGTTCAGGAGGAAGCTGCAACCGTGAGCGTGGTGATGGGTACGCCGTCGTACATGGCACCTGAACAGATCCAGGCTGAGCCAGTCGATCGGCGCACCGACGTTTATGCGCTGGGAATCCTGCTTTACGCACTGCTGACGGGGAGGGTCCCATTTACCGGCCCTTCGCCCTTTGCCGTGGCGCAAGCGCATCTCTCCCAGCCGCCACCCGCCCTGGCCAACCTTCAGCCGCGGCTTGCGTCGTCGCCGTTGCTCGACGAGGTCGCCCGCCGTGCGATCGCGAAGCGCAAATCCGATCGCTGGCCGTCAGCCGGGGCAATGATCGCGGCGCTTGCACACGCTGTTCAGGCGCCTCCCGCCCCGGCCGGCCGGTCGACAGCGCCCGTTCGCCGTGCGGGACTCGCCGAGACTGCGCATGCTCGCACCCCACTTGCTCCGCCAATGCGTCTTCAGCGCCCGCCGGCACCTGATGGTCCGGTTGGGCGCCTGGTGCTTCTCCTTCCGCTGGCCGTGTTGCTCATCGCCGGTCTGTGGGCGGCCAGCGTCTGGTCGCACCACGAGAACGCGATTGCATCGCCACCTCGGATCGGCACAATCACATCTGTCCCGGGGCCTACCGGAGTGCCGGGCCAGGCCGCCGGCGATGCAAACCGGCGGCCTGGAACGCCCACAGCGGGTCGGACGGACCAAGCGGGGACCGTGGAGACTGTTACCGCGACTATGGCGAGCGACACGAGCGTTGAGGGTAATGTGCGGGCGCCCACAGGCGCATATCTACGGAGCGGCCCTGGCCTAACGTATCCGCAGGTTGCCGGACTGCCTGACGGCGCCCACGTGGTGGCAACCAGCCAAGTTGACGGATGGCTGGAGATCCAGGCCGAGACCGGCGAGCAGGGCTGGATCTCCAGCCCCCTCGTTCAGATCCTGGCAGGGGATGTAACTTCCCTCCCTCCTCCGGAGACGCCGCCTTCGCCGCCGAAGCCGATCTTCGCACCGCTTCCGTCGCAATCCGGGATGAGAGGAGCCGCGGGGACCCAAGTGGACGGACATGGAGGGGCGATCCGGCTCGAAGATACTGTCTTCACTGGCGGCTGGCGAAATCGTGGCGCCAGCACCTATGGTGGCCGGACGGCTACTTGGGTCTATGGGCAGGGCTCCGGCTACAGCAGTATGAGCGCGACGTTTACCGCTCAGTTCGTCAATTCGGGCCCAGCTACGTTGACGATCGAAGGTATGGATTCGGAAGATACCGCCAAGACGGCGATGCGCATATCGATCAACGGTGCGACGATCTTCGACGGTGCGAGCCCGTTCCCGAACGACGACCAGCCTCTCCAGTCCGGCCGGTGGGCCAACTTCAATTTCACGTTCGACAGCGCGCTGCTTCGTCTAGGCTCAAATACCGTCACAATCACCAATCTTAGCCTTGGACCGAAGGGTCTTCCTCCATTTGTTGCCCTCGACTATGCTGTCGTCCGCCTGCCGTAGAGGTTGGGCAGGCTTCGAAGCGAATAGGAAGGCCGGCCGTTTGACGTGCGTCGAACAGCCGGCTCCATGCCTTGGCGCTAGCCCGGCTAGCGCAGCTCGATTCCCGGGTTCCGCGAGCGCGGGATGGCATACCACGCATCGTAGCAGGCGGCGCGTGCCTCGTCGTCCAAGCGGGTCTCGGCGCCCTGTACACTTTCGTTCAACTGCTCGGGCCGGCTGGCGCCGACGATCGCCGCGGTAATCCCCGGCTGCTCCAGCACCCATGCGACCGCCGCCCGGATGATCGATTGCCCCCGATCATCGAAGAAGCTTTGCAGTCGCTCCACGGCGTCAAACTGTGCCTCCTGCCAATATCGCTCGCGGTACAGGGGCCCGGCGTTCTGCAGCGAAAAACGTGTGTGCTCCTCGACCTGCTGTCCCTTGCGGTACCTGCCGGTAAGTAAGCCGCCCGCGAGGGGATTGTAGGCGATGACGCCGATGCCCTGGTCGCGGCAGAGTGGCAGAATCTCCTCCTCGATATGGCGAAAGAGAATGTTATAGCGTGGCTGATCGCACTCGAAACGATGTAGATTGAGCTGGTCGCTGGTCCAAAGCGCTCTGCAGATCTCCCAGGCCGGGTAGTTGGAACAGCCAATATAGCGGACCTTGCCGCTCCGGACGAGATCGTCGAGCGCGCGAAGCGTCTCCTCGATCGGCGTCTCGGGGTCGGGCGCGTGCATCTGGTAGAGATCGATGTAGTCGGTCTGAAGCCGGCGTAGGCTCGCCTCGGCGGCGGCGACAATGTGTTTCCGCGACAGTCCTCCGCGATTCGGGCCTACCCCCATCTGGCTGCGGCACTTGGTCGCCAGGACGATCTCATCGCGGCGCCCGCGTAGCCAGCGCCCGATGATCTCCTCGGTTCGTCCGAGCATATCGGGCGTTGAGCCCAGCGGGTAGGCATCCGCCGTGTCGAAAAAGAACACGCCGGTCTCGAACGCTTTATCCATGATCGCGTGCGACGTCGCTTCGTCGGCTTGATTTCCGAAGGTCATCGTGCCAAGGCAGATCTCCGAAACTTTGAGCCCCGTCCGTCCCATTCGTCTCTGCTGCATTACCCCGCCTCCTTCGCGCTGTGTGTCGTGATACTACGGCCATTGTATGCTAGGATTGGCCCGTGCCCCCTCGGCTCGTCTCAATCTTGTCCGCCTCATTCGGGGAACTGCTCGCTCGACGGGCACCAGGTTCTCGACCGCTCGTAAAGCTGAGGCCGCCGATGCGGCGATGGCAGATCGAGGTGGCAACGAGCTAGAGCATGTCTACGACGGGCTCTAGACACGAAAAACAGGATGCCAGGCATCCTGTTGACGTCTACCTATACGACCTGTCAAGCGCCGAGCGCGATAGCCTCCTGCGTTACCTCGAGTGAGTAGACCGGGAGCGCCGGAGCACCGGGCGAGGTCAGCTGCAGGGGCGTGCGGTGGCCGGAGGCCCGCGATCGGAGCAGCAGGGCGACCGGCTCCGGGCAGAGCAGTCGGTACTCATGCCACGCGGCGGCGAGGCGGTGCAGCCGGATTGCTTCTTCGAGCGGTGACCCGAGCACGGTGTAGCCGGCCCCTGGAAGCGTGCAGGAGAGCCCGGTTCCTGAGCTGAGACCGAAATGCAGACCGGGGTGCGCCGCCATGAGCTCGACCGCCGCGTCGAAGGCAGCCTTAGCACTTCGCGCCGCAGGCTCCTGTGAGAAGGCCGCGAAGATCAGAGCGAAGGTGCCACTGCCCTGCATCTGCAGAAGTGCCGAGCGCCGCTCAGCGACCTCGACCACGGTTCCGGCGATCTCGCGGAGGTGCTCCATCGTCTCCGACGAGACCGCCGCCTGGTCCTGGTCGCGCAGACCCAACGCTAGCACCGCTACGCTGCGCGGTGCGCCGTCGTCGTCAAGCAGTTGGAGGGCATCCCCAAGGGGTAGCGACTGCCGTGAGAGCTGCACGATACGTGCCTGCTCGCGGGTGCGCTGAATAGCTTCGTTAAGCGCCTGGTCAAGTGCACCAGCCGAAGGGTCATCCGGAACCTCCAGCTTGTCAAGGGACGCGATGGCTTTGAGTTGGGTGGCCAGCCGCGTAATTCGACGCCGCTCCCGTGCGCGCTCCACGCCGACGAGGAGCAGCATTGCCCCGGCGACGCTGCCCAGAATCGCGTCGCGCCACATGGGCAATAGAACGGCTGCCGGGCCAATCGTGCCTGCCGCGACGCTGGCACCCAGATAAAAGCGCCAGTCCGTGCGCCCGATCAGTCGCCACGGCGTCCTCAACCTGTGAAGTCGTTTCGTCACCGGCTCACCGTATCATGTCGCGGACAATGCTACCCAGAATCGCAGATTACAGAATTGTGACAGCTTCGGTTTCGGTTGATGCGTCATCATTTTCTTGGGGTCGGACGGCCATCAGGGCGACAATAATGCCGATCGAGGTCAATCCTCCGGCAACTGCGCCGTTGGCGACGATGTTCGTAGTCTCGAAGAGACGAATGCCAAACCACGATCCAGCGGCTCGTCCTGTCTGGGTCGCGAGGTTTGAGCCCGACATCACCAGCCCTCGAGCGACTGGGTTGATGCCGGAGGCGAGCGAGAATGATGCGACGATCGCGAACTCGAAAATGAGCCCGTACAGTCCGGGACTGGTTAGGCCTGCCAAGACCTGAATTGTGACCAGCCAAGCGGCCGTCCGCTCCGGAACATTGAAGCGCAGGACTACAAACGGAATGAGCGGGTAGGCCACGCGGAAGATCGCGTTCAACACAATGCGGCTGGCGACAATCGTCGCCAGCCGCGGATACGTTAGGGCTTGGCTTGCTCGTTCCTCCTGGATCATCGCGCCCCGCTATGATACCCCAAAACGGGAGCCGAACGAGGCGCAGCATCAATCGAGAGGTATGCTTATGCGTATGGTCGTACCTCCTCCCGGCGTGGAGCGTAGCTCCGCGACGCCATTGACCAAGCGCGCGCGCTCCTCGATGTTGATCAGCCCGAAGCTGCCCCGCTCGTCGTAGCTCTCCCTAACTGCCTTGAGGTCAAAGCCCTTGCCATCGTCCTCGACAACGAGACTGACATGGTTGTTCGCGCGGCTCAAGCGTATCCAGAGATGGGTAGCCTGGGCATGCTTGAGAGCATTGTTGACGGCCTCCTGAGTGATATTGAAGAGCATGGCCTGAACCGACTTGTCCAGCAAGTCGAGGTCGTCGTTGCTTTCGAGGATGATCTTCGTCGAGCTATCCTTAAAGCGCTCGAAATAGAGCCGCAGTGTCGGCACCAGTCCCTGGCCATCCAGAGTCATCGGGCGAAGCTCGAAAAGCAGGGTTCGGACATCATGGTTCGCGCGCTGCGACATGCGCGCCAGCCTGTCAAGCTCTTCAGGTACGCGCTGCGGCTCGTGCTCGAGCAGCCTTTTGACAAACTCAAGGTTCATGGTTATCGCCGCCAGCGCCTGAGCTGGGCCGTCGTGCAGGTCGCGGTTGAGCTGCCGTCGCATCTCGTCTTCGCGCGCAACCAGAGTATCGCGCTCGAGGCGTAGCTCTCCGATGAGTCGCGCGTTCTGGAGGGCGACCATACCATAGCTCACCAAGGTTGTGGCCATCTCCATCTGCTCAGCCGTCAGCTGCGCGTCGTCGCTGCCGAGTACGACGACGCCGTAGGTTCGGTTCGTCGAGCGTAGCGGAAGCAGCAAGAGTGTCCGGCACGCGGTAAGCGTCGGCACGCTACCGAACTCCGCGAGGGCGGCAGCACCCGGCAGCATGCCCCCGTTTCCGCCTCGTAAAATGGTGTCAAGGGCTCCCGATCCGACGACGAACCGTGCCTGGAACTCGGCGTTCATGAGGTTCCGGCCGGCCGCAACGCCGATCTCGTCACGAGTCTCAGTAGGCAGGAGCACCGCACCTACTCGGTAGGGCACGATTTTGGCGCACTCGCCGAGCAAGGTCTGAAGCACGCTGTTTGCGTTGGTGGTCGTACTGAGCGTGAAGGCTACCTCGTACAGCGCCCGCATCCGGTCCCGGTACTGCTGGGCGTTGGCCGACGCCGCCGCGCTCCGCTTTTCGGCCGATTGCACCAGGTGGCGGTTGTCGGCGGTCCACTGCTCGGAGAGCAGGTGGAAGAGCCATGGCAGGGCGACGAACGTTCCTACGCGACTGATCACGGCCAGAGCATCGGGATGTTCGGCAGTGACACCTAGGAGCACCGAGAGAACCGCCGCTGCGGCGCTGAAGAGAATCACGCGGCGCTCGGAACAGCGCAGCGCCGCCGCCACTAGTGGCAGGAAGAAGATGTTCTCGTAGGCCGCCGAGCGACCCGGAGCGGTATAGGTCAGCGCGGCGAATCCAATGAGGTCGCCCGCGTAGAGCCAGGGGACGATCCGGCCGAGCGATGGAGCGAAGAGGATCGCGCTGGCTGCTACTGTGAAGAGCGCATAGCCCCAGATCGCGAGGCTGGCCGGCGTCGTCGGCGAGGGAGGCCAGGGCATGATCCCGAATTGCGCAGCGCCAAAGCCCATGACGATCAGCAGCACCAGCCAGCGCATGGCTGCGTAAATGCGGTCACCGCCAAGGGGCGCTATAGTAGGACGATCAAGAGCTATTTGACCCGTTGACATGTATGCTCC
>JBBSGA010000095.1:0-18382 GCA_038254585.1 Chloroflexales bacterium | reverse complement strand
GTATCCTGTTGACGCATGATGTCCAAACGATGACGAAGCATGCCTATGCGCGTATTCGCGCCGGATTGCCCATGCCGGGGGTGATCGAAGTTCGCGACGATGTCCAAACGATGACGAAGCATGCCTATGCGCGTATTCGCGCCGGATTGCCCATGCCGGGGGTGATCGAAGTTCGCGACGATGTCCCAACGGGACGGGCGATCGATGAAATCCTGATCGTGCTGAGCGCCAGCCAACCGGGTGAGCTCGCCAACCGCATAACCTATATTCCGCTCTGATGAGAGCGCACCAGGTCTGCATGCGAACACGCCGGGACGACCATGGTGCAGCAGGTTGGCGCAGGGCGGTGGATGCTTGCCGCATCAGGGAAGCCATCATGCCGCGCTACAGGTGGATGGTACCAGCGCGTGGCCACGCCACGTAGGCAGATGATTTGGTACGCACCTGCCATGGCGTGCGCAGCTGGAGGGTGATGCAATGCGGAAACGAAACGAGGCGCTCCAACAGGTCGCGGATGTGCTCGTCGGGAGCTGGAAGCTCACGATGACCAACGCCTGGTTCTGGGAGAACCCGGCCGCGGTCGTCGAAGGCGCGGCAACGGTCGCGTGGCTCGATGACGCGTTCTTGATCATGCGCTGGTGCTTCGGGGACGAGCCGGACGCCGTCTGGGTGCTCAGCCGCAGCGATGCCCGCGACGCGTTCATCGCGCTGACCTACGACGAGCGCGGCGTCCTGCGGGTGTTCGACATGACATGGACCGGCGCCGGCGGCGCGTGGCTGCTGACGCGCGAAGACCCCGACTTCTACCAGCGCTTTGTCGGCACGGTGTCTCCTGATGGCAACCGGATCGACACCCACCCCGACGCGTCTGAGGATAATGGCACGACGTGGCGCAAGGACTTCGACCTGACGTTCGAACGCCGTGCCGAACGCATGGCCCTCCCAGATGTCGGCTGACAGCGCTGCCGCGTGTGCATCAAGCAAATGTAGCAAGGGAGATCAGCATGCTTTCCACCCCACTGTGTGCCATCCTGGGCATCGACCGCCCGGTGCTGAATGCCCCGATGAGCGGCACAGCGACCGCCGATCTGGCGGCCGCCGTCTCGATTGCGGGCGGGTTCGGCATGATCGGTGGGACCAAGCGTGGCGGCGGGCCGGACTGGCTCCGCGCCCAGATCCGATCCGTGCGCGCCAAGACCAGCCGCCCCCTCGGGGTGGGCTTTATCTCCTCGTTTCCTGAGACCGATGATTTGGTGCAGGTCGCCCTCGAGGAGCGCGTGGCGGCCATCAACCACTCCTTCGCCGATCCAACCCCGTACGTCGCGCCGGCCCATGCCCGCGGCGTCCGCGTGTTTGCTCAGGTGCAGACCGTGGCGCAGGCGACGCACGCGGCGCGGGCTGGCGTGGATGTCATCATTGCGCAGGGAACGGAGGCTGGCGGGCACACTGGCCTGGCCGGCACGCTGGCGTTGGTGCCCGCGGTGGTGGACGCGGTCGGGGGCATTCCCGTGGTTGCCGCGGGCGGCATCGCCGATGGCCGAGGACTCGCCGCGGTGTTGCTCTTGGGTGCGGTGGGCGGCTGGCTGGGGACGCGGTTCGTGGCCAGCTATGAATGGGGCGGTGGGGCATGGGAACAGGAGGCGGTCCTGGCAGCGACCGCCGACGACACGGTGCGAACCAGCGTCTATGACCAGGTGCGCGGCGCGCCCTTTCCTGAGGGAATCGCTGACCGGGTGCTGCGCAACGCGTTCACGACCGCGTGGGAGGGACGCACAGGCGACATTGCGGAACGCCAGGCGAAGCTGCGCCGCGAATTGGAGGCGGCTTCCCAGCGGGGCGACCCGACCGTCGCCGATATCAGTGCAGGCGTCGCCGTCGGGCTGATCCCATCACTTGAATCAGCCGGGATCATCGTCCAGCACATCGTGGCGGAGGCCGAGCGCGTCCTGCGTGACCGCTCCGCGGCGCTGCTCCGCTAAGCACCATCCAGGTGCTGACCGAGGAAGGATTGCTCGTAGAGCGATCGAACGCTTGGATCTCGCCATTGCTGTGCCAACTCCCCCCGATACAAGCATGAAGCGGCGAGCGTACGATAGAGCGCATGGCAAAGCCCAAGTGCCAGCGCATTGCGACAACGCACCAGCGGGAACAGCGAGAGCTGCTCTTTACCTCGCCTGAGCAAGCGTACCTACGAGCTCATCCGCCCGGCGGTGCTGTTTGGTGTTCCACCTCAGGAGCGAGCGAAAGAAACAGGCACAGGATTCTGTCGAGCAACAGCGCTTATTCGGCGAACACCACGCTGAAGGTATTGCCACGGGGAATGGGTCTCGCTCGTTCTTGGTGAATCAGCTGTCTCGTTGTGGTTTGGCGGGCCAAGCGGTGTGACGCATCTGCATTGCCTCAATACGCACATCGATTGTGACTCTCTCCGACGCTGAGAGATGTGATGATGGGTCCACAACGACAAGAGCCAGCAGTTGAGATGGTGGCACGTTGTTCGATCCGTATCGCTTCCAGTCTCTGGACGGATCGCCAGCATCGGCAAGGAGATCAACCATATGAACCGGGTGCGAGGGGACACTACCCAGGCGGTCAATGACTTTATGGCGCGGTTAGAACATCCGCTCAAGCCAGAAATCGAGGCAGTGCGAGGGATCATTCTTAGGGCTGATCCGCGGATCACGGAGAGCATCAAGTGGAATGCCCCGAGCTTCGCCCTTACCGAGCATTTCGCGACGTTCAAATTGCGGCCGGTCGAGACCGTGCAAATCGTTTTGCACACCGGGGCGAAGGCTCGACCGACCGGCAAGGGCAGAGACATCGACGATCCGACGCGCCTGCTCCACTGGGCGGCTAAGGATCGCTGCGTGGCGACGTTCTCCGACATGCAGGACATTGTCGCCAAGGCGGTAGCCTTCGGGGCAATTGTGAAACAGTGGGTTGAACAGGTATGACGCGAACTCACCAAGAACGAGGGAGACCCACGTCAGTGCAAATATCTGTCACACATCCTACGGCGAGGTCTGCTTGCAGCAAGTAAGCAGATCGTATTCCTGGAAGGAGAACAACCATGCGGAAGCTCTGGGTGAAAGCGTGGACCACCCTGGATGGTGTCTTTGACGCAGCTACGATGGATTACTGGTGGCAAAACACAAATAGCCCCGAGAGAATGCGCTACATTACGGAGGAATACTCGCAAGGCGATGCGTACCTCCTGGGACGGGTCACCTATGACATGCTGTGGCCGGGCTGGTCCACCCAGACGACCGGCGATGGTCCTGGGCCGATCCTCAACCGGATGCACAAGTATGTGGTCTCGACCACGCTCGCGACAGCTCCCTGGAACGAATCCACGATCATCTCAGGCAATGTGGTGGAAGCGATCACCAAACTGAAACAGCAGCCGGGCAAAGACATCATTATCGATGGCAGTGCGACCCTGGTCCATTCGCTGATGGGAACGGATCTGATCGATGAGTATCGGTTCTTGGTCCAGCCCTTCATCATGGGCAGGGGAAGGCGGTTCTTCCCGGACGGGACGCCCCCGACGAAGCTGCGGCTTGTCGAGAGCAAACCGCTCAGTTTTGGCTCCCTTGCGCTTGTCTACCAGCCAGACAAAGCATAACCGCTTGGTTTTGCCGAAACATGCTGCGGATGAGGCCGAGGAGCGTCGCCAGCTGGGCGCCGGCGGCCCCGCCGAGTGCCAGCCCGAGCTGTTGCAGCGCGTCGCGCAGCCGGTGGGTCCGCCGCACGTAGCGGCCCAGGAGCTGCGGCAGTCGCTCGGCGAAGATGCACTGCGGGCAGGCCGCGACCCGGCAAACGGACCGGCGCACCCGCACCCAGAGCCTGACCGTCGTGCCGCGCCACGGGAGGTCGGCGATGGCGCGGTCGTCGCGACGGTGGCTGCGATGTGCATGACGCTGGCAGGAGGGACAGCGTGCCGTCCGGCGGGCGACGGAGGAGACCTAGCCATTTGATGGTTGACACATATCTGTCCTTTGAATGAGAGTCTAAATACCGCTTCCTGATGCGGTAAAGGCGATGATGGTACTGTCGGCACACGTGTCATTTTCTCATCCAAAGGACAGACATATGACAAGGATCATATGGCTAGGTCTCCAACCATGTCTCGAACATTTTCGGCAAGCTCCAGGTCAGCAACCGGGCAGAGGCGATTATCCGCGCGCGCGATGCAGGCTCAGGCTGATCGCATTGATCAGCGGCCGCCGCAGCCGCCCATAATGTGAAAGGTCCATCGCCCCCTCAGCGATAACAGGTCACGTTCCGTATCGCACGTTCCAGGCGTCAAACACGACCATCACCCAGAGACTTCCCGGGCACGCCTTCCCGACCAACCAGGGGCACATCCTCTACCTCCCAGGAACGTCGCTCAGCTACGCTGTGTCCATGCATTCCCAACGGGCCGGCGGTCACCCCAAACATTGTACGCGTTGACCGCGACGAAAGGAGGTACCGGTTGTACACGAAGGTTTGTGGTGCTGGTCACGAGCGTCGGAACGGTATTGACACAGACGGAGGAGATCAATGATCAAGCGATTCACAACCGTGCTATTCGTCACAGGATGGCTCCTGATTGCGGCGCCGGTCTTCGCCGCCGAGCGTGTCGACACGATCCCAGAGCCGAAGTTCTCGGCCACGGGCCGCAGCGATTACGTCTTCGCCATCAACAAGGTCGTCATCGGCTATGGGAAGGCCGAGTTCGCGCCCTGCGCCAGCGGGCAGGACTGTGCGCATACCGTCTCTGTCGACCTCCGTGGCAATCAGGTCACGGAAACCATTGCCGTCGGCAGCACCGAGTATGTGCGCCAGAACAATGAGCGACGCTGGAAGACACGCACGCCCCAGCCGCCCTTCGAGGGGTTCTTCCCAGAGCTTCCACTAGCGGACGACCTCCATTATCGCATCGGCGACATCGAGATCAACGGCGTGCTGACGACCCAGTATCAGCTCCAGGTGAGTCCCGCCAGGCTTCCGGCAGGGCTGACGGCCGCCAACCTGAACCTCTTCCTCGCCAGGAGCGACAACACGGTATACAAGACCCAGGTCACGACGCTCGGCGCCGACCCGAAGCTTGGGACACTCGAGATCGAGTCGGTCGTCGTCTTCAAGGATCACAACCAGCCGGTCGTCATCGGCCCGCCCCCCGCAGGGCTCGTCGACGCAGCCAGCGCTCATGCGTTCACTGACGAGGCGTTCGCCGGAGGGCAGTTCTTGCCGTCCTGGGCCGCTCCGCTCTTCGTGCGCGAGCTAGCACATCTCCGCGCCAGCCGGTAGCGCGCCGGTCAACCGTCGGCACGAGGCTATAGTCTGCTTTACAGACAGATGGTGGGTCGCCTAGAATGCGCACTATTCTCACCATGTGCCGATGCATACATGTCGAGCCACCATATGCGTCTCATCTCAGTTGTGCCGTCACGGGTAGCCGCGATAGGTTTGGGCGAGCGGGCAGCGCCCCATCGTCTGCAGGGGCGCCAGCTGCTCCTTGCCCGCATCCTGTGGCTGACGCTGGTCGCGCTCGACGTCGGTTTATTCAGCGCGACGGTTCCAGGACGGTACGCCCTCCAGCTGCGCACGGCGCAGGCTCAGGTCGTACGGGCGAATCTTGGCGACCTCGGCCTCGCTCCCGCAACCTACGCCCTGCTGCAGGTTGCGAACCAGATCGTGGTTTCCACGGTCTGCTGCGTCGTCGCGGGGATCGTCTTCTGGCGGAGATCTGACGAGCTGATTGCGCTCTTTGTCGGACTGTTCCTGGTGACGTTCGGCGCTCCTCCGCTCGAAGCCGGGCTCCCCACCGCTCACATCAGCTGGTATGCCGCCAGGACCTTACGCTTCATCGGCCTGGCCATGCTGCCGGCCTTCTTCTATCTCTTCCCGGACGGGCGGTTCGTGCCCCACTGGACGCGTTGGCTCACCCTGGGATGGGCGGCCCAAATGGTGTACTTCATCTTCGGGCCAACGCTCGCCGCGCCACTCCAAAGGCAGCTCGCCGCGCTCGGCCAGGTCACCTACCTGGGAATATTAGGCTCTCTCGTCGTGGCACAGGTCTATCGGTACCGCTCGGTGTCGAGCCCGGAGCAGCGCCAGCAGACCAAATGGGTCATCACTGCTCTGCTGGTCGTGGTTTTCGTGGGCAGCACCGTACTCGTAGTGAGCCTGACTTCCGGCTGGCGGCTGGAGAACGGGACCCGCCTGTCCATCGCCAGCGCGATGCTCGTCGGCCTGACGCTGCTGCTGATCCCGATCGGGATCGGCCTGGCGATCCTGCGCTACCGGTTGTGGGATGTTGACCCGATCATCAACCGGACCCTGGTCTATGGTGGGCTCACGGCCAGTGTTGTCGGCATCTATCTGCTCGTCGTTGGTGGGGTCGACGCGTTGCTGGTTCACAGTCCGCCCGCGCGGGACACCATCGCGCGCTCGCTGCTGGCGGCAGGGCTTGTGGCCGTGCTCTTCCAGCCGCTGCGTGCGCGTTTGCAGCGCGGCGTCAACCGGCTACTCTATGGCGAGCGCGACGAACCGTACGTCGTGATCTCACGCCTCGGCCAACGCATTGAAGCCTCGCTAGCCCCGGAGGCCGTGTTGCCGACGATCGTGCAGACCTTGCAGGAAGCCCTCAAGCTGCCGTATGCCGCCATCACGCTAAAGCACGAGGGCGCCTTTCGGATCGCGGCATCGGCCGGGGACGAACCTTCATCCCCACCACGATCAGCCGGCGAACAGGATCGGGAAGCCGCCGCCAGCTTCAGCCAGCGGGAGGATCTGCTGACCCTCCCCCTTGTGTATCACACCGACATCGTTGGCGAGCTCATCCTCGCGCCGCGCAGCCCCGGCGAGTGCTTCTCGGCTGCCGACCGTCGTCTGCTTGAGGACCTTGCGCGCCAGGCCGGCATGGCAGCCCACGCCGTGCGGCTCTCCGCCGAGCTCCAACGCTCGCGTGAACGGATCGTTACGGCACGCGAGGAGGAACGGCGCCGGCTGCGCCGCGACCTGCACGATGGACTGGGCGCGCAGCTCGCGGCCCTCCACCTCCAGACCGCAGTGCTCCGGCCACTGATCCGTCAGGATGCCACCGCGGCAGAGGCGACCGTACTCGAGTTTCGGACGGAACTCCGCGCGGCCATCGCCAACATCCGGCGCCTGGTCTACGACCTGCGCCCGCCCACGCTCGACGAACTGGGACTGCTCGCGGCCCTACGTGCACAGGCTGCCCAGTATAGCGTGCGCAGCAGCACCGTTGCCGATGGGGCAGGAGCCGGTAGGGACCAACACCACCTGCAGGTCGTCGTCGATGCGCCGGAGCGACTCTCACCCCTCCCGGCCGCGGTTGAGGTGGCCGTCTATCGGATTGTCCAGGAGGCGCTGACCAACGTCGTGCGCCATGCGCACGCGCGGCGCTGCAGCGTGCATATGGTGGTTACAGATGGGCTCCATCTGGAGATCACGGACGATGGCGTGGGTCTGCCGCCGGAGCTCCAGGCTGGGATAGGGCTCGTCTCGATGCGTGAGCGCGCGGCAGAACTCGGCGGAACGTGTGTCGTCGGGCCAGCGCCGGGTGGTGGTACCCATGTCGTGGTCCACCTCCCCGTACATGCTCCCGCTGGATCAGGCCCGGCATAGGAGGAGTCGATGGAGCCACTACGCATCCTGATTGCCGACGACCATCCGCTGTTTCGCAAGGGACTACGCGCGCTGCTTGCCGCCTTGCCGGACATGGAGGTGGTCGGGCAGGCCGCGACGGGCCAGGAGGCGAGCGCGCTGGCGGCAACACTCCAGCCCGACGTCGTGCTGATGGATCTGCAGATGCCGAACGGCAACGGGATCGCGGCGACCCGCGCGATTATGCACACCAGCCCGCAGGTGCGCGTCCTGATCGTGACCCTCTTTGAAGATGACGACTCGGTCTTCACGGCGCTGCGCGCCGGAGCGCGAGGGTATGTGCTGAAAGACACCGATGAGGAGGAAATGGTGCGGGCGATCCGGGCAGTCGGCCACGGCGAGGCTATCTTCAGCCCCGCGATCGCGACGCGGGTGCTCGGGTTCTTTGCCGCGCAGCCAGCGGCAGTCCCGAAAGAGGCGTTCCCCACCCTCACGGAGCGCGAACGGCAAATCCTGCAGTTGATCGCACACGGTCACCCGAACGCGGCGATTGCCAAAGAACTGATGGTCAGTCCCAAGACCATCAGTAACTACATCTCCAACATCTTCGCCAAGCTGCAGGTGGCAGATCGCGCGCAGGCAATCATCCGCGCGCGCGATGCCGGGCTGGCATAACGCCCCAGCCTGTGTGCTCAGGACAGACACCCGAGCTAAGGAGCTCAGGGCATACAGCGAACGTGCCCATCGTGTGGTGGAGCATATACTTTCCGCGACCACGCTTGAGCTCAACGAGCATTCCTGGCCACGAGCGGAAGGATGTACCTGCCACGCCCGGCACGAGTAGCAGATTGGCGTTGTTCGGGCGATATACGCAGTCATGGTACTGCGGCTGGACCTCGTAGGGTGCGGGAAATGCGTCTGAGGCTATGCACAGCCTTCTTTCTGCTCACCCTGAGTTCGCTTTCCCTTCCGGTTTCGCCGCACGGCATAGTCCCTGCAATGTGTGACATCATGATGATCTTGCTTCTCGCCCGCGCCTTCTCGCTCGTCCTTGACCTCATCTGGCTGAACCGTCGAGCCGACCACGACAAAGACGTGGAAATCCTTCTCGTGCGCCAGCAACTGCGTATTCTCCAGCGTAAACAGCCCCAGCCACCTCGCATTTCTCGCTGGGAAAAGCTCACAATGGTCGTCCTCGCTGGGAAACTGACGGAACTGACGACCAGGTCCCGCAGCAGACTCAGCCAGATCGTACTCCTGTTCAAGCCGGACACGCTGTTGAAGTGGCACCGTGAGCTTGTGCGGCGGAAATGGACCTTCAAGAAGAAGGTGCCGCTGGGCCGACCACCGATCGCTTCTGAGCTTGAAACGTTGATCCTTCGTCTGGCGCGGGAGAATCCGACCTGGGGGTATGGAAAGCTGGAAGGAGAGCTGGGCAAACTGGGCTATACCATCGGACGCTCAACGATCCGCGATGTACTCAAGCGCAAGCATGTGCCTCCCGCACCAGAACGCGGCAAGCACGGGACCAGTTGGCGCACATTTCTGACGCACTACAAGGATGAGATTATCGCCTGTGACTTCTTCACGGTTGAAACTGCGTGGCTCAAGACGCTTCATGTTTTGTTTTTCATCGAGCTCGGCAGTCGACGGGTCCATCTGGCAGGCTGTACGTCAAGCCCGACAAGTGCGTGGGTCACACAGCAAGCTCGTCACCTCAGTTGGAAGCTCCAGGATGGTGATGTGCCGATCCGCTTCTTGATCCATGATCGTGACACCAAGTTTGCAACGAGCTTCGACACGGTCTTCAGGTCGGAGGATGTCACAATCATCCGGACACCGGTGCGGGGACCAAATGCGAATGCGTTTGCCGAGCGGTGGATTCGTTCCGTTCGAGAGGAGTGCCTGGACAAGCTCCTGATCCTGGGTGAGGGTCATCTGCGTCGGGTACTGACGGTCTACATCCCCTACTATAATACTGCCCGGCCACATCCGGGCATCAATCAGCGGTGTCCGACCGGGTTGCTCCACACGCCGAGAGACGGCCCTATCGAGCGGCGCGATCTTTTGGGCGGTGTGCTCCACGACTATTACCGGCGTGCTGCGTAGCTCTCGGATGCCTCGGACGCATTTTCCGTACCCTACGGGGAAAAAGTCTGGCGGTGCTGCGCCGTCAGTTCAGCGTCGATGAGGTCCCACTGGGCTTGGAGTGTCCGACGTAGAATAGCGTTCCCGGTTTCCTGGGTCGTGGTTTCAAGTTCATCGAGGGCAGTTTCAGGCTGCAACGTCGCGACATCGGTGGCGGGCAGGTCGAAGGCGGCGAGTTGGGTCATCTGGTCAGAGGCGGGATCGTCGACGCGGCAGATCAGCACGCGGATATGGCTCATGGGAGGACTCCTTGTTCACTACAACGCCGGCTTCATGCTATCACACGTAGCTGGTGCCCCGTCCAGCTTGCCCCAACGCTTATTCGCGCTTCCCGATTTGCTGCACTCGCAGCGGGAAGTTCGTGAGAAGGGCTCCCGTCTTGGATTCGCCAGCAACATCATCATTCCGGGAAAATTGTACGCTAACCGATCCTACGGCACTGGAAAGCCACAAAAGGCACGTTTAATCTGCTGTTTCAGTGTTGGAAACCCGTCACTTCAATCAGACCCGACACTACCGCACCATAGTTGGCCATTGTCACGAACCGCATCTTGACCCGGTCTGGGTATTCAGCGACTTCAGGGCGTCGTACTCCCTGCCGTACCCTAACGGCGCATCGTTCTAGACGCGTACTAACCGCTGCGCCATCTCCACTGGCGGCGTGGACGGATCATGCAGCCTGCACGGCACAACTACCCGTTGAGTGCCAGCGTGACGGTCTGCTCGACGGTCAGCGCTGCACCGTCTCCCCACGCTGCCTCGATTGCTGCTGTGCCTATCTCCGTTCGCAATTGTCGAATGTGTTGGGCGGATTCCGACTCCTCTGGTTCGGTCATTGGTGCCTGAGTGGACCCGCGCACGTGAGCAGTGGCACCTAACAGGCGAACAGCACGTGTGTGTTTACCTTCAGCGTGCGCGATGAATGCTAAACACTCGATGCAGCGCGCGAGCGCGCCAAACTGTCCGCGCTCGCGCCAGCCCGCAATCACTTGGTGATAGAGCGCCTCAGCGTCGCGGAACTCGCCACGTTGACGCGCGATGTCCGCGAGCAGCCCCCGCCCCACATGGATCATATGGTGGTTGTGTGTTGCTTGGAAGAGCATGATCGCCTCTTCCAGTTCCTTGCGCGCCCGGTCAAGCTCACCGCGCTGCACATCAACGAAGGCTGAACCCAGTAGTGCCATACTGAGCGCCAGCGGTGCGCCTGCCGTGCGTGCGCTGCGCATTGACTCCTGCACGGCTTGGTATGCCGCGCCATACTCGCCGAGCGCCGCCAGCGTACGTGCCAACGTACCTAACGCATACGAGAGATGGAATTGGTCGTCGCACGTGCGCAACAAGGCACTAGCTTCCTCGGCGGCGGCGCGTGCCGCCGCGAACTGGTTGGCTTCAAGGGTGTTGAACGCGCGCGCGCAGAGCGCAGCTCCGAGTCCAGGGACATCGTCCAACGTACGGTAGAGCGCGACGGCCTGTGCCGACATGGAATCCGCTAGGGCATTCTCGCCTTGCATCCGCGCCACTTCCGCCAACACCCGCGAGATAGTTGCCTGTGCACGCACGCCATCCGCTGAGAGGAGCGTCGCCGCGCGTGCGGACGCTTCCTTAACCCAACCCAGCCCCTCGCTCGTCGAACCCCAAAATTGCCAGTACAGTTGCAGGGCATCCGCCATCTCGATCAGCATCATCGGCTGCGTCGCCAACGCCCACTCCCGCGCGGCGCGGATGTTCTCTAACTCACGGTCGAGCTGTGCAAAGCCGCGCAGTTGCTCGGCACCATACAGCATCGGTTTCACGTTCAGCACCAAGCGATGGAAGTATGCAAGGTGTACATCGCGCACGGCTTCGACTTCGCCCGCCGCAGCGCATTGCTCACGCGCGTACGCGCGCACGGTTTCGAGGATGTGATAGCGTGCTTCGCCGTCACGCTGATCCACGACGACGAGCGATTTGTCCACGAGCAGGGAGAGTATATCGGGAACGTCACGCCCACGAATAACGGAGGGCCAATGATCACCGTCGTCTTCCTTCTCCGTCGTGTGGCCTCCGTCCGCCGTCACCTGCTCAGCAGCG
Source organism: Chloroflexales bacterium (assembly GCA_038254585.1). Taxonomy (GTDB): domain Bacteria; phylum Chloroflexota; class Chloroflexia; order Chloroflexales; family Kallotenuaceae; genus JBBSGA01. The sequence continues at coordinate 6,547 of JBBSGA010000095.1, read as the reverse complement.
TCGAGACTCCATCCGCCTGCGAACACGGAGAGGCGTCGGAAAAGCGCGCGCTCCGCGTTGGAAAGCAGATCGTGACTCCAGTCAAGGGCAGCGCGTAATGTCTGTTGTCGTGGTAATGCGGTACGACTACCGCCGGTAAGTAGGCGAAAGCGGTCGTCCAGACGCTCGGCAACTTGCTCGGGCGAAAAGTGGCGCACGCGTACCGCCGCGAGTTCAAGTGCCAGTGGAATGCCGTCGAGTCGCTGGCAGATGTGCGCGACTGCTTGCGCGTTGTGCTCGCTCAGCGCGAACGAGGGCTGAACGGCGCGCGCGCGTTCAACGAACAAGCGCACCGCGTCGGAAGGCGCAATGTCGACTGTCCAATGTGCGTCGTCCTCTGCCGCCGGTGGAGGTGTGAGCGGCAGCACGCGATACAGCACTTCACCGGAGACGCCGAGCACTTCGCGGCTGGTCGTCAGTATACGCAGGTGTGGACAGGCCCGCAGCAGCGCTTCTGTCACGTTTGCACACGCGCCGACGAGATGCTCGCAGTTATCGAGAATGAGTAACAGGTGTTTGCTGTGCAAGTATGCGGTCAGCAGGTGATGGCTGGTATCTGCCGCGCGTTCCTGCACGCCAACCGCAGATCCAATCGCGTGCCACACGAGCGTCGGATCGCACAGTGCGGCCAACTCGACCAGCCACACGCCGTCGGCGAAATGGCTCCTGACCTGCTGCGCGAGTTGCAGTGCGAGGCGGGTCTTCCCCACGCCGCCGACGCCGGTCAGCGTGAGCAGGCGCGTGACGGTCAGCAGATGGGCGACCTCGCGCAGTTCAGTGTCTCGTCCGACAAAACTGGTCAAGGCGGCAGGCAAGTTGTGACGCAGCGCATTCGCACTGCCGGCTGGAGCCATGATCGCGCCTCCCTTGTCTGTCGGCGTCCAATCGAACTGCGCCGCCGCTGCCAGCTTCACGCCCGCGCCACCCTGACGCTGCTCGATACGCTGACACACCTGCGCGCGGTTCTGCTCACTGGGCAGCGCCGGATCAGCCGCACGCGTCCACGAGTCCACGGTGTAGCGACTGACATGCAACGCGTCCGCGAGGTCGCGATGACTGATGCGCAATTCGTGCAGGATGTTGGAGAGCGCGTTGGCGAACTGCGCCGCGCGTGCCTGCTCGCGCTCATTGATTCGTCGGCGAGGCATGGGGGCGCTTGCTCCAAACGTTGTATTGATATTTGTATCGAAACGCCGAGATGATGATTGAGGACTGTATCGCACGTGGCGTATGCTGTCAACACGGTTCAAGGAAGTCCGTTGCGTAACGGACACCATAGCACATGGTAGGAGGTTCGTATGTTCGCGCAAATCTATTCGTACCAGTCTGATCCGTCCCAGACCGAGGCGGATGTGCAGTTTGTCAAGCACGTTGTCGTGGCTGATATGCAGAAGTTGCACGGCTTCAAAGGCTTGCGTCTGTTGGTGAACCGACAGACCGGACGCGGACTTGGCGTCTCGTATTGGGAAAACGAAGCGGACGCGCGTGCTGCTGCTGAAAGCTCTGCAAATCCGCCACAGCCTCCGGCAGATGTACAAGTACCGGCGATCAGCAACATCAGCGTAGAAACGTACGAAGTGCTGATTGACTTGCCCCCTGCCTAGTCACATTGAACAGACCTGACGCATGTTGATGCCTGTCAGGTCTGTTTCATCCGCAACATCGGGTCGCACGACATTCCGGACAAATGGCCCTGAGAATCGTTGCTTACCAAGTGACGCATCGCTCGACTGGGCTACAGTTGCGTCACCAGTTCAGTAAAACGGGAAGCGCGAATAAGCGTTGGGTCAACTCGCAAAGGAACACCACGAGGGCTGTAGTGACTCGGTTTTCGCACCTGAACGTAGCGTGATTGAGGTTGTCGCCTTGTGGCATCGCCTCAACTTGACCCAACGCTTATTCGTGCTAACCCCTCCGGTGCTCCCACACCGACCAGCATTGCGGCTCGGTAGGATGAGGCACTGTACTACGCTATGCCGTCTCGTGAATAGCATGAGTCGCCCAGCCGCTGCCGCGGCTCAGCTTTCGGGCGTCTGGTCGAGGCCGTATTTGTCGAGACGGTAGAGCAGCGTGGGACGTGTCAACCCAAGCAGCTCGGCCGCCCGCGTCTTGTTGCCGTGAGCACGCTGCAGGGCCTGGCGGAGCAAGCCGATCTCAACCTGCTCCATGTTCAGCCCGTCTGCCGGGAGTTGGACCGGTGGGTCGTCAACGACGGACCGCCGGATCTCGGGCGGAAGGTGGCGCTCGTCGATCGGTCCGTCGCCCGCGAGCACCGCGGCGCGCTGGACGACGCCTTGCAGCTCTCCGACGTTGCCCGGCCAGTCATAGTCCTCCAGGCGCTCGGCTACGGCGGCCGTGATCGCGTGTGCCGGCGCGAGCGCGCGGGCGAGCACGACGATGTCGCTCAGGCGGTCGCGCAGGGGCGGGACCGCGATCCGGCCCCCGGCGGCGAGTGCCGGAGCTGCCTCGGCGGTGAACAGCAGGCGGGGGCGCCGCGCCGCGCGTTTGCTGACCAGATCGTCCAATGCCTGCCAGCCGTCCGCCGTCAAACACTCGCTGCCACTCAGCAGCAGGCTGCCCCCGCCTACGCGGCTCCATACCCCTTCCGTGGCCGGCTCGAACGACAATAACCTCCGCTGCGCCTCGGCCGGAATCGCGTGCAAATCAAGCTCGACCAGCGGCGCCGCGCGGCGGTCGCTGCACGCATGGGCGTAGCGCGCGAGCGTCCGGCGCCCGGTTCCACACTCGCCGACGAAGACGATGTCCAGATCCAGCGCCGTCAGCGACTGGACCTGGGCCAGACATTGGAGCCAGGCTGGATGCGTGCCGGCCGGCGGCGCAGCCGGTTGGACACCTGCCTCCCGCAAGCGGTGCACCTCCGCCTGCAGAGCACGCCGCTCCAGCGCGCGGCCGATCGTGAAGCCGATCTCCTCGACGTCGACCGGCTTGCGCAGATAGTCGGCGGCGCCCAGCTGCATCGCTTCGACCGCGGTCGCCACGGTGCCGTGGGCGGTCAGGATGATCACCACGGCGTCAGGCCAGCGCTCGCGCAGCCGCCGCAGCGTTGCCAGCCCGTCCATGCCCTTCAGCTTGAGGTCGAGCAGCACCAGATCGGCGGGCCCGCGCGCCATCTCGGCCAGCGCCTCCTCGCCGCTAGCGGCCACGCGGGCGGCATAGCCCATCTGGCCGAGGGCTTCCGTGAGGCCCCAGCGCATATTCGGCTCGTCGTCGACGATCAGCACGCCCTCGCCCATCACGCCTCCAGCCGCGGATAGCACTCGCACACAGGGGGCACGCCTCCGGACGGGAGCACTGGCAGGCAGAGCCGCGCAACGGTGCCGCCGTCGGGCGGCGCCTCCAGATCGATCGTCCCACCGTGGTCGGCGACGATGCGCGCCACGACCGCCAATCCCAGCCCGGTGCCTGCCTCGCGCGTCGTGAAGAACGGATCGAATACGCGATTGCGTAGCTCGGGAGGAATACCGGGCCCCTGGTCGCGAATCACAACGCAGAGGCGCGTCGTCTGCTGCTCGCAGGACAGCATGACCGCGGCACCTTGTGGACTCGCCTGGATCGCATTCAGGATCAGGTTCAGCAGCGCCTGCCGGAGCTGCTCGCGGTCCACCGCGACCTGCGGGAGCTCTCCGCTCATGCCGGTCTCGATCCTGACGCCGTGCTGACCGGCGTACGGCCGGCAGGCAGTTGCCAGTTCATGCAGCAGCAAGCGGACGTCGACGCGCCCGATCGCCGGTGGATGGGGACTGGCATAGCTGAGCAACGCCCCGATCAGCGAGTCGATCCGGTCAGCTTCGCCGGTCAATACGGCCGTATAGTGCCGGAGACCGGCATCGCCGGCCAGTTTCGCCGCAAGCAGCTGCGTTGTCGCCCGGAGAATGGCAAGCGGGTTGCGGATCTCGTGGGCAAGTCCCCCCGCGAGCTTGCCGAGCGCCGCGAGGCGCTCCGCCTGCCGCACCCGCTCCTCGAGCCGCCGCTGTTCTGTAAGCTCTTCGAAGACCAGCACATCCTCTGCGGAGCCGTTCGTTGCGTGCTTCAGCGGCGCCCGCCATACGGCAACCGTGCGTCCCTCCCCCCTCAACTCGCTGTAGCCGGGCGCCGGCGGAATCGTCAGCGACGCGCCGAATTCGTCGACGATGCGGGTGGCCGCCGGATTGCGCGCTACGATCGTTCCGCTGCCGCTCGTCGTTCCAACGCCGACCGGGAGGCTGCGCAGGATCGTGTCAAGGTAGCCGCGCAGCGCCGCGGTCTCCCGGCGCTCGCGCCGCTGCGCGTCGGCGAGCCATCCCGTCAGCGCGGCGACGAAGCTGAATGCCAGGATCTCGAGCAGGTTGTCGGGCAGTCCATCCGGCATCTGCTGCCCCAGCAGCAAGACGTGAGGAAGATAGAGCGCGGAGATGGCCAGCGACACCAACAGCCCCCCGCGCCACCCCCACCGCACCGCGGCGACCGCGATCGGCAGGTAATACAGGCTGCGGTAGATCGAGTGATACGGCAGGAAGTGGGCACCGGTCAGGTAGTGTAGCAGCGTAATGCCCGCGACGCTCGCCACGACCGGCAGTGCAAGCCAATCGCCGCGCGGCCGATAGGTATATCGCAACAATTTCGGCGGTATGCGCACGATCCTCTCGATCATCGCTCCCAGTTGTATAGCCATACCCTCAGTGTACAACGCGTCGCTCGACGGCGGTCTTCTGATTGCCGGCAGCCGGCGTACAGGCGTCGGGATGAAAGCCGAACTCGAGAGCAAGTTTCTGGAAGGCCGGATGCCAGATCGGTTGGTGCTGGGCGTCACGGCCGAGCGTGACGGTCTTCATGTTGTCGGTGGTGACGACCCAGGGAACACCACCGAGGTCGACACAACAGGCAATCAGGCAGCGCAGCAGGGTTTCTGAGCGCATATCGGAGGTAAAGCGAACCCACATCCAGCGGCTGTACTTGAGGCGAGCGGCGAAGAAATAGCGGGTCTGGTTGTGGAGGCCGGCGCGGGTGAAGGGCATCTGGCGCATTTCGCCCCAATCGATTTGCAGTAATTCACCGGGTAAGCCCTCAAAGCGCACAGCAACCTGAGCCGGGAGGGTCGTGCGGGCGAGTTTGAGGGGACGGACATAGACGTAGAAGGCAGGAGTACTGCCGGTGTAAGGATGGTCGGGATCGGCGCGGGCGAGTTCGAGCATGCGCTGAACGCTCAAGCGCTGGTCAAGCCAGGCGAGGATCTGGTCGTGAAAGACGGCGATAGCACGGGAGCGGAGGCGAGGAGCAGGCTGACGATCGAGAGGTTCGCGAAGAACGCGGGTAATGGTATCCCGGTGGTGGCCAACAAAGGCAGCAATCTGCGTGTTGGTCCAGCCTTTCTGTTTGAGGTAGTGGATAGTCGAGCGATCCATATAGCGCAGCATCCTTTCGGCTCCTCCAATCGTGCAGTGTGATGCACGTCGGAGAGCATACTGCTGGGCTGCCGATTTTTAGACGATAATTGTGCTGATCTCCTCGCAATAATTTACAAGCGTGCCGTAGCCCCACGTCGGGTTCTCCTTTGCCAGCCGCAAGATGAGGGCTTCGAGGTCGGGCTGGGTAGGAGGTCGGCCGACGGGTGCTTGCTTCTTGAAGGTCCATTTGCGTCGCACAAGCTCGCGATGCCACTTCAGGAGTGTGTCGGGCTTGAACAGGAGCACGACCTGACTGAGCCGTGCTCGGGCACTGGTTGTCAGTCCCGTTAGTTTGTTGGCGAGGACGACCACCGTGAACTTCTCCAAGCGGGAGATGCGAGGAGCGCGGGGCTGCTTGCGCTGGAGCATACGGAGTTGCTGCCGCAGCAGCAGGATCTCGAGATCCTGGTCATGCTCGGTGGGATGAGCGACCCAGATGACGTCGAGGAGCAGTGCGAACGCGTGCGCGAGAAGAAAGCACAGCATACGTGGTGGTGGTGCAGGGAGCATGCCGAGCGGCGAGATCGCCAACGGAAACGAACCGGGTGCGGAGCATGGAAAAGGCTCCGGAAAGCCGCAGATGCACTTTCCGCGCCGTACGGGGTCAGGCGAGATGTTGGCCACCAGCCAGCGCGAGTACAACGTCGAGTTAGTCTGTCCGGTCCCGCCGGATACCAGCTGGCAAGCTGCAGACGAGCATGCCTTTGATCTCACCCACTTCAGTATTGACTGGGCAAGCTGTACCGTGGTATGTCCGCAAGGAAAGTGCAGCCACTATTGGACGCCGGGGACGGGTCCAAGCGGGAAACCGACCATTCAAGTCCAGTTTCGCCATGCGGATTGTCGGGCTTGTCCGATGCGTGCCGAGTGTACACGTAGTAAAGTGGGCGCCCGAGAATTGACCCTCCATCCGCAGACTGAGCATGAAGCCCTGCAGGCCGCCCGTCACCGTCAACAAACGCCAGAGTTCAAAGCGCGCTACGCGGTACGGGCCGGCGTCGAGGGGACCATGTCGCAAAGTGCCTACGCGCTCGGGATGCGCCGCTCACGATATATTGGCGTGG
>JBBSGA010000094.1:0-18625 GCA_038254585.1 Chloroflexales bacterium | reverse complement strand
TATCTCGCAGAAGCGTATATGTCGACTGGTGACGATTGAGCGTATTCGTTGATACATCTGCGTTTTACGCTGCGCTCGATCGTAGGGACCAGAATCATCGTGCGGCACGTGAAATTTGGGCGCTGCTGCGGCACGGGCAAATAGCGTTCGTAACCACCAGCTATGTGGCTGTGGAAACATTCGCGCTCGTACAAAGTCGACTTGGTTTGATGGCCGCCCGCGCACTTCAAGAGAACCTGATGCCCTTGGTCGAGATACACTGGATCGATCAGGAGATGCATGTCGCCGGGGTAGCAGCGGTCTTCACGGCTAACCGGCGCTCATTGAGCATGGTGGATTGTGTTAGCTTCATCTTTATGCGTCAGTTCGGTATACGGGAAGCCTTCGCGTTTGATGGGCATTTCACGGAGCAGGGCTTTGCTTTGTCGACTTGATCGGCTTCGGCCGGCAGTCAGGTAAGACTATGCTTAACCGTGGTCATGGTGTCGCCCAGCGGTCAATCAGTTGTTGCAGCGCCTTGGAGCGGCGCCCCCGCTGTTTGGGCGGCTGCCAGCGGGGCGGCGGCACCCGGTGCCAGAGCAGTTCCGCGACCGACCAGCAATGATCGGTGATGCCCGCCGCCATCGCCAGCGTCCGCTGCTGCCCGCTGCTCAGTGTCAAGCTCGCATGCAGTGTGCAGAAGTTGTACAGCGTGCCGACCAGGTACATCCCGCTATGCAGCACCTCCTTGCGATGCACCAGATGATGCGTCCGCCGCGCCAGCGGCGCCAACCGCGCCCGGAAGGTGCCGTTCAGGCGCTCGATGTAGGCGGTGTTGAAAACCAGACAGCCCGGCGTCTGGGCCAGCAGCCGGGCTGCCACCGCGCTCGAGCCCTGCCGCAGCCAGCGTGTCACCCCCACCACCCGCTTGCCGGTGTACTGCTTGACCACCTGCCCCAGGCAGAGCTCCGGCCAGGGCACCTTGCGTGGCGCCCCCCGCCCGCCATGATGTTCGCGCGTGCGAAAGGCGCGGCGCACCGCCTCCACGTAGCTGCTGAAGCCATCCACCACCACCAGCAGCGGCGCGACCACGGCACACGCGGCGACCACCTGCATCAGACGGGTAATCAGCGCCTGATCGCGGCGGGTGCTGAGCACGCCGCCCAGCCACAGGCGGGTCGAGACCATCAGGGCCATCGCCATCCAGACGATGCCGCACTGGGTCGTGACCCGCACCTCGTCCGCTTGCACCTGCCCGAGGTCGCGCGGCTGGACCACCTGCTTCTGATGGACGGCTTCGGCATGCCGCCCCGCTGCCTCCAGCCAGTCCCGAATGGTCTGGGGCTGGAGACCGAAGGCGTGTTCGAGCGCGACCAGGGGACAGCCCCAGCTAACCAGGATGATGACCTGGGTGATCAGCGCCGCATCGGTGCGACGGCGATGGAAGAGGGTGCCGGTGCGGGCGCCAAAGGTCTTGTCGCAGACGCGACAGCAATAGCGCCGCTCCTTGCGGCTATGCACGCCGATGTTGCCTTGCCCCACCTGGCCCCTTGCGGGACAGGCCAAGTTAGAGCACCATACCGCCTGCGGATTCATGGATTCCTCCTGTTGGGTCGTCACCCAGGATTGTCCATGAATCCGCTGTTCTTGTTAAGGAGCGCCTCTCACACCACGATTAAGAACAGTCTTACCCGGCAGTCATGCTAGCCTCTGAATCCCGGATCTTCCCACCTAGAGCATGCTCCGGCTCTTGAGCTCCAGATACTTATTGATCACCGAGATCGATAGCTTGTCGGCGTCGACGTCGAGCGTCAGCACCCCCGCCCGGTTGAGCGTATCGAGGATCACCCGCCGCTCGTCGATCATCTGCTCGGCCACGGCGCGCTGATAGACTGTAGCTGCCGACGTCGCCGGCTGGCTGGCGAGCCCGATGATGTTGGGATCGTGCATCGTAACCACGAGTGGCAGATGCCGGAGGGCCAGGCGTGCGGCGTAGGCGATCAGCGGTTTCGCCGCGTCGAGCGTGGCGAGGTCCGTGAAGATCACGACCAGCGAGCGGCGTTTGTTCTTGATACTCAGGTAGCTCAGCGCCCGGCCGTAATCGGCCTCGACCGGCTCGGAGCGAACGTTGTAGAGCAGCTCGAGCATCGTGTAGAACTGGCCACGGCCTTTGGCCGGATGAAGATAGACGCCAACCTCGTCGGCAAAGGTCAGCAGTCCAACCTGATCTCCCCGTAGTGTCGCCACGTAGCTCGCCAGTAGGGCAGCGTTGATCGCATAGTCCAGCTTCGCGAGCTCGCCGATCGGCGGGCGCATCAGGCGCCCGGTATCGAGGACATACACGACATGCTGGGATCTCTCGGTCTCATACTCGACGGCGATCGGCCGGCCCCGGCGCGCGGTGGCCTTCCAATTGATGCGCCGGAACTCGTCGTCGGTCGTATAGTCGCGCAGCCGCTCGAATTCGGTTCCTGCTCCGCTCGCCCGCACGTGCCGCAGGCCAAGCTCCTCCAGCAGCCCTTTGCGCGCGAGCAGGTCGTACTTGCGCACGTCGAGGACGTTCGGGTAGACGCGCACTGTCGCATGTTCGAGCGTGGCGCCGTCGTAGCGCCCCTGCCGGCGGAAGGTGCCTAGTGTCGAGCGGTAGCGCACATTGACGGCACCGAAGGTGTAGTCCCCACGGGCGAAGGGATGGACGTGGTAACGGAGCTCTGTTCCACCGAGGGGCTCGATCTTGCCCCGTAAGAGGGTTTCGTCAACCTGAAACTGATAGGGATATTCGTCCCGCAATTCGAAATCGACCGGATGCCCGCTCTGGTTGGCGATCTCGAGCTGTACCAGGTTGTCGGCGCCCAGCGAGAGCTTCGGCTCAGTCACGCGTCTGACCTCGATCTGCGTCGGGCGCGGCGTGAGGATCAGGTCGGCTGCGACGAGGCCAAAGAGCGCGACGAAGTAGATCATCGCTACCCACGTGAGCGCGCCGGCAAACGAAGCTCCGGCGACGACGACGGCACCCAGGAGCAGCAACACAAGCAGACGGGGCGTGGGCAGCATAGCGGCAGCGCTAGCGGGGTACTGCGACGCGCTGCAGAATCTGGTCGGCGGCGCTATCGGGGGAGAGCCCTTCGATCTCGGCCTCCGGACGCAGAATAATGCGATGGCGGTAGACCGGCTTGACGAGGAATTTGATATCGTCGGGCACGACATATTCGTGTCCCTGCATCGCCGCCCAGGTCTTGGCCGCGAGCAGCAGACTGATTGAAGCGCGAGGTGAGGCCCCCAGAATAAGATCGGCGGTGCGGCGCGACTCTGCAGCGATGTCGGTGATATATTTTAGGAGACCTGCCTCGACCTGCACATGCTGGATCTCGTCGCGGCAGCGAGCTAAGGTATCCGGCCGTACGCTCGCCTGCAGCCCCGCCCGCTCCAGGTGGCGAGCGTCAAAGCCCGTGTTGTAGCGACGCAGGATCTCGATCTCTGCCTCCTGAGGGGCATAATCCACGAGCACCTTGAACAGGAAGCGGTCAAGCTGCGCCTCGGGCAGCGGATAGGTCCCCTCGTACTCGACCGGGTTCTGCGTTGCGACGACAAAGAAAGGCTCCTCGAGCTGCAGACGCTCGCCTTCGATCGTGACCTGTCGCTCTTCCATCGCCTCCAGTAGAGCCGACTGTGTCTTCGCCGGGGCTCGGTTGATCTCGTCGGCCAGCAAAATCTGCGTGAAAATCGGTCCGCGCCGGAGCCGGAACTGGCTCGAATTCAGATCGTAGACATTCGTGCCGACGACGTCGGAGGGCATCAGATCGGGTGTGAATTGAATGCGCTTGAAATCAGCCTGTATCAGCAGCGACAGCGTTTTTGCCATCAGAGTTTTCGCCGTCCCCGGAACCCCTTCGAGGAGAACGTGTCCACCCGTAAGAAGTGCAATCAACATATGGCTAAAGGGGTCTTCCTGCCCGACAAGTACTTTGGCTGCCTCACGCCGGATATGATCCGCGACCTGCTGAACGAACATAGAGTCTCCTTATCCCTTCGCACCATGTACAGCGGCGCGCCACTGCTCGGCGGCGGCAACGATGTCCACTCCGTCTCGCTCGTTCGCGAGCGAGCGATGCAACATCGCCATCCAGATTGGAAGTGGCGGCAAGAGGAGTACCCAGGTCGCGGTCGCAACTGCCGACGAAAGCGCCTGCGTCGCGATCGGCGAAAGCTGGACGTCGAGCAGCCGCAGCAGTCCGGCTCCGCCCACCAGGATGGTTCCGAGGTAGGCCATGAGCAGCGTCCCGATAATCGCGCCCGCGCCGATGAAGACCAGCAGATTGCGGCCGAGCCGGAAGAAGAGCAGGTCGAGGCTGCGGCTGATCGTGCTCCTGATGGGTCGATCTTCGAGCGCAAAGGCTTGAACGGCATAGGCCATGCTCGCAAAGCTGGCGCTGGTCAGCAGCAGCGTGGAAAGGAAAATCAGGCTGAAGATGACGCCGAAGACCGATCCGGCCGCGCCGAGCATCCCGGTGCCTCCGATGCTTCCCAGGAATCCCGCGCCGAAGAGCATGGCGTAGAGCAGCGGGCAAGCCACCGAAATGACCAGGATCGACGAGGAGAGACCCGAGACGATCGCTAAGATGAAGCCATAGCAGCCCATGCCCAGCGCCCGTCCGGGACGGAGCCTCAAGGCGGAGCCAAGCGCGAGCGGCCGGCCCGCGAGCGCATTGGCCGCCGTACGTGAGAGCGCGAGACAGGTGTACAGCAGAAGCGGGTATTGGATCAGCCCCAGGATCAGGGTCCCTACTACACCCCAGCCTTCGCCTAACTGTGTTCGTACCAAGGCGGCAAAGAGTATTCCCAGCAGCGCCATCGGGATCAGCAGGACCGAGCCGACGAGCAGGAAGCCCGACAGGTGGCGGCGGTACAGGCGCAAGCCGTCGTCCAGGAGGGCGAGCGCCCACGGTAGGGAGCGGGATGATCTCATCGTGGCCGTCCGACCTGCTCGGCCAAGGCGTCGGCTGCCTGGACCAGTCGAACAAGATCCGTATCGCTCAATTTCGGCTCGATCATTGCGTCCAGCAGCTGCCGCAGCGTTTGGGCCTGCTCCGCAGTGATAGCGCCTGCGTTGAACAGCGTGTGTAAGAAGACCTCGTCGTCGGCAGGCGGAGTCAGTCCATGGCGCCGTGCCAGTCGCCGCTTGAGCCCATCATGAAAGTGCTGTCCGATCGGCCGGCGCTTCCCCGCGCGCTGGAGCAGCTGTGCCATCGATTGGACATACTCTGCCGAGGATCGACGTGCGATGTCCTGGCGCAGCGGTAGGGCTCGTCCAAACCGACGCCCCGTCAGCACGATGTACAGCGCGACGATCCCGACGGTATAGAGGGCCGCCCATCCCCACCAATGGCTGAGCGCGATACGGCGCAGCGAAGGCGCGGCGGCCGTCCCCGCGAAACCGTGGTGATACTCGTCGAAGAAGATCTTCGCGCCCGATGGCACCCGCCTCAGCAGATTCAGAATAAGAGCGCCGCTTCCGGCCTCGCGCAGTCCCGCGTTGGTGAAAGGATCCGCTGAGACGCCCAAGTAGACATAGCCCTGGCCTTCTTGGCGGCCAATGAGCGTGGGGCCGAACCGTGTCTGAAGCAACGTGACGTATCCGGGGTCCTTGAGCTGAATCGATGCAGTCGTCCGGACGGGAACACTCGTCACCGGCGGCGTTGCGAGCAGCGGCTGCGCTACTGTTGCACGTTCGGCCGGCGCGATCGTCGCAGTGTCGCTCATGGTGGTCGTCGCAGCCAGCGCGTGCCAGAGGCGGTTCGGAGTGAGGATCAGCTGCGGACGCTCGTCGATCGCGATCAGTGTGCCTCCCGCCTGAACCCAGCGCATAATCTCCTGCGCTTCTGAGTCGAGAATAGGGTTCTCCACGGCGTCGATGATCACAAGCACCTGGGCATCGTCGGGGATGCGCCACTCCGTGTACTCCAGGTTTGCCGGAGCGTACCCGAGCACGCCGAGCCAGCGTTGCAGCGCCAGCGCGCCCTCGTCGTCGATCGAGTGTGCCGAGCCGCGCCTGCCGGAAGAAATGGTGCTGGCGCGACCCGGACCATAGAGCGTGAAGAGGATCAGCGCGCAGAAGAGCCCTCCGATCCACAGGAGCTCGCGCCGATGGCTCACGGGCGCGGTGCCTCGTGCTCGCGGAGCAAGGCTACCTGGCGCTCATACGCACTGAAGTCCTCGCCGTCGAGCGGCTGATAGCCGTACCAGACACGCTCGAAGGTCTCGACAACCGGAGCCAGCTCGTCGTAAAGTGGGCTGCCGTCAAGCTCCTTCAGATATTCGCGGTTGGTGCGCGAGCGGTCGTAGCGCAGGAGGCCGCGCTCTGCGAGCCAGAGCAATGACGAAAGATAGAGGTGGCGCGCTGCTCCTCGATAGTCTCCTGCTCGCGCCTCTGCCTGCGCACGATCCAGCGCCTGGGCCGTCGTCAGAGTCTCTTCTGCTGCCGCGTCTGCTCGGGCCTGCGCCTCGGCTATCACGGAGCGCCGTACACCTCGGACTGCATACACCACGATTCCGACCACAAGCGAGATGCCCACGGCCAACAGCGTCCAGCCAAGCGGTGATAGGCCTCTCAAAGGACGCGCAGGATTGGAGTTCACAGCCGGGGTGGGCAGGCTGCCGAAAATTCGGCGAACAAAATTGCCGATCGCGCGGAAGACGGCATCCCAGAATCGTGTCCATGCCGACGGGACTCCGCGGCTTTTGAAGGGCGGGACCTCGTAGACGTGCGCAAGCTTCTGAAGCGCATCGGGGTCCAGCGGGGTGTGGGGTTGCCCGAGTGCGTCGAGGATCGCGCCAAGGCGGGCGACGATTTCGGCGTACGCCGGTGGCTCCTGTGCCATCGCCGCTCGCAGCCAACTGTTGTCGACAGGCAGCAGGGTGCCATCCGGCAGGGCTACATTCGTCGCCTGCAGCAGGCGCTCCGCGCGATCGTCGAGCCCGATGCGGTCCGAGCGCTGCGCCGCGGCATAGGCTTCGGCGACAAGCTGCTTATAGGTGTCGATGGATGGGGGTGCGGCGCTCACAGGAGAGGTCTGCCCAAACGACAGCAGCGCCAGGAGAAGGAGCAGGCACGAGCGGTGAGCTGGCACAGGTCGTCTCTTCAACGCCCTGTGATTATAGCACAACGTGCTGCTACGACCCAGCGCCCGAACGTGCCGGCGGAACGTCCGCCATGGTGCCTGCCTCCGATGCCAATCCATACCCTATACTGTACACTGATTGTGGTTTACTCTTGGCTTATAGTGGATCCAAGGATTTGGACACTGGAACAGGCGAGGGTAGAGTAGACTACTGCCATGAGGAAGTCTTACACGTCCACCTTCAAAGTCCAGGCCGTGCTGGAACTATTCAAAGAAGAGAAGATGCGGGCCCAGCTCGCTTCGGAGTATGGGGTCCACCCGAACATGCTGCGAGATTGGTAAGGGCGCGGATCGCGTGATCCCAGGTAATACCCTCCACCCGCCGGGCATTGTCTGCGCCTAGCCGCCGCGCCAGCGCCTCGTCGGCCACGGCGGAGAGATGCCGTCCGATCTCCTCCGGGTGTGGCGCGGCTACCAGCCCGTCGTGTGGTCTTCGACGAACTCGATCACTCTGCCCGCATCGGTCGTCGTAAGCCCCCGTCCCGTTTACTCTGATTCACGCCCTCTTACTCGCCTGCGTTGCCTAAGTTTATCTCGCAGTTCTTTCGCTTCGATGGGTCTCACGGATTTTCAAGCTTGCTCCCAACGTGCGCTTCTGGGGGCAAACGCTCCCGCACGAAGTTCCACACTACATGTGCCTGCGCCAGTGCCTCCCGTGCGTGTGTCTCAGTCAGGTTGGGCATCTCGCCTGGATAGCGCAATGCTACGGCATACGGGGCTAAACTGGTGGCAGCAGTTCGCAATTCCTCGAAGGATGCGTCCGAGCGCAGGCACCTTGCCACCAAAGCAACGAGTGAGTGCGTCTTCTCAAATCGTTCATCGCGCCAGGTCAAGTATGCTTTCAACGCTTTCTCGGCTGCCTGTTGGCAATGGAATGCGGCTGCATCACACAGCGGATCGGGACCTATCAGCAGCCGCTCTGCTGCTTGCAGATCATGCAAAGCCTTGGTCAGCCACGCCCGGATTTCATGGACTTTGGCCTCATCCATAGAGTAACTTGCCTTCAGTTCGCACTGTAGAGGCTAGCGACGTCCGGACACGACTGGCTTGCTGAAACTCAGCCTGTGTGAGGACAATCACGTCTACCGGCACCGTTACCCCCCATAGCAGGTCATACGAGAGGACCTCGCGCTGGTAACGCGGCAACCCGGAATCGGGCACAATGACGAGCAGGTCAACATCGCTGCTGTCTCCCGCCTGGCCGCGAGCCTGTGAACCGAACAGGTAAATGCGCTCAGGCTGCAACCCTTGCACTAATCGGTCGACGATCTCTTGTAATGCTGGCGGGGATATGGTCGCCATGGCTCACCTCGCCGGTGCCGCTGCTCGCACTGGATGAGCAACACTCGCCATTATAACTTGGTAAGGGCGCGGATCGCGTGATCCCAGGTAATACCCTCCACCCGCCGGGCATTGTCTGCGCCTAGCCGCCGCGCCAACGCCTCGTCGGCCACGGCGGAGAGATGCCGTCCGATCTCCTCCGGGTGTGGCGCGGCTACCAATCCGGTGATGCCGTCCTCCACGAACTCCAGCACGCCACCCGCGTCGGTCGTCGTAATCACCGGCTTGCCCGCCCGGAACGCCTCGACGGTGCTGAAGCCATAGTCTTCGTCCACGGGGGCATAGTAGACGGCCCGGCAGCGGCTATACAGCTCCGCTATTTCCTTGTCCGGGAGGAAACCCGCAAACGTGACCCGAGCGGTAAGACCGAGGTCGGACGCCAGTCGCTCCAGGCGCTCGCGCTCCGGCCCGCTCCCGGCGACGATCGCGCGGAGTGTGCCCGGCGCGTGGACGAGGCCGCGCATGAGCAGGTCGATGCGCTTGGCGGCGTCGAGCCGTGAAACGGAGAGGATGAAGGGCTCGAAGGGACCGGAATGCAGTAGCGGCGCGAGGTGGCTCGGCGGGTAGAGCGGCTCGGCTTTGAGCCCGTTGTTCCGGCGCAGCCGGCCGGCGACGTTGCGAGAGATCGTGAAGAGCTTCTGTGCCTCGCCAAGTGTGCGCCGGTCCATCCTTAACAGTGCCTTCCGCGCCTCGGCGTCGCCTGGCTGTGCGCCCCAATCGCTGAGCGACGTGCCATACCAGTCGTAGGCCTGGCGGTGCTGGTGGACGAGCCAGACGACCTTGCGCGGGTGGCGCACGGCGTAGGATGGGAACTTTGTGGTGATGACCAGGTCGACCGGCCGTCCGTCGACCTGGGTGAGGTCGAGCAGGCGCCAGGCGAGCGCACCCCGCATGATATTCGGTCGCGGAGTCCAGGCAAAGGGCAGGGCTACGATCTCCGCCTCGTGGCCGCGCTCGCGTAACGCGTCGCGCAGCCCCTCGGCGAGTGTCTCCGTTCCGCCGCGTGCGAACGGCACCTGCGTGGTACAGACCAGGATCCGCATCAGCTTCCCGTATCGAAGACGGCGTCGACGAAGCGCTTGACCACGTCTTCCCAGCGGCACTCGGCCTTGACCCACTCCCTCCCTTGCTCGCCCAGCCGCCAGGCTATATCCGTGCGGTCAAGCAGCAGGCTGAGCGCGGCGTCGAATTCGTGGTATGTCCGGAACCATAGCCCGCCGTTCGACCGACGGCATTGCTCGACGGTTACGGCGCAGTCGCCGTGCACCAGCACCGGCGTACCCTGGAGCCAGGCTTCCATGATTGCGATCGAGAAGCTTTCGAGCAGCGAGGGATTGCAGAAGACGTCGGCAGCTGCATATGCATCGTGTTGCTCCTGCTTCGAAAGGAAGCCGAGGTCGACGACCCATTGCCGGAGCGCCGGCGGCACGTCGAGCAAGCCCGGCCCCCCCGCGAGCAGCGTGAAGACGGGCCCGTGCTGCGCCCAGTATTCCTCGACGTATGCGAGCAGCAGCGGAAAGTTCTTGGTATGATCGCGCCGCCCCGCAAAGTAGACCAGCGGCCCGCTCAGGTCCCGGTCGTGCCGAAAACGCACGCCATCGCCGCGGCAGTCCATGTCGATGCCTTCGCCCACAACCGGGACGCGATCCGGCGTGAGCCCTGCGAGCTGGCGGATCAATGCCGCTTCGGGCTCGCTATTTGCCAGAACGCGCCGCACCTGGCGCAGCAGATGTCGTGTCGTCCCATAGCGAGCGTAAGGCTCGTCATGCAAGCAGGGGATCAGGAAAGCGTGCTCGCGCACGATCGCAGCGCCGAAGAAGCTCGTCGGAAACGCGTAGAGAAAGAAGACCCAGCGGCGGGTTTGCCGCTGCGCCACGAGCTGCTCGAGCAAGCCGTCACTGCCGGTCAGCGAGCGTAGCAGATTGAGCTCATGGTGGTCGAACTGCCCGAGCTCGAAGCGTCGGGGATCGCGCCGCGCGATGGCCGGAAGCTCGCCGCGTGCTGCCGCAAAGCGACGTACCGGGACGCCTCCCACCTCGTCCATGCCTTCGGGATAGAACGGCTCTACCGGCGCGCCAGCATCCCGGGCCGTCGTCGCCCACACCTCGACCGCGATCCCGGCCGCGTGGAGCGCCTCTACGAGCTGCTTCGCATGCGCCTCGGCGCCGCCGGCAGTATCGGCGCCGTACCATGGCAGGACGATCGTGACGGGATCACGTTCTCCCATGCCGGCCCTCGGCCTGGAGACGTGCGACTTCGGCGTGGAGTGCGGCGTCTCCCGCGATCAGCCGGTCGAGCACGCGCTTCACGCGAGCGTTGACCTCATTCTGGACCGCCACCGCCGGCTCGACGCCGTGACGCGTGACCCGCCGGATCGCACGGTTGATCATCACCCACAGCCGCTCGTAAAGGTTTCGGCCGAGCAGGGGTGGGCTCGACTCGACTCGTACCGCTTCTACGAGTACGGGCACCAGACGCCGCAGATCGAGCTGATAAAAGGGAGGCTCTGTTCCTGCCAAACGTGCACGGCGCTCGATCTCGGCCTGGATTTCCGTGACGACGAGCGGACTACTCTGAGCCATCGGTGGATGGAGGTGGAGGCGGTGCGGTAGCCGCGATGCCGCGCAGGCGCACTATCTCGCGCGCAAGCTCGACCTGTGAGTCGAGTAGCAGCTGCAGGACGTGCGCAACCGCCGCGTTGTAGCTGTTTTGCTGCTGGACGATCGGGGTGATATACCACTGCAGGCCACGGCGCACGAGGCGCTGGATGAGCGCGGCTCCCCGCTCGCGCGAGGTCTGGCCCTGGATCGGCCAGTGTGCGCTCACTGCACACAGTGCCTCGACTTCGGCCACGCTACCCCGCAGTTCGTCAAGATCGACGCCGAGAGCCAGATGTGCCGTCTCGTCGCCGGGCTGGTGGGCCGACTGCACCTCGGCGCGAATCTGGGCCAGGATCGCCGCGACGTCGATTGAGTCGTGCTCTTCCATCATGGGCGGCGAGTGTAGCATGGAAGGAGGGACGCCGCAATTGGAGCGGATGGGCGCTATAATCGTGAACGCTATCTCGTGGCAGCGATGGGAGCAAGATGAAGCTACTACTCGTCGGCAACGGCGGTCGAGAACATGCCCTGGCGTGGAAGCTGAGCCAGTCCCGGCGGCTTGGCGAGCTCCTGATCGCGCCGGGAAACCCCGGTACGGCCGCCTTTGGTCGCAACGTTCCGATCTCACCCGAGGATGTGAGCGCGCTGGTAAGGCTGGCTCGTGACGAACATGTCGACCTCGTCGCAGTTGGGCCGGAGGCGCCCCTCGCGGCCGGTTTCGTAGATCTGTTGTCCGCGAGCGGTATCGCCTCGTTCGGTCCCTCGCGCGCTGCCGCGGCGATCGAGTCGAGCAAGTCGTTTGCCAAATCGCTCATGGTCGAGGCCGGCATTCCCACCGCCAGATCCCGAGTCTTTCCATCCGGCGACGCCGCGCTGCGCTTCCTGGAAGACGAGGATTGGTCCGCCTGGCGGGTCGCCAAAGCCGACGGCCTCCATGCCGGCAAGGGTGTCGTCGTCGCCGAGTCGGAGACGGAGCTGCGCGACGCCGTCGCACGTCTCGGCGCGGGGGAGCGCCTGGTGCTAGAAGAGCCGCTCGACGGCGAGGAGATTTCGCTGCTGGCTTTCTCCGATGGCCATCGGATCGCGGTTATGCCGCCTGCCCAGGACCACAAGCGCCTGTGCGACGGCGATCGCGGCCCGAACACGGGCGGGATGGGGGCCTATACTCCCGTCTCGTCGGCCGCCGGGCGAGCAGCAGAGATTGCCGCGCAGGTCATCGAGCCGGCGATTGCCGCGCTTGCCGCGCGCGGAGCACCCTTCACGGGGGTGCTCTATGCCGGCCTGATGCTCACGGCAGACGGCCCGCGCGTGATCGAGTACAACGCGCGCTGGGGCGACCCCGAGGCGCAAGTACTCCTTCCGCTGCTGGACGCCGACCTGGTCGAGATTGTCGTGGACTGCGCGGCGGGACGTCTCCGGCCCGAGATGGTCCGGTGGCGGGACGCTGCGACGCTCGGCGTCGTCCTTGCCGCTTCCGGATATCCCGCCGCGCCACGGCGCGGAGACCCGATCTCCCTCCCGCCAGCCGAAGAGGGCATCTACCTTTTCCACGCCGGAACAGAGCTGCGTGGCGGCGAGCTGGTAACGGCCGGTGGCCGTGTGCTGGCGGTCGTCGGCGAAGGGCCGGCCATCGATCAGGCGCGCGCGCGGGCCTATGACTGCGCCGGGCGGGTCACCTTCGACGGCAAGCAGATGCGGCACGATATCGGGTGGCGCGCGTTGGGAGCTACGGCGCGCAATGGCTGAAGGCGGACCGGCGATGCGCGTCGTAGTTCTCGCCTCGGGGAGCGGTAGTAACCTTCAAGCGCTGCTCGACGCACAGAACGGCTACCGGATCGTGCTAGTTCTCGCCGATCGGGCTGGTGCCGGCGCACTTACGCGAGCGGCGGACGCCAACGTTCCCGCGGTCTGCGTACCGCTCGTGGCGCCGCGCGATGCCGCCAGGCGCCGCGCGTGGGAGCGTGAGGTCGCGGCGGCCGTCGAGCGGTATGCGCCAGATTTAATCGTCATGGCTGGCTGGATGCGGATCATGTCCGCCGCCTTTGTCGACCGATTCGCGGGCCGCGTCGTCAATCAACATCCTGCCCTCCTGCCGGACGACGGCTCGGATCGCTATACGCTGGCTGACGGCCGCACGATTCCGGCCATACGCGGCGCTCACGCCGTGCGCGATGCCTTGCAGCTTGGCCTTCCTGTAACCGGCTGTACGGTGCATTGGGTCACGCCGGAGGTAGATGTCGGACCAGCGCTTGCACGGGCCGAGGTGCCGATCCTGTCGGGCGACGACGAGGTCACGCTCCACGAGCGAATCAAGCTCCAGGAGCGCCGTCTTATCGTGCAAACCGTCTGCCATCTCGCGGCCCGGATCCGCCGGCCGCCAACCGCCGGCTTCTGACCCCTCCCCCGGAACCATTTGCCAGGTCTCCACGTCTCCTGGATAACAGATATTTCCAAGGAGGCCACCAAATGTATCGTCGAGCCCTTTCCATCGCCCTCACTCTGTTGGCCCTCACATCGTGCGGCGGCATGGCTGCCACCAGCCAGAGCGCGGGACGAGCCACGCCTGCAGCAGCGCCAGCCGGTGCTGGCGCAACGACGGCTGCCGCTGCGGGGCAGCCGGCAGATGCCGAGCACCCGGCTGCCGCGAACAACGTGGGCACGGGGGGCGCTGCAGCGCCCGCCAAAGCTACGTCCAAACTAACTGCACAGCAGTTCGGCCGTAAAGTCATCCTTAATGCGACCATGTCGCTTCTCGTCAACAAGGCTGACGAGACGGAGCAGAACGTTCGCGCGCTTGTCCAAAACCTCGGGGGCTACGTGCTCCAGTCCCAGACCAGCGGAGACGAGGATCGCAGAAGCGTTCACTTGACGGTCAAGGTGCCCGCAGCACGCTTCGACGATGCGCTCAATGCGCTCGAGAGCAAAACCTTCGCCATCAAGGTGCTGGGCCGTTCGGTAAGCGGCCAGGACGTGACCGACGAGTTCGTCGATACCGAGTCTCGCCTGCGCAACCTCAAGGCGACCGAAGCACGGCTGCTGGACTTCCTCAACAAAGCGAAGAGCGTCGAAGAGGCGCTCCAGGTCAACCAGCAACTCACCGAGCTCCAGGGGCAGATCGAGCAGGCGAGCGGTCGCATCAAATTCTTGAGCGAAAGCACGGCTTTCTCGACGATCAGCCTCGACCTCCAGCCGGATGTGCCGTTAGTCCTCGCCAAAGTGGAAACCTGGCGCCCCGGGATCGCGGCGAGCAGCGCCTGGCACAATCTGCTGGCCTTCGCCCAGGGCCTCGCCGATGCGGCGATCGTCCTGGCAATTTGGTCGCCGGTGTGGGGTAGCTTGCTGCTTCTGGCCCTGATTGTCTGGCGCCGCCTCGGGCACTGGCCGGCACCTCCCCAGGCCGCGATCCAGCCCTGAGCGACTTCGCGCTCTACCCGAGGAACCCCGCTCCGGCGGGGTTCCTTTTCTTTTGTGGCGCGATCCTTGCCACGCAAGGGACGAGAAAAACGTTGGCAGGCGACGGGATGGGAGCGGAAGACGTCTCGCGCAAGATCGTTGGGTACAGAAGAGAGGGGATGGACGTGGATGCGCCCGCATCAGCGTTTCACGCTACAGATGACACCGTCTACGTGCGTGGCGCGCTCGATTCGGCCGGCGCCGTGATCTATACGGTCGACCGCTCGTTCCGAATCGTAACAGTAAATGCGGCTTGGGATCAGTTCGCCGCCGCCAATGGCGCGCCACATCTTCGTGGGTCTGGGGTCATAGGCACCGATCTCCTGGAGTGGATCCGGGGGCCGCAGCGCGACCAAGCCGAGCGCGTCTGCGAAGCCATTTTTGCAGGCCAGCTTCCACGATATGAGTGCGATTTCGACTGCTCGAGCTCCAGCGTTCGCCGTATCTCCACCCTGGTAATAACTCCCCTCCGAAACCCTGATGCAGCAATCGTGGGCGCTACTTTCATTTGCTACGACGTCACTCAGCACAAACGTCTCGAGGAAGAGGTTCGTGCGCGCAACGCCGAGCTACGCGACCTTGTAGCGGAGGTGCGGCATCAGCACGCGGCAGCTGAGCGCGAGCGCGACCGAGCCCAGGCGCTGGGCCGCGTGATCGCCACCCTCAATGAGTCGCTCTCGACGCAAGCCACCGTCGACACCCTGCTGGCCATGGCGACACGGCTCGTCCAGGCGCCGGCGGCCGCGGTCTACCTCCTTGCCGAGGATGGCAGCCGGTTTGTGCCGTGGGGCAGCCGTGGCATAGACCTGCAGCGCGCCGATCCGCGCGCCTTCGAGCTCGCGACCTCCGTAGCGGGCCAGGTACTGGGCCGGGAGGCGCCACGCGAAATTGCCGATAGCTCGACCATCGAAGGCGTATTTTATCCCCGGCTCTCCGACGGTAGGCTGCCGCGGTCGCTCTACGTGGCGCCGATCAGCACCTTCGACGGGCCGATCGGCGTGCTGGAAGTCTACTCGCCTGATCAGCGGTCCTTCGACCCGGGGGAGCAGGCGATGCTTACAACCCTGGCAGCCTCCGCGGGTATCGCGCTTGTCAACGCCCGGCTCTTCGATGAGCAGGTTCGTGGGCGCAAGCAAGCAGAAGAGCTCGCGCAGCTTGCCGCCGAACATGCCGCCCAGCTCGGCGCCACGATCGGCGCGATGACCGACGGCGTGTGGATGTGCGACCACACCGGCTGCATCATTATGCTCAACGACGCGGCCACCAGGATGTTCGGTCTCCACCGCGAAGATTTCATCGGGCAGCCGATCGAGATGTTGTCCCAGATCATCTGCCGAGGCGATCGGCCGCATCTGGGTTTGCGATCGGCTCTCCGGGGAGAGATGGTGCATGCCGAGTGTACGGTTCAGCTACGCGGCGTGCCCACGGAGCTCGCCGTCGACATCTGTGCGACGCCGATCGTCGACGACAACCGGACGATTACGGGAGCTGTGACGGTCGTACGAGATATCAGTCGCGCGAAGGCGATGGACCGGCTTAAGGAAGATTTCCTTTCGATCGCCGCACATGAGCTCAAGACACCTATTACGGCCCTTAAGGGGTATGCACAGCTCGCGCTCAAGCGCATCGGGGATATTCCGGAGGTGGGTAGCGCGCGGCGGTACCTGGAGACGATCGACGAGCAGGCCAATCGGATCACCAGCCTCGTGCAAAAGCTGCTCGACGTCAGCCAAATCCATGCGGGCAAGCTCGAGCTTCAGCGGTCGCGCTTCGAGTTGCATGTGCTCGTCGAGGTCGTCGCAGAGCGAATCCAGCATATTTCGGGGAACCACACCGTGCATATCGATGCCCTTCCTGTCGTCGTCGTCGCCGATATGCAGCGAATCGAGCAGGTTCTCTACAACCTTCTCGACAACGCAGTCAAGTATTCCCCGGATGGGGGAGTTATCCGGGTAGAGCTGGAGGCTAGCCCGACTCGGGCCCTGGTAACCGTCAGCGATCAGGGCCTGGGCATTCCGGCCGAGAAGCTGCCCTATATCTTCGATCGCTGGTACCAGGCGCATCATGGAACGCACGGAGATTATGGCGGCATGGGCCTTGGCTTGTATATCTGCAAAGAGATTATCGAGCAGCACGGCGGAAATATGTGGGCGAGGTCAGATGAGGAAGGGGGAAGTACTATCGGCTTCGTGATCCCCCTATGTCCACCCGATCCTTCGAACCACGGCTAGGCGTCGACGTGGACGGATGGAGCTAGGATTCCCTGCTGCGTACGCGGTGAGCCGCGCCAACAGGTGATGCGAGAGGAGAGCAGGTGTGGGTGATGGGCGCACAATTCTGGTTGTCGACGACGACGCGGCAATACGCGAGGTCGTCATGGAGGTCCTCGAAGAAGAAGGATACTCGGTCACCGTGGCGGCTAGTGGAGAGGAGGCCCTCGCGCTGCTGGACGCCGTCGGCCCTGCCCTGGTTGTGCTGGATATGCGCATGCCCGTGATGAACGGCTGGGAATTTGCCGAGCAGCTCGGCTCCCGCTGCACTAATTCGACCCCGATTCTCGTAATGACCGCTGCCGTCGATGCGGTCCAGCGCGCGGCCGAGATCGGAGCGTCAGGAACTCTGAGCAAGCCCTTCGATCTCTCTGAGCTCATCCGAGTCGTCAACGATCTGGTCGATTCGGGCGGTGAGACCCGGAGCGTGGGGCGCTCACTGCCCGCTTCCTGATCTGCTGCCGTGCCTGCGGCGGCGCGGCCCCTGGCCCACGTGCTATACTATTCTTGAATGGGCGGTAAGCAGATCCGGCTGAGCACGATTGCCACCTGTATGGGATGAGCTTTGAAGCTGAGCCCTGAGGCTCTGGCGTAGGTTCGGCGGCCGCTGCGGATTCCATCCCATCCTGATCGTCTGATGACGGTCAGCGACGACGCGGCGATTCTTCGCCTTATCCTGGATCAGCTTCTCGTTCAGCCTGATTGGCTTCTGCTCGAGGGGGCAGCGCAATCTATCAAGGCGGCGCGCTGGAGCGGCCTCGCCTTGATCTAGCCTATGATTCCCAGACCGCGGGAGGGCTGCTGCTTGTGCTTCCCACGGAGCGTGCGGAGCGAGTCATTTGGGAACCAGAGCTTACGGGCGAGCCGATGTGGTCTGTTGGAATGGTTGCGGAGGCTCGTAATGTACTATGACGACGATGGCCCACGGGGCGGTGGCTGCGTCCCGGGCGCACTGATCATTGCCGCCGCGCTCCTGGCGCTGGGCGGCATCTTTTATTTCGGCATCAATCGGGCTGCCGGCGCGGTCAATCCGTTCAATGGCGCCAGCCGGCTCAATCCGCTGGCTCCTCGGCCGACGACAATCAATATCGACCGGCCGGCGGTTATTCGTGAGATCCGCGGCTCCAATCGTCTTGAGACCGCGACCGCGTTGGTCGACAAGGTCATCGAGGCAGGACAGGAAGGCAATTCGCTTTACAATTTGCTGGTCGGCGACAAGCTGCTGCTTGTGGCGCACGGCGAGGTAATCGCCGGCTTCGACCTTTCCAAGATGCACGACGAGGACATCGTGCTCAGTCCTGATGGCGAGACGGCGACGATCACCTTACCACCTGCCGAAATCCTGGTGAGCCGGCTGGACAACTCGAAGACGTATGTCTACGGTCGGCAGCGCGGGCTGCTCACGAAAGGCAACGTCGATCTGGAATCGGAGGCACGGCGCTTGGCAGAACAGGAGATCGTGCGCGCGGCGTGTGATGACAAACTGCTTGATCGTGCCGCGGATGAAGGGCGGCAGCGCATGAGTGCCTTGGTCCGCGCGCTCGGGTTCAAGCAGGTGACGATAAACGCGAATACCGGCCCCTGTACGCTGACTGGTGGGCAGCCACTGCCGCCCCCACAGGCGACGCCGATTCCGGCATCGCCGTAAGCTAGCCCGCCTGAGCAGGGCAATCGCATCTTAATTTCAGGGTAACGGCCAATGGGGTTCCCACATAGAGGTCACAATACGACCCGAACTATGACAATGTTCCCACTTCGCGCCTACCAGGAGCGCGTGCCCGATAAGCACCTATGGTTAAGTGGG
>JBBSGA010000093.1:0-18626 GCA_038254585.1 Chloroflexales bacterium | reverse complement strand
TCTTGCAGAATCCGTTCTGGTCGTCGCATTTTCGCTCCTCTTTTATATCGCCTCCCGCAATTGGCGCAACGGCGTAGCTCGAGCCACCACTCTGATGCTAGCCGGGGTGGTTATTGTTTACAGTGGCGACGTGCTTCTGGGCAAAGCGCAACGCCTGTCGACCCAGCAATTCCTCTTGCGCGCCCAATGGCTGGGCATCGCCCTCGTCCCGGCAGCATACCTGCACCTTTCGGACGCACTCCTTACATCCGTGGGTTATCAGTCCCTCCGTCGATGGTGGGCGGTGGTCGCCGGATATGGGAGCGCGCTGGGCTTATTCGTGCTTGCCGTGGCCGGCGATTTCCTGGTACGAGGTGGAGTCAAGAATGGTCCGGTTATCCAATTCGACGCCGGCCCGCTTTTCGGTCTCTTCGCTACCGCGTTCGGGGTAGCCATGGCCGGCGGAATCTACAACGTGCACCGCGCACGGATGCGCTCACATACCGCGGCGGCGCGCCGCCGTCTAACGTACCTCGGCTTTTCGATCCTGGCGCCGGCCCTCGGCGTCTTCCCATATCTGGTCTTTGCGCGGTTTGGACGAGCCTGGACGCCGGCGCTGCTGCTGCTGCTGTCGAACATCGCCAACATCGGGATCGCCGTTATGATCTTGGTGTTGGCCTACAGCGTCGCCTATCAAGGGGTTCTCCTACCCGACCGTGTCGTAAAGCAGGACTTCATTCGCTGGGTCCTGGTCGGACCGTTCGTAGGCGTCACGATCATCCTCTGCTTTCAGGTGCTGCCGGCGCTGGAGGATGTGCTCGGCCTGCCCCGCGACACGATCGTGATCTTCGGCGTGATGATTTTCACCGTCTTCATGCCCAACTTCATCGACTACTTGCGTCCACGGCTTGAGGGGCTCCTCCTGTGGCAGGACCGGGACCAGATCCGCTGGCTGCGGCGGATCGATCGTCGTGTCTTCACGCACAGCGATCTCCGCCGGCTGCTCGAGAATACGTTGGTCACGATCTGCGGCGCGATGCAGTCGGAGGGTGGCTTTGTGGCGGCGCCCGAAGCC
Source organism: Chloroflexales bacterium (assembly GCA_038254585.1). Taxonomy (GTDB): domain Bacteria; phylum Chloroflexota; class Chloroflexia; order Chloroflexales; family Kallotenuaceae; genus JBBSGA01. Next base: position 17,572 of record JBBSGA010000093.1, on the reverse strand, counting down.
GGCGGGGCGATCGTGAAGGCGTCGGCCGGGCCTCGCTACGCGATCAAGCACTTCCTGCACGAGCATGTTCTGATGGCGCTGCTCGAAGAGGCGAAAGCGCGCCCGGTTCGGGTGCGGGGCGTCACGCCGAACCCTGGAGACTTCCTCCCGGTGGACGGCTACTGCCTCCTCCCGCTGCATACGGCCGGCGGCGAGTTCTTGGGCATCGTGGCCGTTGCATGCTCGCACTCGGGGCTCACGCTCGAGGTTCGCCGGCTCATCGGGACGCTGGCACATCAGATGGAGCTTGCTCTCGAGAACGTCCGGCTGCAAGATGGAATCTACGCGGCCTTGCGCGGCATTACGCCGGAGATGCAGACGCTCCAGCAGATTGCAGCGCAGCCCGAGAGAGCGTCGCCTGCCAGCTTGGAGCTGCTGGCATCCGACGTTGCCCTGCTCCCGAACTTCGATCAGCTCGTGAAGTCGGCGCTTGATCACTACTGGGGTGGGCCGAAACTCTCGGAAAGCCCCCTGCTAGGGCTGAAGACGGTCCGCCGGAGCCTGGAGGCCGGCGGCAGTTCGACCAAGGCGCTGCAGGCGGTCTTGCGCGAGGCGATTGAAAACCTTCGGCCGGATGAGCAGCTCGAGCCCACTGCACAGGAATGGATCCTGTATAACGTCCTGCACCTCCGGTTTCTGCAAGGGCTTCGCATCCGGGAGATCGCAACGCGGCTCGCGATGAGTGAATCCGATTTTTACCGCAAGCAGCGTGTCGCGATCGAGGAGGTCGCACGCCAGATCGCGCTTATGGAGGAGCAGGAGGGGCTCTCACGCTCCACGAGCCCGGCGCCTGACCGGCGTTAGCCCACAGAGAGACCGGTCCCCGAAAATCCGATCACGCCAGGCGTCGCTCGTACCGTGCGGAAGGACTGGTAGTCCGTCAAAGGTGATGCACGCATGGCAGAGACGTTGTATACAACGTCTCTACAACGTAGGCACAGCCTCCGTGACCGCTCAGTTGCTGCTTAACGGACTACAAAGGGCACTCCGGCCTCACGACTCCTCCGGGTAGCGCCACACTGTTTGTTCTACGACGCGGCGCTGTAAGCTGCCGTTTTCATACGTTTCCCAGACCCGCTGCCGTGCGACGAAGGCTCCGCCGCCCATCGGCGACGTGCGAGCGAGTGGTGCGGGGCTCTGGCGCACGCGCTGTTGGAGCCAGGCGGCTCCGGCCTCGACCACGAGGGCGACGACGCCGAGGGCGACGGCCTGGCCGGCCCGCTGCCAGCGGACCGGCAGGCCCGGCACAGACCGCGCAAGCGCCGCGCCCGGACGACGCGCGAGAACTTCTTCGAGTACACAGCCGCAGCTCGTGCAATGCTGGGCGTCGACGGGATTGCCTGCTGCACACTCAGGGCAGATACGCTCGATCATTCTTGTCTCCTCGCTACGGCCACGAAGCTGACACGCTTCGGCTGGCTCAACCGCCTGTCCCGTCGACGCAGGTCGTCAGGAGCGGCGGAAGAACCCTCGCTTGGGCTTCGTCTGCTCGACGAGACTGGCACGCATCGATTGTATATCATCAGGCTCCTCGTCTGCACCCACGCTGGCATGATCCGCCTCGGTCGACGCCATTTGTACGACAGTCGGCTCGCCCTCGGGCGTGCCGCTCCCAGCGGCGATCGTTGCCGTGGACGCGGCAAGCATGGGCACCTCCTCCGGCGCGAGTGCTGGTGCGGCGGGGGTAGACGAGTACGATGATACCTCGGGTGTGGTCTCACATAGTTGCCACGGCGCAGCTGGATCACCTGTTCGAGCCGGCGGCAGCGCGTCGAGCGCCTTGAGCCAGGCCAGGATTCGATGCCCACGCTCTTCCGACTGCTGAGGTAGAACCAAGGGCCGTGGGCGGGCGTCGATAACGATGCCGAGAGCACTACCGGCAATCGCCGCCTCGTCGGACAGGACTTCGGCCCCCGGAGCGTTATCGCCGATGTACACGCCCTGCGCCGGGCGGATGCGAAGTGTTCCACGCTGCCCGCGAGGAAGCTCGAGTCGGACGATCTGCCCTCCTTCGACAGTGACGTTCTTGACGTCGCCTTGCGAGGTCTTGAGTTCCACCTCGATCACCGGCGAACCCTCCGTGATAGTGCCTTGCGGTACGACGACGGTGGCGAGCGGGCCGTTGTTCAAACCGTCCCGCTCCATCAAGCACGCGGCCGCATCTGCGTCGACGTGCGCGAGCGCGCCCGCAACGGGAAGCAGGCTGAGGCTGTCCACGTAAAGATCGATGGCAAACCGGCTGGAATCTTGTTCGAGCGGTAGGCTGTCGAGCAGGACGAGCGCGACGAGGCCGGGACGGGGCGCACGAGCGACGGCGCCTCCCGCGATTACGAGGTCATAGCGCAGGTTTGTGCGAGCCTGTGCCAGGGCATCGACGACGCCCCGGAGTGCCTCGCGCAGCAGCGCGTGGTCGATAAGCAGCTCGTCGAGGTTGGCAGGGGGGACGTTAGGGCGTAGCAGACGATTCAAAAGACGGTTCTGCAGATCCGCTTCGGAGAGCTCGAAGGGCAGCCATCGTGCGATGGCCTCCGCACCGGCTGTGTCCAAGAGTTGCAGGGCACCCACACCAAGCCCCCCGTTCGCCAGAACAGCTTGGGAGAAATGTTCCTCAGCCTGAATCAGGCCGACACAGTGAGTGGCTCCCGCGTCCAACGCCAGAATGTTCCTACCAAAACGCTCGGCGAGGAAACGCACGATCAGTGCCTGGTCCTCGGCAACCGTTCCAATGTGGCCCGGACGCCATACCTTGAGCTTTTCATATCCTGCTATCTTCGGCAGATGCTGCTCGTTATACATCTGCCGAAGGATGGACCGCGTTGGCTCCAGACGATTGATCCCGATTGTCGGCCGTAGGTTCTCGACCTGCCGGACTTCCACTCCGTCGCCGATCGCAGCAGTGACCACCCCGGCCGCTGCCGAGTTTCCGGTGTAGATCACGAGGGGAGGAGTTGGGCTGCGACGGACCACAAGCCCGACGATCTGGCCGATGCGCTCGAGCGTCGCTGCTGCACCGCCTTCCAGTCCACCGGCGATTACGACCACTTCCGGTTGCGCTCCTGCCAGCTGTGCTACCTCGTGGCCCAGCCACTGAGTGTCCGCCTCGCCGGCCGCGTCGACCGAAAAGACGTGCTCGATCCTGGCATAGGTGCCCCGCGCTGCATTGACAGCTTCCCGGGCCGATTGCTGCGCCGCGAGAGCCGCCACCACGGCTCGCATCGAGCCACCCGCACTTGTCGTGACAACGATGCCACCTACTCCGCCGCCAGGCGCGTCGGGGCCGACGAGAAGCTGGCCGTTGCGCACGAGCTCCCGGCCGGTGATAGCTTCGAGCATACCGGCAAGCCGGACCACGGCGATCGTCAGGTCGGCCTCTGGGGGCGTAAGTGTGCTCGATGTCTCCGCGCGAGCAATCAGCCGGTACTCGTCGTCGACCAGATCGACCAGCGTCAGCTTGGTGATCGCAGTCCCGACCTCGGCGATAAGAGCGGCGGACGAATGTAAAGGCATGTAGAACGGCTCCGCGAGCAAACGCCGCGTCTGCTCAGAACAGCGACGTGACCCAATCGCTCATTGCGCTGATCTGGCCGACGAGGGCGGCGATATAGGTCGTCACGGTGGCTGCGAAGAAAACTCCGAATGTAAGCAGAATCAGTCCGCGGCCTAGCCCTCGAAAACCGCGCCGGAGCGCACTCTCCCGGCCGGCACGGGCCTGTCTGGCAGGCAGCGTGTAGGTGAAGACAAGCAGCGTGACGACGGTGAGAAGAGCGAGAAGAGCTGTCCCAATCTGGGCGGCAACCCCGCCGGTCAGGCCCCGGAGACGGACGGTGTCCAGCATCTGCGGTACCAGCGTTCCGCGCACCGCTCCGACGAGCGCGAGCGCCGCCCCGGCGCCGAAAAGGACTGCCAGCGGAAAGTTCGCCCAATACGAGCCACGCTGGCGCCCAAAGCGCGGGAGCAGCATAAGGCCAAGGAGCAGCCCGGCCGCTCCTACGCCCAGCTGCTGGAGGGTCGCCGTACCCGAAATTGCGCTCGCGACGCGCGGCATGATCGCGCTACGAATCAGAACCGCCGTCACATATCCGAGCGCCGTTCCCACCAGAAGGCTCTGTGCAAATCGGTAGAGCGGGTTATCTGCAATCGCACGACTTAGGACACACAGTGAAAGGAAGGTGGCGATGCCACCGCCGACTAGCGCTCCCATACACTCGCCTTCCCTTGGCTCCTGGCCCGGCGGCCGGCCCACAGCGCAGGACCCATGCCGGCGAGAACGAGGAGACCGAAGACCGCGCCTCCAATCGTGGTGGCGTCTGCTCTACGGGCCAGCCGCTCGTCCGCACTCCCTCCAAATTGCTGAAGTCCGACAGCGTCGCTCAGCCCGGTTACCATCGTCACATCAGGCCGCGTAAGGTAGGGACGGATCAGCGGCGCAAGCTCCGCGGGCGCGACGAAGGTGACGGGCAATCCGGGATGAGCGCTCGCAACCTGCTCCATCCAAACCCGTGCATCTTCGCTTTCGTCCGCCATCACGATCACCATCCCGATGCGATCGAGACTGCAGTCTGCTACCGCTCCGCCCGGACTCTGGCACATCGTCGCGATCACGTCATGCTGGCCCGACAAATTCGTGCCCGCCCAATCCTGCTCAAAAATGCTGCCAAAATTGCTGGCCAGACGCGCAAGCGCCAACGAGCCGCCCGGTTTGTAGCCGAGGTCGACGAAACCAAGCCCCGCCTGGCTGTAGAATTTGTCCTGGCTCTCGCGTAGTAGACTGGCTCTGCGCCCGCTCAGCAGGGCTCCCTGGGGATCAGTCGTCATAAGCAAAAGCGGAGTCCGGCGTGTCGTGAGCTTGGCGACGATTGCATCCTCGAGCGGCCCCATCTCCGCGACTCGCCGAGCGTCCCATTCATAGGCCAGTAAGACCGGCGTCCCCTGGGGAAGAGCTGCGATGCGCGTGGCGAGGGCCGCAACACTCTCGCTCGGCACGCTGGCGCCCGCGCCGAGCGGTAGGCGAGGACCCAGAAGAGCTGCCAAAATGGCGACAAGTAACACCACAAATGCGACGACCTGGAGGATCGTGGCCCCACGCGGTCGATGCCGCGGCGACTGCACGAACGTGGGCTCGGCCACAGGCTCGGCGACCAGGCGCTGGAGAAGCTCCATGGCCGCGACCCTCTCGGGCGTGCGCTGAACCTCCGGCCGCGCAGGCACGGCCGGTGTCTGTAGCGGCGCAGGCTCAGGTGCGACCGCGACTTCACTTTCGAGACCGTGGAGCCAGGCCGGAGCAGTCTCGGCGGCGACGGCCGGAGCGGCTGGCTCGGCGTCCCGCAGCCAGGCCGGTAGGTCGAGACCGCCAAGAAACTCGGCTCCATCGCCTTCAGTTCTGCCGGCCACGGGCGACGACTCGACGGACTGGTCCTGCCCGCTCAGCCACGACGGCAGGTCGCTTGGGGCAGCCGCGGCCACGGGTTCGGCATCGCTCAGCCACGACGGTAGATCTGCCGCGTGGCCGTTCGTTGCTGTCGCACCTGCCACCGTCGTATCGTCGTCGCTTGAGTATGTGCGCGCGACATGTTCGTGCGCCCCCGCTGGTTCGAAGCTTGTAGGCCCCCGCATGGGAGTGGCACCCTCTGCTGCCGCGTCGATCTCCTGGAGCCACGGCGGCAGATCGCTGCTCGGCGCCGCGCTCTGGGCCGGCTCGCTATGGTCACTCACTCCGCTGAGTTGATCGTCGTGCAGCCATGGCGGGAACTCGTCGGCCCCGGCGGGCTGCTCGAAGAATGTTGCGCTGGCAGAAATGCCGTCCTGCTCGTCGGCAGTCGGCATCAGCCACGCGGGTAGCTCGAGGCCGCGCTTCTCCGCTTGCTCCAGCGGCGGAGGAAGCTTGAGACTCGCCGTGCCTGGCGCACTTTCCCCGGGCGCCGGCGTGGTCAACGGCGCGTCGTCGAAGAACTGTTCGGCGTCCGCTGGCGACCCTGACGACTCGACAAGCCAGCTCGGAGTCCCACCCGTTGCGCTCTGGCCCTCGGCGCTGCCGGCCGGCACGCTCGCCATGTCTGTGAGCCAGCTAGGCATGCCCGTACTCTCGGAAGGTTGCTCGTCGACGGGCGAATGCTGCGCCAGATCCGCGTCGGGTCCGGCAGGTGGCTCTGTGCGCTCCTCCTGGAGCCAGGAGGGAAGCAGATCGTTCGGCTTGTCTTCCGGGTGGATCTGGTCGTCGCGTAGCCAGGCCGGCAATGAGCTGGAGTCGAGCCCAGCCCCCGAGCTGTCCGGTGCGACCGCTTGCCCGGGCATAGCCTGCTCATCGGACTCCGCGTGAAGCCAGGAGGGTAGCGACGCAGGTCCGGATGAGCTTGCGTGACTACCGGCCGCGGGTGTCACACGCGACTCTTCGCCGTCGCGGAGCCAGTCAGGCAGCTCCGGTTGCGCCGCTTGCTGTGGGCTTTCGCCCGATTCTAACTGGCTGCTCTCTTGTAACCATGCCGGCAGCTCGACAGTCGGCGCAGGCGGAGGAGCTCCAACATCCGAATCGCTGACCCCGAGATCGGCAAGCCAGTCGGGCAGGGAAGCGCCGCCTCGCTCTTCCGGCGCCCGCTGTGGTAGAGCTGCATCCGCGTCGGCAGCTACAGTTGGGAGCGCGGCCGCATCGGCCTCAAAGGACAGCCAGGAGGGAAGCTCGGCATCCGGAGTCGAATGCTGCGCCGCGGCCGGAGGCAGCGCCTCGACGTGTTCACGGAGCCATGCGGGCAGATCGTCAACCGGCTCGGTCGTCGTAGGTGCTTGGACAGCAGTAGACGTCTGCTCTTTAGGCGTGCTAGCAGGGGTGGCCTCTGAGTCGAAGTGGAGCCAGTCAGGCAGCGAGACGCTTGCTGGCGCAGGGTTTGCGGCGAGTACTGCTCCACAGTTACCGCAGAACTTGTTCGAGGGCGGATTGACCGTACCACATTGCCCACAGACGATCGATTCCTGCATCGGCGAACCTCGCTCCTAACGATCCAGGTAGGGCTGGTCAAAGCCCAGCAACAGCCGGATCGACGCAACCAGTGCCCCGATGCCAACGCCGAGCACAAGGCCACGCGCGACTCCGAGCGCCGGATAGACGCGAATCCAATCGAGCGCCTCCTTGAGCCCCGGGAGCATCCCGGCCCATGGTCCTCCCGCGACGAGGAAGATGACCGCTGCGATGAGGATGAGCAGTGCCTCGCCCGGGCGCGCCTGAAGCGCACGCCACGACGCACGCAATGCAAAGAAGGTGAGGAGCGCCAGAATCGACGTGGCCAGCGGCTGGTAGACGTAGCGAAAGATGTCGGCGGCAAACGCCGTCACTCGCTCGGCCGTCCCGCCACCAACCGTGCTTGAAAAGAGCTCCAGAGCGAAGACCGCCACGGCCGTCACGATCAGGACGATGCTTTGAGGCCACCCGCGACGCCGCGAGGCGCTGGTCCGCAGATGGACGACGAGGACGTTCAGGAGACCAAAGAAGAGTCCAAGCGCGATAGTGATCTGTGCGATCTGAAGCAACCCATCTCCCACGGGGTTCGGCTGCACGAGCGATACCAGGACGAGCACCCCAACCACGCCGCCGAGGAGGAGGGGCAGGAAGCGTTTTGGATCGGAAATCACCCGCATGATCTCTTGAGCCTCTATAATGACGGCAGGTTCAGGCGCAGCGCGACATTCACGATCTGATAGATAACCCCGGCGACGATCAGCAGGACCACGGCACGGCGGAGCGCATCCTGGGTGAGGAGCCGGGCCTTGGGTGCGTTGCTTGCCGTCAGGTATGCCTCGAAGGCGAAGAGCTCCTCACCGATCAGCGTTGCGTCGGTGCTCAGGGCCAAGGATGGCAGTGCGCTCAGCGTCGCAGCGCCGGAGATCTGGGGTAGTCGCCGCTCGGCGCCCTCCTCGCCAATGAGCAGTGCCTCGGCGCCGTAGTCGCCTATGATGACGCTCGTATCCATCGGCTCCATGGCGTACCGGCGGGCTACGCCGGCCGCATAGGGAATGGGCGCCTGATGCGCGACGAGCTGGACGTTGGAGCCGCGGTAATCCGCCGCGAAGCCGGTTCCACGATACGCCTGTCGTAGCGTGCCGCGCACGGCCGCGAGCGAAACGATATCGCCCGCCGTCGCGATCACACTGCCACCGCGTCGTGTGACAGCTTCGGCTATACGCTGAGCGATGACGAGGCTCGCGAGCGACGCCGCGGTCGGGCCAATGGCTCCGGGCTCACTTGCGCCGGTCGCGACATGGATTGGCTGGCCGGATTCGACAACTTCGCCGACGCGCTTGTTAAACGCGTCGACACCGGTTAGCGGCCGGAAGATAGGCACGTTGCCGTGAGAAACGCGGGCGTAATGGAGCCATGAGAAAATAAGGCCAAGCGCCGGCAAAATGAGCAGCAAAACATCGCCAATGGATGGTAGTTGCATAAGCCGTCCTTACACTTGACCACAATTTATGCGACAGAGTGTACTAGAGACGCGATTCACTGTCAACTATCGTGCGTTCATCTTTCAGCGTTTTGATAGCAGTATTTCACCTGCAGAAGACTCGAATAGTTTTACACTGGGTAAAGCGCAGTCGGCAATCCCCGTATGATCCTGTCGTATTCGAGGATTTATCGCGCTCGATGCGGGACCGGCGTTCTGGGTCACCCATCGAGGAGCTTGTGCAGGAGAGCGCGGCTGGAATCATCTTTGAGCGCCAGGACCAATGTGCGAGCCCCTTCGCGCCACGGTCCGCAGGGTAGGAGTGGGGCCAGGGCCGTGAACGCCTGCTCTCCGACAAAGGCGACGGGCGTAAACAGGTCGACGAGCATCAGTGCCGGGGTCGTTAGGCCACGTCTCCTGAGCGCAGCCGCCAGTTGCTTGAGGGAATCCTGGAGCGTTTCGTCCATCGACGAGCTAGGCGCGCCGGGGCCGCTGCCAGTCGGCGGAGTCGAGCATGATTGTGACCGGACCGTCGTTCAGCAAGCTTACGTGCATATGCGCGCCGAAGACGCCCGTCGCTACTCCGAGGCCGAAGCTGCGGAGGTGCTCGACGAAGACGGCTACCAGCGGCTCGGCGAGGGCGGGGTCCGCCGCGTCGAGAAACGACGGTCGCCTGCCTTTACGAGTATCGGCCAGCAGTGTGAACTGCGAAACGACAAGTGCCTCTCCGCGGGTATCGAGAAGCGAGCGGTTGAACTTCCCTCCTTCGTCCGAGAATATCCGCAGTCCGGCGACTTTCTCTGCCAGCTTGTACGCTATCTCGGCAGTATCGCCGGTCGCCGCTCCAAGCAGCACCAGCAATCCTGGGCCGATGCGAGCTACGCTCGTGCCCTCCACCGCGACGGCGGCCTCGGTTACACGTTGGATGAGCGCACGCATTGCCGCTGGCCGCTTCCACTCATGCCCGGCGCCGCCCGTTCGTCCGATCAAGCTGCGCGAAGATAATGCGCCCGGTCTGCGTGGTATAGACGCGCGTCACGACCGCAGAAACCTCCTGTCCGATGAGGTGCCGCGTATCTTCGACGACGATCATCGTACCATCGTCGGTAAAGCCGACACCTTGCTCCCGCTCCCGGCCCTCGCTCCGAACCGTGATGCTAATCGGGTCGCCCACCGCAAAGGGAATACGCACCGCATCCGCGAGCTTGTTCAGGTTCTGAACCGGGACACCCTGCAGCTGAGCAATATGAGCGAGATTTGAGTCATTCGTCAGAAGCGGGATATCTTGCTCCAGGGCGACTGCGACAAGCTTTTCGTCGACTTCCTTGATGCCCGGCACGTCGGCGTCAATAATCGCTACCTCTATATGCTTGGCTTCCTGCAGCTTACGCAGAACGTCCAGTCCGCGTTTGCCTTTAGCCCGGGTCAGAGAATCGCCGGAGTCCGCGAGCTGCTGCAATTCCTGCAGGATAAAGTGGGGGATCGCCAGCGTGCCGGAGATGAAACCCGCGTTGACGACGTCCCCGATGCGGCCGTCGATGATTACGCTGGTGTCGACCAGCGTGCGGCGCTCCGGCGCTGCGTTATGCCGCGCACGCCGCTCGGCGAGGATGATCTCGAGGATATCGTTCCTCCGGGCGGTGGCAATTGTGCTGCCAATGTAGGCAAGCAGCACGGCGGCCGCGATCGGCGAGTACTGGCCGATCGCTCCAGGCAGCTTGGAGAGCGGCACGGTGACGAGCACTGCGGCGAGCAAGCCCCCAAACATGCCGAGTGCGACCCCGGCAAGCTCGAGGAAAGGCATGATGCGAATTGCTCGCACCACGCGCCGTAGTGGATCGATCGTAAGATAGGGGGTCATGATCAGGCCGATGGCTGCCCCGCAGAGGACGAGAAGCGTGATTGCCCAGAGCTGTGTCTCGGTCGGCGGCGATGAGGAGCTGGCTCTACCAAAAACATAGCCTCCATAGGCCAGGACGACGGCGCCGACGATACGCACGTAGAAGTTGGCCGTGAATGTCACCTCGGCTCCTCGTCCGGACGAGGCTTACCGAGGAGCGCGGCCCGGATCGCCTCGTCCAGTGAGCGCGCGCCGTCAAGACGCAAGCCTCCCCCGGCATTGGGGCGGGCAGAGGGACTCGGATAGAGCGCGCGCGTGAAGCCAAGCTTACTCGCCTCGGTCAGCCGTCGCTCGAGCTGGCCGATGCTGCGCAGCTCTCCCGACAGTCCGATCTCGCCCACGAGCGCAAGGTCGGGGTCCACCCGTTGGTTGCGGAAGGATGAAGCAATGGCGATCGCTACCGCCAAATCCGCGGCAGGCTCGGTGATACGCATGCCTCCGACCACATTGACATAAATGTCCTGATTGAAGAGCGGCAGCCCAACCCGCTTGGAAAGGACGGCGACGAGCATTACCAACCGGTTAGGATCGAATCCGTTCGCCGTACGACGGGGTTGTGCGGCCTGCGTATGCGACGTGAGCGCCTGCACCTCGACCAGGATCGGCCGCGTCCCTTCCATGGTTACCGCAACCGTCGAGCCCGGTGTTCCCGCGCTTCGCTCTGCTAGAAATACCTGCGATGGATTGGCGACCTCGCGCATACCGCCCTGGGTCATCTCGAAGACGCCGACCTCGTCCGTCGAGCCGAACCGGTTTTTCACGCCGCGCAGCATACGGTATTGGTGAAATCGATCGCCCTCTAGATACAGGACGACGTCCACGATATGCTCGAGCATGCGGGGGCCGGCGATAGTGCCCTCCTTCGTCACATGCCCGACGAGAAAAATCGGCACGCCTCGCTCCTTGGCGAAGCGCAGCAGACGGATCGCCACCTCGCGAACCTGAGAGATGCTTCCGGCAGCGGAAGTGATATCTTCGAGGTAGACCGTCTGTACCGAGTCGACGACGACCAGCGCCGGCTTGAGATCGGCGATAGCCTGCATCGCCAGATCGAGATTGGTCTCTCCTAGGACAAAGAGCCGGGGCGAGAGCATCCCGAGGCGCTCGGCCCGCAGCTTGAGCTGTTGCGGCGACTCTTCTGCTGAGATATACAGTACCGGCCCGACCGCCTCCGCGAAGCGCGCGCCCGCCTGCAGGAGCAGGGTGGACTTGCCGATTCCCGGATCGCCGCCGATCAAGACCAGTGAGCCGGGCACGAGCCCGCCGCCCAGCACGCGTGTAAACTCCTCGCCCTCGACGGGGAGCCGATCGAAGCCGCCGGTCGGCACCTCCGTTATCGCGACAGGATGAGATATGGTAGGTGGAGCAGCCTGGCGCGCGTTGGCCCGCTCAACCGGCTGCTCGACAAAACTATCCCAGGTGCCGCAGTCTGGGCATTTTCCTAGCCAGCGCGTCTGCTGGTTCCCGCATTGCTGGCAAACAAAAACAGTCCGTGGTTTCGCCACGAGAGGTCCTTATTCGAAATATCTCTATCGTGCCGGTCGGTGAGACACATCCCCTGACTTACCTGCCCGTCGCAGGTGTAGGACGTGACGTTCCACCGAGAAACTATCGAGCTTCGTAACTCCGTGCGGGATTATAGCATGCGCGATTACCAGGCTCTGGTCCCTGAGCCATTGCCAATACAGCGGAAGCGGCGCGCTGATCAGCGTGCCGCTTCAAGCCCCTGGCCAGGGGGGAACCGTGATCGGAATGCTAGACCATCGCCGGCTCCTCCGCCGGCTCGGTCTGCTCAATCTCACGCTGGGAGCGTAGACGGAGAAGACCTTCTTGCGTGTCCACCACCACCAGGTCGCCTCCCCGGAACCGACCCTCGAGCATCCCTTCCGCGAGCGGATCCTCGATCAAATTCGTGATGATGCGGCGCAGCGGACGGGCGCCGAAGGTCGGATCGTAGCCGCGCTTGCCGATCAAGTCGATCGCATCGTCCTTGACCTCAATCGTAATCTCGTTCTCGGCAAGCTGCTTACGGACACGTGCCAGCTCGAGCAAGGCGATCTCCCGGATCTCCGTGTCGGTCAACGGATGGAAGATGATCGTGCCGTCGATACGATTGAGGAACTCGGGGCGGAAGAGCTGCTTGAGCGCATCCTCTACCTTCTTGCGCGTGTCCTCTTCGTCGATCACGCCGCGCTTACCGCCGAACCCGATCCGCGAGCCCTGGCGAATGTGCTCCGTGCCGACGTTCGAGGTCATGATAATCACGGTATTGCGGAAGTCGACCCGGCGCCCTTTGCCGTCTGTAAGATGCCCATCTTCGAGCACCTGGAGCAGCATGTTGAAGGCGTCCGGATGTGCCTTCTCGATCTCGTCGAAGAGTACGACCGAGTAGGGCTTGCGGCGAACTGCATCGGTCAGCTGGCCGCCCTCGCCGTAGCCGACATATCCCGGAGGTGAGCCGACCAGCCGGGAGGTGGTATGCCGCTCCTGGAATTCGCTCATGTCGATCTTGATCAGGGCCTCTTCAGAGCCGAAGAGGAAGTCCGCGAGCGACTTAGCGAGCAGGGACTTGCCAACTCCCGTTGGCCCCAGGAAGATGAAAGAGCCGATCGGCCGTTTAGGATCCTTGAGGCCCGCACGTGCGCGCCGGACGGCCTTCGCGATCGAAACGACGGCGTCCTCCTGTCCGACAACCCGCCCGTGCAGGCTCGCCTCCATCGTCATCAGCCGCGCCGTTTCGTCGCCGGTCATATTGGACACGGGCACCCCGGTCCACATCTGAACGATCTCGGCGATATCTTCTTCGGTTACATACGGCCGGTCGTAGGCCGAGCCATCGCCCTTAACCTCTTCCTGCTCGATCTTCTTGATGCGCTCGGCCATGCGCTCTTCGCGGTCTTTGAGGTCGCGCGCGAGGTCATACTGTTCGTCGCTGACGGCGGCCTCACGCTCCTTGCGGATCGCCTCGAGCCCGCGCAGGGCATCGCGCAGCGAGGGTGGCGTAGCGGAGCGCTGCATGCGAACACGCGAGGCAGCCTCGTCGATCAGGTCGATCGCCTTGTCAGGCAGGTACCGGTCGGGGACATAGCGCGCCGAAAGATGTGCGGCGGCCTTGATCGCCTCATCTGCGATCTGGAGCTGATGGAAATCCTCATAGCGGCTCTTGATACCGCGCAGGATCTCGATCGTATCCTCGATCGTCGGCTCGTCCACCATTACCGGCTGGAAGCGGCGCTCGAGCGCGGCATCCCGCTCGATGTACTTGCGGAATTCGTCGAGTGTCGTCGCGCCGATTGTTTGGAGCTCACCTCGCGCGAGCGCCGGCTTGAGAATATTGGCGGCGTCAAGCGTCCCCTCGGCGCCGCCCGCTCCGATCAACGTGTGAAACTCGTCGATGAAGAGGATACAGCGTGCTTCCTTGATCTCGTCGATAACGCGCTTAAGGCGTTCCTCGAACTGCCCACGGTATTTCGTGCCGGCGACGAGCGACCCCATATCCAGGGTCACGACGCGCTTGCCCTTGATCGAGTCCGGCACCTCGCCCTGCACGATGCGCTGGGCTAATCCTTCGGCAATAGCCGTCTTGCCGACGCCGGGCTCGCCAATGAGTGCGGGGTTATTCTTGGTACGCCGTGAGAGAATCTGGATGACGCGCTCGATCTCTTTCTCGCGTCCGATGATCGGGTCGAGCTTGCCGGCCTCGGCCGCGTCGGTCAGGTCTGTCGAAAGTGCGTCAAGATACGGTGTCTTGGACTGCTTGGGCTGCGACGATCGCTCCGTCGGCCCCGCGGCGCCCTGGCGTAGCAGACGCTGCACCTGGGTGCGGATCTGCTCGAGGCTGACGCCCATGATCTCGAGGACGCCGGTAGCAACTCCTTCGCCGTTGCGCACAAGCCCAAGGAGCAGATGCTCCGTACCGATATAGTGGTGATTGAGCTTACGTGCCTCTTCGACGGCATACTCGATCACCTTCTTGGCGCGCGCTGTCAATTCGGCTTCGTCTGTGCGCTGGACTCCTTCACCGTGGCCGACGATAAATTCGACAGCGCTGCGAGCCTGTTGGAGCTTGACGCCGAGGTCGTCGAGAACCTTGCCGGCAACTCCCTCCTGGTCACGGATCAGCCCCAGCAAAATATGTTCGGTACCTACGTACGGATGATTAAAGCTCCGGGCTTCTTCCTGCGCCAGACTCAGCACCTGCTTGGCCCGCTTTGTGAATTTGTCGAGTAAGCCCATGTTTTCTGCTCCCTATCTCGAGCGAAGGTGCGCTCCACCTATTATCCTACAACGCTGCTGACAGGTACGCTGATAATTGGGTGAAGCAGCCAGAGTATTTTGTGCTATCACGACCCGTGCCTCTATTATACCGTCTATTCGCCCGGCCGTGGCGATCTCCTTCGCCTACCCATCCGGGTAGGCAAGGAGACGCTCGCCTGCTGGTTAAAACACCACAGGCGGTAGTCCTGGCCTTTGGTGGCCAGACTACCGCCTGTGGTGTTTCGGTTACCGTCTTAGGCTGGCGTTTCCCCGCCGTCAGTCTGTGGCGCGACAGCGCCACCGGTGCCGATCTCCGCCTCGTCATAGTCGAACTCGGCGTCGTCGACGGGATAGTTGCCGTCGTCGCCTTCGACACGCCGCATGCTCAAGCCGATCCGCTTCCGCGCCGGGTCGATGCGGATGATCCGCACCGGGACCGTGTCACCTTCCGCGACGAGCTCACGTGGATGCTGCACGCGTCCGTCGCCCATTTCGGAGACATGGATCAGACCCTCGACACCATCCTCCAGCCGCGCGAAGGCGCCGAACGAGGCCAGCTGGGTGATCGTCGCATCGACCAGCTGTCCAAGCTGATAGCGTCCGCTGATCGTGCTCCAAGGCTCTTCCTGCGTCCGCTTGATCGACAGGGCAATCCGCTTCCGATCGTTGTCGATGTTGAGGACGAAGACGTTGACCTTGTCGCCGATCTTCAGGATCTCGGCCGGGTGCTTTACGCGGCTCCACGAGAGCTCGCTCAAATGCACCAGTCCGTCGGCGCCGCCGATGTCTACGAAGGCGCCGAAATCGGTGATGGAGGTGACGGTGCCCGTGCGAACGTCGCCCTCCTTCAGGTTCTCGATGATCTCGTCCTTGCGCGCCTCACGAACTTCCTGAGCGGCCTGCCGCTCACTGAGAATCAGCCGGTTCCGGTTCCGGTTGATCTCGATGATCTTTAGCGTCAGCGCGCTGCCCACCAGCCGGGCCATGTCGGACTGCTTCTGAGCGTCCGGGCCGCGACTGATGCCTGAAACCTGCGAGGCAGGCACAAAGCCGCGCACACCGTCCAGATTGACCAGGAGACCGCCCTTGTTGTAGTTGATCACCTTGGCCTGGAGCACGTCGCTTGTCTCGAACTGCTGCTGCAAGCGGCGCCAGCTCTTTTCCTGGCGCGCCTTGTCCAGCGAGAGAACTGCGCGTCCCTCTTTGTCCTCGGACTGTACGACGAAAACGAGAATCTCGTCGCCAACTCGCAGCTCGGCACGCTCCTCGGGTAGGAGCGACGACATCTCTTTGCTCGGTACAACGCCCTCGGATTTCGATCCGATATCCACGAGGATCTCGTCGTTGTCGACATGCATGATGATGCCGTCCAGCGTGTCGCCATACTGGAGGTTGTAATAGTTGTTGGCCGGGTTATCGAGGAAGGCCTCCATCAAGGCCCGGTCGTCTTGCGGCTCGCTCGCCGGCGGGCTGATCACGGCCGTCTGGTCGCCCCCCGAAGCCGCGTTGTTGCCGGCGCCGTTCGTCGCAAGCGTCTCTTCTTCCATGCCTATCGGTGTCCTTTAGTGGAATTGACCGCCCGTTTATACAAAGCGGCCTAGACGTAATTATACGTGGCGCATAGGTATTCTGCAAGGTTAACCGGCTCTTAACCTTGCAGAATCGAAACGCGGCGAATGATTTCTATTCGCCGTGCGAGCTCGTTTGGTTCTGCGACCGGTCGCCGATCGACGGTGCAAGACCGCTCCGCCTACGCTCGACGGAGAAGCCGGTCCAGGACCCCTTCCCCTGGCTGAAGCTTGTGGAGCAGCATCAGAGTGAACTGTTGCGTTCCGGGATGCTTGTCGATACGCAGGTCGAAGCGGTCGTTGAAATAGATCGGACCCCAGTCGTTGCGCAGGTCCTGCGAGGGCGGGTAGAGCTCGAGCTCTTTGGCTTTCGCTTCGAGTGCGGAATACAGCTCATCCGGTGTGCGGGCCGAGCCGAGCGTCTCGCGTTTTGGCGCCATACGATGATTGGACTCCTCGTTACCCTTAGCGAGCGACGATCTGCCGTAGTATCTCTTCCCCGCGGCGCGCATCGATCTAGCCGAAGCTGCTCGAATCGCCGCCGCCGCCGCCACCACCACCACCTCCTCCTCCATCACCGCCGCCCCAAGAGGAACCTCCACCGCTGCCGGAGTCGCCCCAAGAGGAACCTCCACCGCTGGAGTCGTTCCACGCGGAGCCGCCGCCGCCCGAGTCATCCCACGAGCCTCCACCCCCGCCGGGGGTCATATCCTGCGGCGGTGTCTGGTTGAAGGGGCCACCGTAGTCCTCAGGCGGGACGATCGGAGGTGCGATAATAACGGGCGGGAAGCCGCCCCCCCACCCGCCGTAGCCTCGCCGGCCCCAGAAGCGCCGGCGGCGTGGAAATCCGAATCCGCCGGATGCAACCGGGCCGCCCAGGCCGGGACCGGTCTCGCGGTAGATCCGCCGTCGCGTCGAGCGTCGCATAACCGAGAAGGCGATGAACAGTCCGATGATTACGATAAAGCAGAAGAAAGGAGAGGTCGAGATGGGCAGCGGCGCCGCAGTAGGCGCCGGGGTCACCTGCTGCGGTGGCGTGCGGCCGAGCGGCTGTCCCGCGGAAGGGGCGCTACCCGAGGAACGGAAGAGCGCATTCGCCGCCAGGATCGACTGTGGAAAGGTGATGCCGAGGTGCAGCTGCGTATTCTGGATGGGACCTGTAAGCTCCCAGCGTGACGTCGTGCCGCTCGCCGTCTGCCGGGCGTTCGCACCGGTCGCAGCCGCGGAGATTCCATTCCCGTCTGAGCCTGGCAGCCGGACTGTAACCGAGCCCGCGTCGATGGTCGGGCAGCCGGTCGCGCAGAAGAAGCTCCAATCAAAGCGTGCTTGCTTGCCATCCGTGGCCAGGGCCCGCCCGACGCTATAGGAGTCGGTGATAT
>JBBSGA010000092.1:0-18712 GCA_038254585.1 Chloroflexales bacterium | reverse complement strand
GGATGTCTTTTCCGCACCATACGGGGTCCGGGATACCACGAAGCGAAAGCCGATCGTCCGATATGATCCGCACCAGACACACTGCGGCGCGCTCATGCATGCCTTCCTTCCATTTACCGGTGCAGCCAGCCCTGGCACGCGTTCGTCAGCCGCACTGGTGAGCCGCGCGAGCGCCGGCAACGTCGGCGGTAGTCGCGCATCGGCCCTCCTACGCTGCGACGCGTGGGCGCGGTGTCGCCTGCGGCTGGGCGCTGTCGATGACCTCACAGGTCACGATCTCCAGCTGTTCGACCTTCAAGCGCACCCCGCGCCCCTGTGCATCTAGCACGGTTCCGTGTGTGTCCGTGCGGGTATCGGTAGGGTCGTCGGTGTCGAACCATTCCAGGGTGCCGGCGACCTCTGCCGGGGTCGCGAGCACCTCGACGGTCCCATCGTCGAATCGTACGGTGAGGGGGTACTGTGGTGCCATCACCATCCTCCTTGCCAGGGCCGGTGTTTTCCAATGCCCGGCCGTCGATGATAGTGGAGCCGGTTCATGCGCTTGCCGTGGAGCACGAACGGATGCCAGTCGAGCGTAAAGACCCGCGTGTTTCCGCGCCAGAGGGTGACTCCCCATCCGCCCACACGCGGGTACCGAGAGAAACGGAGACGAATCACCGGTTAGCGTGCCACGCGCTCGATGGTCAATCCGCGCTCCCTCACTAATAATCGCCTATAATTCTGTTACGACTTATTCGGGAGGCCTGCATGGCCAGCCTCACCCGTATCTGTGAATGGTGCAGCCGGGAATACACGCCCCAGCAGACCGGCCGCGGCCGTCCCTCGCCCTACTGTAGCGAGACGTGCAAGCACGAAGCGCAGAACTCGCTGGCGCGTACCCGCATGGCGCATCTGCGCGAACGCCGGCGCGAAGCCGAGCCGTGGGCCAGGAAGCCGCGCGGGCGGCCGCCGAAGGGCTAGCGCTTGCGCCTGCCACCGAAGATCCACGACAGCCCACGAAACAGCCGGATCGAGGTACGCGGCTCGTAGCCCTTGCGGAACGTCGTGTGCCCGATCGTGGTCGATGTGACCCCGCGCTTACCGATGTTCCAGTAGATCCCCGGCGCGACCTTGATACGACGCCGATAGCGGAATGGCATAGTATAATCCTCCCGTCTTCCATGACAAGCCCGGTTGCTCGCGTGTTGGTTGCTACGCCGCTGCGAGTGCCGGGCTATGTATTTCCTCTTGGTCTTCCGTTTCCAACGCGAGTGCCGCTGCGATCACAGCATCCGCAACGATCTTGCTGATGCTATCGAAAGGCCGACGCTGTTTGAGCATCAGCAGCGCCGCGTCAAACTCTGCCCGGCGTGAGGCTGGCATCGATAGGGTAATGCGCCCCGAGCTCGACTGCTCGTCTGGCATAGTACCTCCTTGAACACCTCCAGTATAACAGGACTGACATACGTTATGCAACTAGGAAAGATTATGCATATTGCACAACAAGATACTATTGCATGACTTATGTAACTGTGATACACGAGGGCATGTCAACAAAGCGGCCCGCCGGATGGTTCAGATCCGACAGGCCATAGCCACCGGGAGGCACCCCCAATGGTCAACAGCAGTATCGCACAGTCCATCAATCGTCAGACGGTCGCCCAGGCGCTGCAGCAGGCCCGCGCCGAGGCGGCCGATCACCTCGCCTGGATGAATGCCTTGAACCGGGCCGCCCTCAACCTCGAGGCGGGCTTCTGGCAGTTCGACGGCGAGATCCTCATCGTCAGCAGCGCCAACACGCAGGGCACACGGTACACGGTCGACGCGCACGGCTGCAGCTGCAAGGCCGGCCAGGCGCACAAGCCGTGCTGGCACCGCGCGGCGCGGCGGCTGCGCTGCAAGGCCGCTGAGCTCGCCCAGCAGCATCGGGCGCTCTGCCCCATGTGCGGCGCTGAGATCGTCGGCAGGCAGTACTACGTCGGCGGCCGCGGCTATGTGTACTTCGACGTGTGCTCAGGCAATGGCGAGCACTACAGCCAGCCGGCCGCGTGATGAAGACGGCGACGCTCCCGGTCCTGCGGACCTCGCCCAATTGCATCAGCTATCGTCTCACGTGCGACGGTCGCAGGGTCTGGAGCAACCGCGTCTATGACCGCCCAGAGGGCCACGCAGGCGCCCGGAGGCGCCTGGAGGCGTGGGCAGCCGCGCATCAGTACACGATCGTCGAGACGGAGCGCCGCCGGCGCGCGTAACGTCGGCACACACAAAGCGGCCCGCCTCGGGCCGTCGAAATGCCGAGGCGGGCCAGTAGTCACAGCGAGGAAACACCATGACCACTCCTATTGTAAACACAGCTGGGAAGGAATTGTCACACGAGGCGAACCAGTTTTTTGATGTCTGGGAGGACGGCACACAGCACGAGATCATGATGCCGCTCTACCACGCGCCGAACGTTGGCGATGGTGGCGGCGAGCTCTACGCAGCACCGCATATCGTGCGGGACAGTGGCGAGGTGCCCTATGTGATGCTGGAAGGCCCAGACGGCATCGACCCTGCGCGCGAGCGTGTGGTGAAGGTCGCGCGCCTCGACGGGCGCAACACGTACGGCCGCTTCGACCTGGTGCTCGTGCTGACGGACGTCGCGGCCTACCTCATGCGCGGCGCGGACTTTGCTCGGCAGCGCTGGATTGACGAGATCGAAAGCCAGCTCGCGCCAGCCGACCCTGTGTACAGCCCCGACTAGCCCGACGTCGCCAGCAGTCGGTGGTGGCCCTCGGCTATACTGAGGGCCACCTGTTTGTGAGGGGGTGTAATGTCTCAGGGGCGATCGGCCGATGACGAAGCAGCCTCAGTACGTCACCGATGAAAACGGAACCCGTGTTGCGGTCATTCTCGATAGCGCAATATATGAGCAGATGCTGCGGGAACTCGGCAGGCTCAATGCACTCGTCAATTCGGGAACGGGGACGGACGTTCTTCCGACGTCTGCTGCCGCCAGGCTGCTGGGCATCTCGCGGCCGACATTGTACCGACTGCACGCTGACGGCTACTTAGGACAAGAGATTGATGGGCATTTCATCTTTACACGGGAAGAGGTGATGGCCTACAAAGCCTATCGTGAGCGCTTTCCCTCGCCCTTACCGACCGGCCGGCCACCGAAAACCCCACGCGCTACCGCGCAGCTGCGAACGACACGCGAGCAGGATCTCGAGCGCTGGCGGGCATGGCGCACAATAAACATCAAAGCATGAGGCAACAGAAGATGGCCATAGCCCCCACGTCGCCGGCAGACCAGCGCCCCTGGTGTTAGACTGGGGGCGCATTCGTTTGTTTCGCTACGCAGAGGAGGCACACGCCATGGCGAGCGAGAACGTCATTGCACAGATCCGAAAAGGGATGGAGGTCCACACGGCGGATGGCCAGAAACTGGGGAAGGTTGCTGAAATCTGGCTGGGCACGGACCCCACCGCCAGCAATCCACGGTGCGATGAGGAGCTGTGTTCACGCTTGGAGGTCCACAGTGGCGGGCTGCTCAAGCGCACGGTGCTGTATGTCCCGTACAGCGCGATCGCCAACGTCGCTGCCGACCATGTGACTCTCACCACCGAGGCCGCAACGGTGCGTGAGCAGGCGTGGACGCAGAAGCCGCGCTGGGCTACGGGCTAACCCGACGTCCGCCGGCAGAGCAACGCCCCAGGTGCTGAGCCTGGGGCGTTTTGCTTGCCATAATGCGACTGGGGAGACCTCGACTAAGGCCGATTAGACGCGCTATCCCGACCGCAGCGCTTGTCACATTCGGCCCCGAACAGGCCACACCCTATGTCCCAAACGTGACTTTCTTTGTCACGCCTTACGGTTTCCGTGCCGGTCTCCGTTCCGCTTTTCGTACCAGTTTCCGGGGGTCGCACGATCCAGGGCTTCCCCATGCGGTGTATGGCCGCTGCGCGGGGTCCGACAACAAAAAGATTCAGGCAGCGGCCTACGTCCCCGCTACCTGGTTCAATGCCAGCCGCAAGTTGCCGATGCCGCTCTGGCCGGCGTCCATGGTGAAACTACCGTCCGGCTGCTGATGCAGGTTGATCGTCACGGCGTTGTTGACCGCCGCATCCCTTGCGCCACCGGTCCCCCGGGGAATGCCGAGCCGGGGATACCGCCGGCCGCTGAGAAGTTCGGCATGCCCACGCGGTTGATCGCCTGGATCGTGCCGAGGACACCGGTCAGGCCGGTCTCCATCGGCGTCGGCGAGCCCGGCGTCAGGAACCACGGCAGCTTGATCTGCCCGAGGCTCGAAATGAAGCTCCCCACGGCGTTGACGATGGACATGAACGCCGCCCCGATGGGTGTCAGCGCCGCGACGACGGTCGTGCCGAAGTTCTGCACTGCGGGCGACGTTAGGTAGAGGTTCGTCGCGGGGTCGTTGGGGGGCGTTGCGCGTATAGGGCAGATGCGTAGGTGAGTGGTGCGTGCGCTCCTGGTGCGATGGAACGCTGCCGGCACGTCCTGACGTTCTCTAATGAGTTTTGACGATCAAAATCGGTAATTATGACTACTTGAGCGCCTGAGCAAGGTTGCCGTCGCCAAGCAGACCAACATAGCGGAGTAAGGCATGCGACCCGCCCGCAAACTGATCCAAGAACCCATTCACTCGCTCTCGCAACACCGACCAGTCCGCCGCCAAGCGATGGACGTACAATGGGTCTTGCCGCAACCAGCGCCACAGCTGCTCGATCGGGTTCAGCCACGGCGCATAGGTCGGCAGCCACACCGGCTCGATCCGGGGCAGCGACGCCACGGCGGTCACCACATCCGGCTGCCGATGGATCGACCAGTTGTCCTGCACCACGTACAGACGCTTCACCCCGCCGTAGACCTGGTTCAGCTGCCGCTAGAACTCGCTCACCTGCTGGCGACCGACGATGTAGTTCTCTCGGTCATCCACCCGCCCCGTCAACGCATTCAAGGCACCAATCACGCGCCACTGCTGATTATTGGGTCCCGCTCGCTCGGCCACCGACGACGGAGCTGGCGCGACAGGTGCCCACGTCGCCGCCGCATCTGGCCAACAGTAGTAGCGCATTGCATCCAGGAAGACCAGCGCGACCTCGTCTGGATGCTGGGCGACCGCGCGCAAGCATGCCAGCAGCCGTGCCTGCTTAGCTGCATACTCGAGGTCGGGGCTGTACTGCTGCACCCGCGTGCTGCGCAGTCGCAGACCGCTGCGCTGGAGCACGCGCCAGACGCCACTCAGGCTCAGGTCACGCAACCAGGGGAAAGTGGCCTGGACGGCGCGCAGGCTCCCGCGGCATGGAGCAGGAGTAGCCCTCGCTCCTGCCGACGCTCCCGTCAGGGGAGCTGCCGGCGCCGTCGGGTCAAGGTCAGAGCTCTCGGGTGGCGGCAGATGGTGGGTCGGAGCGAGGGCCAGACGAGCCTCCTCACCGGGAGGTTGGAGCAAGCGGTCCTGGACTTCGGCAGTGCGGTCAAAGAGACCTCCGGTGCGCGCCACCATGGGGAAACCAGGCCACGCTGTGGAGACCATAGCGTTCATACCAGTCGAGCCAGCCATAGACGGTGTCAGGGTCACGCGGCTTGAGCAAGCCCGAGCGGGCAACGGCATGGGGCGACTGTCCCTCAGCGATCTTGATGAGGGCGGCACAGCGCTCACGGACATAGGGTTTGGGGTCGTGGTCACGATGGTGGACCAGGGTTTGGTGTTGGGAGGCGGTCAATTCGAGGGTTCGGCGAGGAGCCATCAAGTATCCTTTCTGTTGAACCCATGAAGACTACCATCTCTTACCGATTTTGGTCGTCAAAACTCATGAGGTCGAAGGTCTGCCGGCGCATAGGCCAGCAGCACAGCAATGCCCCATGGTAGTGCAGCCATGGGGCATTGCTGTGCCTGTACTTCTTGTCGGATTATTGCTGCCCGGGTGGCCCAGGGGCGCCTTAGTGGAAGAACTCCTGCAGGTCGTTGGCCGTGCAGCTATTGTTCAGGCAGCCCAGCCCCCACGCATTTTCAATCGTGTGCAGCAGCGAGTAGTGATTGTGCTGCGTGCCCGACGTGAAGCCCGGGGTCACCGCGTTGGAGATCACGACCGTCGCCACCTTTCCGCCGCCATTCGTCGAGGTCGTGCCCTCATCCCACGTCAAGAAGAGCACGCCCCCCTGCTGCCACGCCGCGCTGTTGAGGATCTTCGGCACAAAGCCCTGTAGGAACGCATCGCCCGCTGCGATCGAGCAGTCATGCATATCGTTGCACAAGTTCGGCACGATGAACGCGAAGTTAGCCGCTGCTGGGTCGAAGTGCGTGAAGTCCGTGATGTTCGCACAGCGCGCGGCATTGCCGCTCGTGTCCGTGAAGCTGATAGCCGGCTCATGTTTGCGGGCATAGGTGCCCGAGCCATCTTCACCCCCTGCGGCTGTTGCACCGGTGTAGCAATTCAATGGCACGTTCTGCGCGAAAACCTTCCAAGTCTTGCCCTTCGCTTCCATCTCATCCACAAGGTTCTTGCCACTCAGGTTGTAGACACCGTCATCCGTAACCCCCTGGGTGGAGCCTGACCAGAGGGCCAAGTAGTTCGGCTCCGAGGGGTGCGCGACGGCATAGTAGTTGGTGGCCAGTCCGTACTGCTTAATCAGCGAATTGATGTACGGGGCACTACTGTTCCCGACGATGGAGGTACTTTCCTCATTTTCCATCACGATGATGTATACATGACTGAAGTTCGGCACACCGCTCGGCGGAACCACTGTCGTTGGCGTCGGCGTGCTCGTGGGTGAAGCAGGTGGCTGACAGCGCGAACTTGTCGGATGACTTTTACAGTAACCTGATGCGGCGCGTGCAGTTTCGGTGGAGAGCCGCGTAGGGATGCTGGCGAACATCGCGGTAAAGAGCACGGTGGCGACGGCGGTAACAAGAAACGATCGACGCACGATCTCCCTCCTTGGGGATGTTGGGGACGCTCGGTCCCGCTGATCTAGCCCGGCGAACGTGACGACGAGATCACTCCCGGAGGGCTCAACAGAGAGCCCGCTCGTCGCGGCAGCATGATGCGTACCAGCACACCTTTTTTTCAACAATAGCGACGCCCCTGGATCAGCACCAGGGGCGTCGCCGTGTGAAGTATGGGGGCCTTGCGAACTGCGGCCCATCCCCTGTGCTGGCTACTTGCCACATCCAGCTCGTTCTGCCAGCCACCTATGTGCATTTCTTCACAAATAACCCAGAAGTATTAGTCAGCTATCAGTGGATGAAGCAAGTAGCCAGCACAGGGGTGAGAGGCCACGAAGTGTATAAGCCCTCTCTGTGTCCCAAAGCGAGGGAACATTTCTCTGGCAAGCGACATGCGGGAAACTCGCCCGTGTCGTTTGGGAAAGGGGCGATGGAAAAGGATGGCATCTGCACTACCTCGCCAGCGCCCTACGTCATTCCGCAGGTAGCAGGACGGTGGTACCACCGCCTGCTACCCGGCCTGGGGAGCAACAATGCTCCCCGGCTCACCGACTACCGCAACGGCGAGCGGATCTCCACGGCGTTTGCGGAGTCGACGGTTGATCAGATGATCAGTCGCTGGATGGTGAACAAGCAGCAGATGCAGTGGGCGCCCCGCGGGGCACATCTGTTACTCCAGGCCAGGACACATGAGCTCAATGGGGAACTACGGGATACGTTTTGTGGTTGGTATCCAGGGATGAGCGAGGCACACACCCATGCGCTGGCCACCTAGCTCCCCCGCCTTTTGACAGTCTCCGCGACCGAACGTATTCTGGCCTACCGGCGGGCCCTGTGCGACAGCCCAGCCGGTGTGCATCCCTCGGTGTTGATCTGAAAGGAGGATGTGGCGCACGGCCCGTAGCGGATGATCTCCTCGCAAGGCTTGCGCGCCGCACATGCCCGCATGACTCGTCAACCACCCTTTGTCCTTGGCATCGACGGCGGCACCAACGCGATCAAAGCCGGCCTGTACGATCTGCAGGGGAACCGGCTTGCGTTCGGCGCGTATGCCTATGCTACCACCTTCCCGCGCCCCGGCTGGGCCGAGCAGGACCCCGACGACTGGTGGCACGGGTTGGTCGAGGCGACACGGGCCTGCCTGGCTCAGGCGCGTGTGCCGCCCGAGGAGGTGATTGGGCTCAGCGCCGACGCGACCACCTGTACACTCGTGCTGCTCGACGCGCGGGGGCGGCATCTTGGCCCAGCGTTGCTGTGGATGGATGTGCGCGCGGCGGAACAGGCTCAGCAGATCTTTGCTACCGGCGATCCGGCGCTCCGCTATAGCCTGGCCGGTTGTAGCGCGGAGTGGATGCCGCCGAAGATGCTCTGGCTCAAACAGCGCCAGCCTGAGCGCTACAGGGCCGCGCACATGGTCGTGGAGTATGCTGACTGGCTTGGCTACCAGTTGACGGGTACGCTGGCATTGAACATTAACACCGTGACGCAGCGCTGGTTTTATGATCGCTCGGCCGGTGGATGGCCGCTGTCGTTCTACGGGGCGATCGGCCTGGGTGACCTGCACGCCAAGCTGTCCGCCGAGGTGCTGCCGCTGGGCGAGGTCCTGGGTGGGCTGCGACCAGTGGTCGCCAATGCTCTGGGCTTGCCCGCCGGTATCCCCGTGGCAATCAATGGCGGCGACGCGTTCATTTCTCTGCTCGGGTTAGGAGCGGTCCAACCCGGCGATCTCGGGCTGATCACGGGCGCATCGAATGTGCTTGCCGGTCTTTCAGCCGACCGCTTCCACCGCGCCGGCATCTTCGGCGCCTATCCTGATGCCGTGCTGCCGGGCCTGTATCTGGTGGAAGGCGGCCAGACTTCCACCGGGTCGGCGCTGGCATGGTTCCGCGACCACTTCGCCAAAGACCTGCTGGCTGAAAGCGTCGCCACCGGCGCCAGCGCCTACACCCTGCTGGAGGCGGAGGCGGAGCATGTGCCGGTGGGTGCTGACGGGCTGATTGCCCTCGACTACTTTCAGGGCAACCGCACGCCGCACACGGACGCGCTGGCGCGCGGCGCGATCTGGGGGCTCTCGTTGCAGACCGGTCGTGGGCACGTCTACCGCGCGATGATGGAGGGTATCGCCTACGGCACACGCGCGATTCTCGACACGTTCAAGGCCAATCGCTACACCGTGAAGCGCATCGTTGCCTCCGGTGGCGCCACGCGTAGTCCACTCTTTATGCACATCTATGCGGATGTCACCGGTGTGCCAATCGTGCTGACCGACGAGCCGGAAGCCACCCTGCTCAGCTCTGCAATCCTGGCGGCGTACGGCGCCGGCGCCTTCTCCTCACTACCCATGGCCTCCGGTCAGATGGTGCGACCGTCCACATCCTTCGCGCCCGACCCGGAGCGCCATCAACGTTACGACGCGTTCTATCAGTTTTACACCGAGACCTATCCCCACCTTCGTTCGCCGATGCATCGGATGTCCAGCTTCGTAGCGTCACAAGACCAGGAAGCGCACCATTGAGGCGAGCGGACGGTATAATCAAGCCGATGATTGCGGTGGAGGTATACCCGTTTGAGGGTATACCATTGCCGATTGGGGAGGGCGAAACATGCCGCATTATATCTTGGCGCTGGGCGCCGACGCCGCCGGCACGACGCTGAAGAACGCGCTACGGGACCGGCTGCGGAACGATCCGCGTGTGACGATCCGCGACTTCGGGGACGCGGGCGATGCGATCGATTACCCGCACATCGGCCTGGCGGTAGCCGAGGCCGTCGCGCGTGGCGAGGTCGATCGCGCGGTCCTAGTCTGTGGTACGGGCATTGGTATGGCCATCTCGGCCAACAAAGTGCCTGGCGTTCGGGCCACGGTCGCCCACGACTCGTATTCCGTGGAGCGATCCATCCGCTCGAACAACTGCCAGGTGCTAACGTTGGGCGCTCGCGTCATCGGCGTCGAGCTCGCGTCGCGGCTGGTCCATGAGTGGATCGGCTACGAATTCGATCCATCGTCTGCTTCGGCGCCGAAGGTAGCGGCTATTTCAGACTATGAGGCGTGTGGACGCGTGCGGGGCGACGTGCTAGGGGCCGATGCCACCGCGCCAGGCTGTGGTTTGTAACAGCCTGGCGCGGGGTATTGAGGACCTGGACGATCTGAGCGGCTCCTTTCCGAGTACAGGAAGCTTCTACGCGATGCCGTCGCCATGCGTCAGTTCGGTCAGCCGGGCTAGCGCGCCGCGTACCGCCGGGTACAGCCCGCGATACACATCGTTGTAGAGCTGCTCGTACACGCGCCGGGCGGGCTCCTGGGGCTCGAAGCTCGCACCGGCGCCGGTCATCGTCGCTGCGGCCGCGCGGGCATCCGGGTACCAGCCCGCCACCACCGCCGCGAGGATGCCGGCGCCCAGGCAGGTGGCCTCGGCGCTCGCGGCTCGTGTCACCCGCTTGCCCGTAACATCGGCGAGCATCTGGCACCACAGCGCGCTCCTGGAACCGCCACCCATCACGACGTATTCATCGATTGGCTGGAGCGTGGCCGCCTCGACCCCTTCTGTAGCCAGCCGCTGCTCGAACGCGATCCCTTCGAGGATCGCGCGGTAGAAATGCTCGCGGCCGTGCGCCCCGGTCCAGCCCACAGTAATGCCGGTGGCGCCAGTGTCCCAGTAGGGGTTCGTCACGCTGCTCCAGTACGGCACCAGCATCAACCCCAGCGTGCCGGGAGGCACCTGGTCGGCCATTGCTTCAAGCTGCTCCTCCACCGAACGGCCAGGATCAACCGTCCGCAGGTCGGCGGCAAAACGCTCGACGAACCAGCTTACCGTAAACGTCCCCCCGCGCAGCAGTGTCTCCAGCGTGTAGGCGCCCGCGATCGGTGAGGCCATCGTGCGGAAGGCCGGATCGGCGATGTAGTGTTCGGCGTGCGTGCCTGAGGCAACCGCGGTTCCCAGATTGAGATAGGCCTGACCGCCGCGCGTGATGTTGGCGCCGAGGCCCGCGCTTTGCCCATCGCCCGCGCCGGCCGCGACGGGCAGTCCCGCCGGCAGGCCGGTCACTCGTGCCGCCTCGTCCGTGACTTCGCCTAGAAAGGCGCCGGGAGGCGCCAGGTCGACATACCGCGTCGGGTCGAGCCCCAGCGCCGCCATCAGGTCCGTACACCAGGTGAATGTGCGCATATCCACGAGGCCCATCGGATCGGCACAGGCCCAGCTCGTTCGCCAGGCGCCGGTGAGCCGATGGGCGAGGTAAGCGTGGACATCAAGCAGCTTGTAGGCGCGCCGCAACACGTCAGGTTCGTGCTCCTGGAGCCAGAGAATCTTATACAGCGACGGGGTCAGCGCGACCGGCTTTCCGGTCAACTGATGGACACGTTGATTCCCGAAACGCGCGTCCATTGCCGCGACCTGTGCCCGCGAACGCTCGTCGATCCAGAGGATAGCGGCACGCAGCGGGCGCCCACGCTCATCGACCGGCACGAATGTTTCGCGCTGGTGCGTCATGCAGAGGCCGCCCAGCCGGCGCGGGTCGATCTGGGAGACGGCGGCGCGCAGGGCAGCGGCGGTCGCGGTCCACCAGTCCTCAGCATGCTGCTCGTACCAGCTCGGGCGCGGGTTGAGGAGGGGAAACGTAGCCCGTCCTTCCGCAACCACACCGCCATGCCGACCCCACACGACCGCCTTACTGGCCGTGGTGCTGCAATCCACGCCAATCACCAGGTCTGGTTGAGTCGCCATTAAGACCACCCCATGCGTCGTTCTGCGCGGCTCGGATCGGCGAGCCCGCGAATACTATATGGCAGTGTAGCCGCCATCGATCACAATCTCGGTCCCGGTGATCATGTTCGAAGCATCGGAGGCCAGGAACACGACGGCGCCGGACACATCGCGTGGCACACCAAACTTCCCGAGTGGAATTTTGGCTAACATGGGGTCGCGTTTGACCGGATCGCCCCAGACTTGCTGGCCCATCGGCGTCAGGATCACCGTCGGGCAGATCGCGTTGACCTGAATGTTGTAGGGGCCCAGTTCGAGCGCCATCACCTTTGTGGCGAGCAGCAGACCGGCCTTGGACGCACCATAGGCGCCGTGACCCTCGAGGGCCACGAGCCCGGCCTGCGACGCCATATTGATGATCTTGCCACCCCGACCTGCCGTGATCATCGCACGTGCGACGACCTGCGCCAGGAAGAACGGCGCGCGGAGGTTGACAGCGAGCGTCTCGTCCCAGGCCTCCACCGTTGTTTCGAGGAACGGCTCGACCCTGGCGATACCAGCATTATTGACCAGCACGTCGATGCCGCCCATGGTCTCAAGCGCCGCCGCGCCAAGCCGCCGCACCGCGACGACCTCGGCCAGTTCGGCCTGGGCCGTTTCAGCGCGCTGGCCCATCGCTCGCACCTCCGCTGCCAGCTCAGCCAGTTCGTCCGCATCGCGCCCCGCGAGGAAGAGATCAGCGCCCGCATGGGCCAGCGAGAGCGCCGCGTGCCGGCCAATACCCTTCGTGGCCCCGGTCACCAGCGCTCGCTTACCGCGGAGGTCGAAGGACGGATATTGATCGGAGGCGTTCGCGGCCATCACAACCTCCGCCTACTTGATCGCGCTCCCCATGGGAGCGGGCGCCGACGCTGGCGTCACGCACGCCAGCGGCCGGAAAAAGTGATCGAAGCTCGACTCGAATGACCGGCCCTCCACCGCCACGCCGTAGATCTGTCGCAGCAGCGGGAGCGCGTCCGGTTCCAGCACGCCGCGCTCAATGAGCTTCTCGACCGCGGGTGCGATGGCGGTCACCGCGTCGACGCCCTCGACCGTTTCGCCGGCTAATGCTTGCGTGGCTGCCTCCGGCGTGAGCCCCCGGCCGAGCAGGCGCCCCATACGCGCGTTTCGTCCGCCCTGACAGGTCACGTAGAGGTCGCCCGCGCCCGGCAGGCTGAAGACCGTCTCAATGCCGCCACCAAGGAGCCGCACCAATTGCGCTGTTTCCACCAGCCCCTGGGCAAACAGGGCAGCCGCGAAATTGTGCATCGTGGCGCCGGCAGGCGCTCCCTGGGACGTGTCCCCTACCGTCTCGAGCAAGCCGGGCACCAGCCCGATACCGAGGGCATACACGTTCTTGAGCGCGACGCAGACCTCCACGCCGACCATATCGGTTGATGTCCAAATATGATAATAGTCGGTGGCGAATAAGCACGCCAGGTACTCGAGCATGGCCGTGTCACGGCAGGTGAAGACGACACAGGTCGGTCGGCGCGCCGCGAGCTCAGCGGCGATGGAAGGGCCGCCAATCGCGGCGATCGGCACAGTCCCGCGCAGGCCGGCCGGCAGTTCGTCGGCCAGCAGATCGGGAAAGATACGAAGATCGCCGGCATCGTCAGCCACGAGACCCTTGGTGACGATGATCACCGGTTGGCCGGGACGCAGGTGGGGGGCCAGGACGTGCCCTGCCCAGCGCACGCCGCGCGAATTCACCCCGAGCGCGACCACGTCGACGCCCACCAATGCCTCGGCCAGCTCATCGACCGTGAAGCAACGGATGTTCGGCGGCAGAGCAGAGCTGAGACGCGGATGTACTCCGCTCGCGCGGCAAGCAGCGATGATTGCTTGATCCAGGTGCGTGCCGATCAAACGCACGTCGTGTCCGTTGTCAGCGAGGGGATACGTCAACGCAGTGCCCATCACACCAGCGCCGAGCACGGCAATCCTAGCCATTCGCGTATCTCCTCATCGGTATCTTGAAGGTGCGGACATAGTATCAGATCTGGACCAACAGCAAGCGAAGGCATGCATCTCCCGCCTTCCTTCGACACGTTCTATCGATCACCTCCCGCTCGGGCATTGTCAAGGTGGTCGGCACGCCCAGATGGATGCGC
Source organism: Chloroflexales bacterium (assembly GCA_038254585.1). Lineage (GTDB taxonomy): Bacteria > Chloroflexota > Chloroflexia > Chloroflexales > Kallotenuaceae > JBBSGA01. The sequence goes on along the minus strand of JBBSGA010000092.1, from coordinate 4,928 downwards.
GATTCTATGGTCGTTCAGCCGTCGCGGAGATGATCAGTCGAGCTTCAGCCGAGTTCTTACGCCGCGCTCTGAAAGCTCCCGCCCTCCTTCCAAACCTGGAATTGGCGCGCACGCTCCCGACGATACTCTTCCGCCGTGAGCCGAGGCCGGCGCGGACAGAAGTGCTCACGGATCGGCCCAAAGGTGGATAGGAAGCGTAGGGTATGGCCTGGAGACGTGAAGCGGCGCATGATCCGTTCCCGTTGGCGCGTGGGCTGATGCACGTTTTCCGCTCGATTGTTGAGGTGTCTGTGGCTGCGATGCTCGACACCCGGCATGACCTCTTTCTGGGCTGCCGCGTAGCTCCCGCGCTTGTCGGTGATGATCACGCGCGGCGCCTACTGGCATCCCTTCAGGAACTGGGGCGCTCCCTGGGCCAAGAATTTCCGTGCCGCCGCCTTATTCCGCTGGCTCTGCACGAGGATGTCCAGCACGTTGCCATGTTGATCAACAGCCCGCCACAGGGAGTGCAGTTGGCCGCCGAGCTTGAGAAAGTCTTGCTCAAGATGCCATTTATCACCAGGACGTGCACGGCGACGATGTAACTGATTCGCATAGGTCCGGCCGAATCTGCGACACCACTGGCGGATCGTTTCGTAGGTCACGATGCTGCCCCGTTCCGCCAATAGCTCCTCGACATCCCGGTAGCTGAGACTGAAGCGAAAGGAGAGCCAAGCCGCGTGCGAGATGAATTCCTGGGGGAAACGATACCCTTTGTAGGATCAAGCAGCGACGTCTGGTTTCATGCCGAAAGTATGACACTCCGGTGGCTAGCTTGTCGAACTGTCGCGAAGTTGACAATGCTGTTCGATGTGTGCATCCTTTCGGAAATTGGCGAGGCCGGCATCGCCTGCCACTGACGAAATGGAGGATTATGGATTACGAGCGAATTAACGGAGTGTTGCGCGCGGCCAGCGATACGCGCTGTGTGGTGATCGGGACCGGAGCGCTCGACTCGGTCGACACGACATTCGTGCAGTGCTTCGAAGAGCAGCCAGCGGTCGTCGTCGCGGATGAAAACACCTTCAAGGTCGCGGGCGAAGCAGTACACCGGCAGTTGACCGAGGCCGGGCGCACGGTCGCGGAGCCGATCGTCTTCCCCGGACAGCCAACCTTGTACGCCGACTTTCAGAACGTTCTGGAGTTGGAAGGCAAGCTGCGAAAAATCGACGCTCTTCCGGTCGTGGTTGGCTCGGGCACCCTCAACGACATCACCAAGCTCGCGGCGCACCGCGTTGGGCGGCCCTACATGGTCGTCGGCACGGCCGCGTCGATGGATGGCTACACTGCCTTCGGCGCGGCGATCACCAAGGATGGGTTCAAGCAGACCATGGCGTGTCCGGCGCCGCGTGCGGTGCTCGCCGACCTGAATGTGCTGGTGCACGCGCCAGCGCAGATGAACTCGACCGGCTACGGGGATCTGCTGGGCAAGGTCACGGCCGGCGCCGATTGGATCCTGGCGGATGCGCTCGACGTCGAACCGATTGACCCGCGTGCTTGGCCGCTGGTGCAGGACTCGCTTCGGGACTGGACCGGTAAGCCCCAGCGCCTGCATGCCAGCGATCCGGAGGCGATTGAGCACCTCTTCGAGGGGCTCATCATGGCCGGCGTGGCGATGCAGATCAGTGCGTCTTCCCGACCGGCCTCGGGCAGTGAGCATCGATTCAGCCACTTGTGGGAGATGCAGGCCCTGGGGCACGGCGAAGCCCCGGTCCCGCATGGGTTCAAGGTCGGCGTCGGCACCCTCGCCGCAGCGGCACTCTACGAGCGGGTCCTCGCGTGGGACCTGAGCACCCTCGACATTGATGCGCTGTGCCACACCTGGCCTTCGCGGGCAGAGGTCGAGCGCATGGTTTGGCAGGGACACGATATCCCGCAGTTGGCCGAGAATGCGGTCGAGGAGAGCCTGTCCAAGTACATCGACGCCGACCAGCTCCGCCAACGGTTGACCGTGCTCCGGGAGCGTTGGCCGACGATTCGTGGGCGCGTGGAAGGGCAAATGCTGCCGGCGGACCGCCTGCGCGAAATGCTGCAGGCGGCGGGTTGTCCCACGCACCCTACAGAGATCGGGGTAAGTATGTCCCAACTGAAGGAGAGTTATACGCTCGCACGGACCATTCGGAGCCGGTATACCGTCCTCGACCTCGTCAACGAAACGGGGATTCTCTCCGCGTGCGTTGACGAACTGTTTGCTCCTGGCGGCTTCTGGGCGCGTGATGGAGCTCCTTAGGTTCGGTCGAGCGGAGCAGGGTAATGGGGAGTCCATCTATATCTTCTCAAGCGCGCATCGAACAGCAAAGCATCAACACCATTCGGACGTTGGCAGTGAATTCCGTTCAGGCTACCAATTCCGTCCATCCTGGCACTCGGTATAGTGCGAAAAATCTATGCGCCCGCGGTAGTCTACCCTGGCCTTAACCGCTTCTTAACCCGATCGGGTTAATTGTGAATTCTCACGCAATATAGGTTGACGAATGAGGTTGGATGGACTTTCCGCACCATACACGCGTTATCTCCCGTCCATGTGCCCAGTTTCCCTAATAACCGCTCGGCAGGCATGATCGGTCAGCCTGGCAGCTATGAGCGACTCGCGGCTTCCGGCCGGTACCACGGCAGGAATGCGGCCTCTCAGGGGCTTTCCTCCGCGAAGATGTGCTCCGCATGCCGGAAGACGATCCCTTCCCGGTGTGCCATTCCCTGCTGTTCTGGCTACGTGTCTGATCCGTTGACGAACGTGCGCAGCGCGCGGGACCAACGCTCCCGCACCGTCGTTTCTGTGAACGCTACACGACGGATTGCGTCGCGGATGACGCGCGTGGCCAGAACAGGCCTGGTTTCTACGGACATGATCGCCGTGCAGTGCCCCAGAGCGCCGGCACCCGTCGTAGCGCGACGGGTCGGCGCAAACGTGCGCGTCCCGCACGGCTACTCTCGGCTGAGATCCGCGAGTCGCTGCTCAACTCGCCCCATGCGCAGCAGCACGTCCCCGATCTCGAGCTCTGCCTTGAGATTGACACGATAATCCAGTTCGCTGCGCAGCCGGTCTTTGGCATCTTGCCGGTTCTGACTCATCATGATCACCGGCGCCTGGATCGCCGCCAGCATCGACAGGAACAGATTGAGCAAGATGAACGGGTAGGGATCCCAGGGTTTGCCCAGCCCAAGGTTGACCGACACGTAGACCAGCAGCACCAGCCCAAAGGTACTGACAAACCTCCACGACCCACCAAACTTGGCCACCCCATCGGCCAGCCGGCCGCCGAGCGTCTCGACTTCCTCAAATTCCGTGTTCGGGTTCCGGGAGACGCGCGTGCGCATCAGTTCGTGGGTGGCTCGGAGCTGCTGCTCGATCATGGTCATCATGTCGAGGCCGGCCAACGGCTTGGCTTGCAGCAAGGTCTGCAGGGTCCGGCGATCAATCCGCAGGGCGCAACTGTCGGCCACGGCCACCGCGGTGGTGAGATGGTCGGCGCCGGCTAATAAGGACGACAGGCCCAAGAGCCCGCCCGGCTCGACCACGTCCACCACGACGAGGTCCTGCGCCAGGTCGGTGATACTCACGTGCACCCGTCCGTATTGCACAAGGTACGCGTCGCCGCCGGGCTCGCCGGCGCGAAAAATGGTGTCGCCGGTGGCAAAGGTCCGCGCGCTGACGTTGTGCGCCAGCACCTGGCGTTCGTCCGCGTCGAGCAAGGCAAAGAGGGGCACCGCGTTGAAGACATCTGGATTGACCATACGGCCACCTGCCTTATCATGGATGGGCGATGGGGGCGCGGTGCGTCGTGGCTGCGTGCTCAGCGGTGGGTCACACCGCGACCCTGAACGGTCCGATACACTGTCGTATGCTGCCGCGCCATGACCGCCGCCGAACCGATCGGCGTGAGGACGCGGATCAGCCGGTTGGCAGCCGCTGCCAACCTCGCGCTATCGAATCACCCATCCGTCGCCGACGCCATGGCAGGGGCTGCATCGTGTGCTGCGAAGGAACGCGTGCAGGGTTTCGGGTGGCGGGGCGACGGGTCCGGTGGTATGGCGGTCCATGATCCTGCCCTCCTCTGGTTGCTGCGCACGATAGCACCGGCGCGCAGAGAACGCAACGACGGATGGAAACGAACGGTCGCCAGGCGCCCTGCGTCATTGGTTGAGCAGGTACGACGCAAACTGGACCTGAATCCTGTGCTCGCTGGCGCAAGCTGGGGCCCCGAGCGTCGTCATCCACCCTGTGCCGGTTACTTCCGTCAGCCGACGGCACACGCCTGCCAGCTGGTTTGACCTAATAAAAGAACCGTACTGAGGCTGAACGACCGTGGTGGAGCGGATGACGGAAGGAGCGGACACAACGAGCGCTGGATGATCGCCGTAGTGGATTGATCCTATGCTGGCTTCGGCGTCGTCCGCTTGAACGAAGCGCTTCGCGCAGCTACGCCCGCTGGCCACTTGCCATCCTCACACACCATACTCGTCGCACTCCTCGGAACGTAATGTGACGTGACGTTCCTTCCTGTTGGGGATTGTTCTCCCCTGACAGGAGGTCGTGTCATGACTCCCCTACGCCAGCGCATGCGCGAAGACATGCACCTACGCGGCTTCGCTCCCAGGACGCAGGACGTCTACATCCAGGTCGTCCAACAGTTCGCCATCTACGATCACAAATCCCCTGAGCAGGTCTCTGACGAGGAGGTACGCCGCTACTTCGCCTACCTCATGAACGAGAAACGTGTCTCCCCGAGCACCATCTCCCTGACCATGTGTGCCCTCAAGTTCCTCTACGACCGCACCTTACAACGTCCCTTGCCGATCTTTGACCTCCTCCGACGCCCCCAATTGCGCCCCTTGCCCGCCGTCCTCAGTGTCGAGGAGGTGCGTCGTCTCCTCGGCTGCCTGCGTCG
>JBBSGA010000091.1:0-18800 GCA_038254585.1 Chloroflexales bacterium | reverse complement strand
GAGCGGCGGGGGTTCTTGGTCGCGCTCAGGAGTTGTTGCGATTGTCGCCATCACGCTCACCTCGCGGTGTCTATCGATCCCAACCGATAGTGTACCGTACGCGTCCAGGAGCCAAACAGCGACACTCCTGACGTCGAAGTGATGGTCGTAGGTCCAGCCTGGGAGCACGAGCCGTTCGCTTGGACCGGGGCACTCTCCGCCGTCGAGGCGATCGAACGGTGGCCGGCTATGCAGGCGCAGGCTCCGTACGCGCCCTATGCCGGGCTGTGGACGCGCCTGGAGGACTTCCGGCATGCGGAGCTGGCCGAGCTGATCAATGGCCGGCAGGCACTCCCGCGTCACGCATCACCCGAAACTACCCCGACTCGTAGCCTATTTCAGCCCTCGCCGTAGAAGAACATATGTGCTAGTCTGTGCGCATTCCCGATTGGGACGCCACGAGAAAGGCACTGGATATGGTGAGAAGGCGACGAGACGCGATGGCGGCCGGCGATGAGGCGCCGGCCGTCGGGGACGGAGTCATCGGCGCGCTCTGCGCGGTCGCGGGCGTGTGTGCGAACGAGGTGCTGGGCATGCGGGCCTATGCCGACCGCTACGTCGTGGTCGTGGCCGACGGCCGCAAGCTGCAGGTGCCGGCGGCGACGATCTTCGAGTATACGATCCAGGCGGCGCTGGACGAGATTCCGGCCGGAGGTGGCGAGCGATGAGCGCGGCGCCGATCTTCCTCGCGGCGGCAGGCGCCGCGGCTCCCAGCGCGGCCGGCACGGCGCCGGCGCCGTGCCCGGCAGGGATGTGCACGAGCGTGGCGGTGCCGGTCGCGCTCCAGCTCGGCGCCATGCGGGACGGGCCGGCGGGCGGCGGTGTCTACCAGGTGGTAGCGATCGACGCGGGCGTGGGCAACGGCTGGGAGTTCTCGCCGGAGGTGATCGAGGCGGCCACGCCGCTCTTCAACCGTCTGAACGTCTACCTCGGCCACGCGGGACCGCAGGACCGCGGTCCCAACGGCGAGCGCCGGCCGGAGGCGCTGGCGGGCGTCTTTGCGGATGGCACGTTCGATCCGGCCGCGGCGGCGATCCGTGGGCGGCTGCGCCTGGCGGGGCCGGCCGCGGGAATGGCGCGCGCCGTCGCCGACGCCTATCTCTACGCCTACCAGAGCGGCGAGCCGGCGCCCGATGTCGGGCTGTCGGCCGCGCTCTACCTGGCGGCCGAGGGGCGCAGGGTGCTGGAGATCACGGGCGTCGAGTCGCTCGACGTCATCGCGACGAAGCCCGCGCGCGGCGGGCGCTTCGAGGCGGCTCTGAGCCGCGTAGTGGAGGATGAGCAGATGCGCGAAGCAGTTCAGGTGGCCCTAGCGGCGACGGTGGATAGGGGACGGGTTACAGGGGACGAGTTACAGGGGACGGCGGACGGGGGACAGGGGATCGGAGACGGAGGGGCAGAGGCCCGCGCCTCGAGTGGCGCTGACGGGCATGCGGCCACTGCCCCGGCGCTTGATACGACGGCCGCGGCGCTCGTCGCGCTGCAGCAGCAGATCGCGCAGCTGCAGGCCGCGATGGCGGCCGCCGTGACTCCCGCGGTCGTGCAGAACCTGGGACAATCCTCGGATGGCGGCCGGCGCGACGGCGCGGCGCTCGCCGGTACGACGAGCCGCATCAGCATGGGCAACACGCCGCTGGATCAGCTTCAAACGGCGGTGGACGCGATGTTCGGCGTGCGGCTGCCGGCCGGCGCCGCCTTCAGCCGGCTGCGCTCATACAAGCAGCTCTACCTGCTGGTCACGGGCGACCACGAGCTGCGCGGCATCTTCGACGGCGAGCGCGCCGAGTTCGCCAACGCGACCTCGACCACGCTCAACGATCTGACCAAGAATGCGCTCAACAAGTATTGCCAGCAATATTTCCAGGACGCCTACCTCTGGTGGGAGCAGATCGCGCAGATCGTGGAGTTCGGGACGCTGCAGGATCCGACGTGGATCACGCTCGGCGGCTTCGGCGATCTGCCGACGGTCGTGGAGGGCGCGAGCTACACCGAGCTGACGATTGCCGATACGGGCGAGACGTCGCAGTGGACCAAGAAGGGCGGCTTCATCGGCATCACGCTCGAGGCGATCGACAAGGACGACACCGGCAAGATCACGCAGATCCCGCAGAAGCTGGCCGCCAGCGCCTACCGCACGCTCTCGGCCGCCGTCGCCGGCATCTTTACCGCGAACGCCGGGGCCGGTCCGGTGCTCCAGGATACCTTCAACCTCTTCTCGGCCAACCACAGCAACGTCGGCGTCACGGCGCTCTCCTCCGCGGCGTGGGAGGCCGCGATCCAGGGGATGTACCGCCAGCCCGAGCTCAACAGCACCCGGCGGCTCGGCGCGCGCCCGGAGCGGCTGGTCGTGCCGGTCGAGCTCGAAGCGACGGCGGCGCAGATCGTCGGCTCGGAGGTGATGGACGCGAACCTCCAGCGCAACGTGCGCAAGGGCTCAGCGCAGGTGGTGACCTGTCCGGACTTCACCGACGCGAACGACTGGGCCGCGGTGGCGGACCCGACGAAGAACCCGGCGATCGGCGTCGGCTTCCGCTTCGGCCGCGTGCCCGAGGTCTTCTCGGATCCGGGCGGGCAGCGTATGTTCACCAACGATCAGCTCGATCTGAAGGCCAGGTTCTTCTTCACAGTCGGCGTGATCGACTGGCGCGCGGCGCTCAAGCGCAACGTCCCATAGTTGGTAGGGGGACAGCAGCGGGCCGTAGACCGACACTACGGCCCGTGCATCGTCGGATGGCAAGCAGCGTCAGGCACCCGATCGCGGCGCCGTCGCAGGGAGCGCACCCATTTGTTGCAGAATGCCCAGGTGGTCCCAGTTTGTCCCGATGACGTCGGCGATTTTGCCGTCGACGAGGCGCAGGGTTGTCGTGCCCGTCCACGTCACCACCTTGCCGGTCGCCGGGATCGGACCGATGGGACTTTGCCATGTGCCTTGATGCGTGCCGCGTCCCTCCCAGACCGTGGCAACCATATCGCCCTCGCCGAGCTGCGCCTTGATCGTGATCTGATAGTCCGGGAAGGCGGTCCGCAGCACCTGGGCTATCGGCGGCCCACTTTCGGGATCTACGAAGATCTCAGGACCGATCTCGAGCTGGCGTGCATTATGGAACGCTTCGAAATAGCGCCGAACGACGGCCTTGTTCTCTTCGGCGGACATGGCATCCTCCTTTCGTGAAACGAGGGATCGCGTGGGATTCGTAGTCTACTGCCCCAAGTCAAATGAGCGGAACCCTTCATGACCTGGAGCACACGTACGGTTGCGCTCGCGGCGCTGCGGACACAGATGCAGGACGATGGCGCGCCCCAGCGTTATAGCGATGCGGAGCTGGGTATCGCCTTGGACCAGGCGGTCGCCGCGTTGAGCGAGGCACGGCCGCTGGTGGCGACGGTGCTGGTCACGGTCCCAGCCAACCACGCGGTGCGGCTGGACACCGAGCTCACGGCCGCGCTCTTCGGCAGCATCGTGCTGGTGCGCGACGTGACCGCGGCGAATGCCATCGAAAGCGTGGCCGGCTGGAGCTACTACGAGGCGCAGGGCGGCCACTACGTCTTGCTGCCGTCGAGCCTGCCGGCCGGTAACACGGTCGAGGTAGTCGTGCGCGGCGGCTACGGCTTCGACCTCAGCGCGACGATCGGCGGCGCCGCGACGGCGATCGACACCAACGTTCCGGTCGAATGGCGTGAGCTGCTGCTCGACGGCGCCGAAGGCTTCGCGCTGGAGCTCTACGGCAAGCGCGAGGTCGGACGGACCAACGTGCCGCCCGCGGTCGCGCAGCAGACGGCACGCGCGGCGGCGGTCCTGCTGCGCGACTTCCGGCAGCGGCTGCTCGCGCTGCCATTCGCCGACGTGCAGCGCCAGATCGTGGCCTGGAACCTCCAGGCCGTGGATGGGCGAACGTCGGCTCATCGTGGGTTCGATTAGATGGCCGGCCGCGTCGTCTTCGACCTCGAGCTCGGGCGGGGCTTTGGCTTCGGGCTCGACGTCGTGGAGCGGGTGGGCTATGAAGTGGCGGTGACGTGGTCGGACGTCGACGGCTTCGTGCACTGGGATGGGCGCCACGGCCGCGGGCTGCTGCACTATCTGATCGAGCACGCGCAGATCGTCGGCTTCAACCTTCTGGCCTACGACAATCGGGTCCTTTCCGGCTACGTCGCGGGCAACCGGGCGCGCGGGCTGCCAGGCGCGACGCCCGTAGAGGAGCGGCGGCTCCGCGGCGAGCTCCGGTCGCGGGCCGTAGATCTCCATGCCCTGCTCATGCAGGCAACCGGCCGCCGCCACGGCCTCGAGGAAGTGGCGCGCGCGACCCTCGGCACCGGCAAGGCCGTTCCACCTACGCGCTACGACCCTCTGCTGCTCGCGGACTACTGCCAGCGCGACGTCGAGCTGACGCGCGACCTCGACGATTTCCGGCGCGCCTACGGCTTGCTCTACGTCCGCGGCGGGCAAGCCGTGGCATTGGGGACGGGACTCACCACGGAGGCACAGAGAGACGGAGCAAGACGGTTTTGAATCTCTTCGGGTACATTCCCCGCAGCTTGCTGCGAAAGAATGGCTGCTGCGCCGTTGATACCCCGCAGCTTGCTGCGGCGCAGTTCATTTCTCCGTGTCTGCGTGGTGAGCATTTCGGCGAGGAGAACTGAATGCCCGTGCCATCAGGGTATGACCTCGGGCTCCAGCACGCGGCCGTCAACGGTGGCGCCGCCTCGGGCTGGCTGCTCGAAGAGCACGACGAGGCGCTGATCGAGGAGCAGAGCCTCCAGAATGACGTCGCGGTGGACACGGCCGGGCAGGTCTCGGCCGTGAGCTACGGGCTCGGGGCGCGGGTCTACCGCCTGCGGCTCGCGCTGCGGACGGATATCCTGGACCGCGGCGGCCGCCCGCGGTCGGAGACGCCGGCGGATCGGCAGGCGCTGCTGCGGGAATACGCGGCGCGGACGGAGCCGGTGACGCTGCAGCTGGCCAGCGGCGACCGGCCGGTGCTCTTTGTCGAGGCGCTCAAATTCCTCTCGGGACCGTTGGCGGACGGATGTATCGCGCTCGTGTGTTTGGTAGACGTAACGTAGGAGCATGCCATGGAACACCCTCGCAACGACTATGTGAATCTCGACGGGGCCAACAACGCCCTCGTGGTCGCCGCCCTCCGGCAGCAGTTCAACGGCGCGGCGTGGGAGAATCAGGCCGGCAACCAGGAGCTGACGCTGCTGCCCTCGGCCGTCCGGAGCGCGACGATCGCGACGCCCGACCAGGTGAACTACAACTGGCGGGGCGTGCTGGTCTGGCTCAACATCACGGCCGCGAGCGGCACCGGCGGCCTCACGCTGCGCGTCCAGGGCAAGGACCCGGCGAGCGGAAGCTATTTCAGCCTCCACGCGGCGCCGGCCGCGGTGATCGCGACCGGGATGCAGGTCTACGCGCTCTACCCCGGGGTGACCGGCGGCGCGGTCTCGCAGCCGACGCAGATCGTCCTGCCGCGCACGTGGCGGGTGCAGGTCACGCACGGCGACGCGAGCTCCTATAGCTACAGCGTCGGCGCGAGCCTGGTGGTGTAGCGCGATGACCCGCGCTATCGGTTTTACGGCGCTCAACCTCGAAAGCGGCAAGCAGCTGGCGCCACGGGTCGATGTAACCTGGCAGGACCGCTACCTCGGCGCTCCGACGGTGCGCGCCGCGGGCGCCGCGGACGACGGCGCCGCGACGGACCGCGGCGCACTCTGCTACCGATCGGGTGCCCTTGGGGCGGAGCTGCTGCAGCTCAAAAGCAACGGCACGACGATCCAGTTCCAGGCGCGCGACGCGACGACGCTCGCGGTGACTCTCGCGTGGAGCACGATCGCCACGACGGGCGCGGCGGGCTGCGCGGTGGCGCTGATGCAGGTGGGCTCGGAGACGCTCGGCCTGTGGCTGGTCAGCACCACCGAAGTTGTCTGGGCCACGTCCACCGATGGCGGCCGCACCTGGACGCTGCCGGCGACGCTGCGCCTGGCCGGCGCCGGCAACACGATCGTCTCGCTGCTGCAATCGCAGGGCAACGTCGTGGCCGTCGAGGAGCGTTTCGCAGCCAGCACGGCGCGGCTGCACACCTACACCTATAGCGCAGGCGCCTGGACGCTGACGAACACGCACGATACCGGCGGCCTGGCGGTGTGGGGCGGGGGTGTGGAGCTCGCGGGCGGGCCGCTGCTGGTCTACGCGGTAGACCTCGCGCAGACGACGACGCTGGGCACCGTCACGCTGCGCGTCGTGCGGATCTACGACGCCAGCGCGGCCGCGCTGCGGGGCACGCTGCACCAGGGCGTGGCCGGCGGCGTGCGCTGGCGCGACCCGGTCTGCCTGGCGCTGGCCGAAGGGCGCTTCGGGGTCTTTCCGGTGGTGCAGCTGCCGCGCGGCTCGGGCGACCTCGCGGATCGCGTCTCGCTGTACCGCTATCTGCCCACGGCCGTGGATGCCTTCCACCCGCTCGGCGCGCCGCGGGCGATCTATGCCTGCGAGGACCACGAGGGGCCCGCCGTCTGCTCCGGCGGCGGTGCCCTCTTCCTGATGGCAGGCTCCTACGTGCAGCGGCTGACGGAGGCGACGGGGACGGGCACGCTGGCGGTGGAGACGCTCGACGTGCAGCAGTATCCCGAGGATGAGAGTCTCGCCCTGGCCGTGCGCGGCTCGCTCTCGACGAACGCGACGCAGCTGCGCGTGCGGCTGGGGTACGCGGGCGACTATACCGAGTGGGGAGTGTGGTGGGCCGGGCCGCGGGTGGGCGCGGGGCGGCAGGGCGCCGCGGCGGAGGCCTACGGAATGTGGGGCGTTCTGGAGCGCGAGCTGCAGCAGATGAGCTGCGAGCTGAACGAGGCCGGCGGCAGCCCGATGACGCCGGGACACATCCTGCAGCTGATCTTCACGGGGCTGGGGTTCACCTATAGCGAGGATGCGGCGCTGGCGGGCTGGCTGCAGCCGGCGGTCGCGAACCGGCTGCGGTGGAACCTGCGCTACGGCGATGCCTACGCCGACCTGGTGCGCAGCCTGCTGTTCTGGTGCGGCTGCGAGGCACGCGCGGGCGTCGCGGCGGACGGCGTAACCCCTACGGTCTCAATCATGCGGCCGGGCTCGCGCTACGGTCCGACGCCCGCGGCCGCGAAGGCGCTCGGCGACGCGGCGCTGGGACATCCCGCACTCGAAGTGGTGAGCATCGATCCGGAGCGCGCCTCGGACGCCACGCTGCTACCGGGTGGCTGGGACGTGCAGATCGGCCTGGACTGGTACGCGGATCGGCAGCTGGTGCTCGACGCCGGCGGTGCCTACGGCGTGACGAGCACGATCGAGCCGGCCACGCGGGCGTTGGCGCGGGCGCTGGCCGGGGCGGACGCGGGCTACGTCGTCTGCCGGCCGGCGTTGGAGGTGGAGCTGTGGGATACGATCTCGGTCGACGACGCGGTGGCGGGTTTGGCGGCCGCGCGGCGCTTGGTCAACTCGGTGGAAGTCACAGCCGGGCGGGGGCGTTCGGGCACCCTCTGGGTGATGCGCCTGGGGCTCGGACTGGAGTAACCTTCGGCAGCTGCCAGGGTGTGCGCAGCGACGGCAAGGCCTACGTGCTGCTGGACGGGCAGAGCTCGGCACTGGCGCTGCCGGTGGAGGTCGAGATCGCGCCGGCGCTGCTGGTCAACAAGCGCGTGGCGGTGCTCGGCGACGGCCCGGCGAACTGGCTGGTGATCGGCGCGGCGGGCACGCCGGCGCGCTCGGGCTGGGTCAACGTCAAGCACTACGGCGCGACGGGCAACGGCAACAACGACGAGGGCGCGGCGATCGCCGCGCTGCCGGCCAACGGCGGCACGGTCTACTTCCCCGCGGGCACGTACAAGATTACGTCGCCGATCACGCCGCGCGGCCGCACCGTCTTCAAGGGCGACTCGCGGCAGGGGACGGCGATCCTCGCGGCCGGCTGCGACGGCTTCCGCTACGACGGGGTCTCGAACGACTTCAACCAGTTCTGGATGGGCTGGGAGGACCTGACGGTCCGGGGCGACTACACGGCGGGCAAGGTCGGGATCCACCTCAAATACACCTCGTACTGGCAGATGAACCGTGTGCTGATCGAGAACTTCGCCTCGCACGGTCTCGACCTGCAGTGGACCTTCGTCAACGCGCTGGAGGCCTGCACGATCCGCGCCTGCGACGGTAACGGCGTCAACTGCGGCGTCTCGACGACGGTGCTGACGATCGGACCCGGCTGTGAGATCCGCACGAACAACGGCTGGGGCATCTCTTGCCTGGGCGACGCCGTGAACCGCGTGGACGGCATCAACGTCTTCGGCGCCTCGGTCGAAGACAACCGGCTCGGAGGCTTGAGCGCCGACTACAGCGGCACGATCGTGCTGATGGGAGCGCACTTCGAAGCCAATAACCACGCCAATCCGGGCGCGGGGCGGGCATCTTCGCGGACCCGGTGGACGGCTTCAACGTGCAGCTGGGCTTCAACCAGGTGGACAAGGTGCGCGGCTTCACCTGCGTTGGGAGCTCGTTCGCGAACATCAACGGGACGAGTGGGCACGGCTACCACATCGACCTCTACCGGGTCACCGGGTCCTTCATCGGCGGCAACGACTTCTCGACGCCGGCCTACCGCGCGATCCGGGACACGTCGGGCGGCAACACCGACATCCAGCTCACCCCGGGCAACTACATCTCGACGGGGATCGGCATCACGCCGGTGATCTCGGGCAGCGCTACCTTCAACGGCACGACGGGCGTGACGATCCTGACGCAGTTCAACCGGGTGCCGCCGACCTTCAAGGTGGCGATCACGCCCACGGGCAACCTGAACGGCCGGTGGTACATCCTCAAGGGCGCGCTCGGCAACGACTTCACGGTCTACTCGACGGATCCCACGGACACGACGCAGGGCTTCGACTGGTTCATCCTGCAGGAGAACTAGGGCGGCTCGTCGGGGTCCCCTTCCGCATCGCGGTGGCGCTGCCGTACCTGCTCAAGCCGGGCAGCATCCTGCTCCGCGTCCGGGTGGCCGATCTCGCGCTCGAAGTCGACACAGAGTTGCATCAGCTCAGCGGCGCGCTCCAGATCGCCCTGCTGCTCCAGGAGCAAGCCCAGGTTCCAGCTAGTGCTGGCTTCTCCCTGCCGGTCGCCGATCTCGCGGGCGATGGCGAGATGCTGCTCATAGCAGTCGATGGCGCGGCGCGCATCGCCCAAATCCGCATAGGCTAAGCCCAGGTTGCCGAGGATCGAGCCGGCAGCGCGTCGGTCGCCAATCTCTTCGAAGATACGGGTGGCCTGCTCATAGAAGTCGATGGCGCGGCGCGCCTCGCCCAAATCTGCGTAGGCCAAGCCCAGGTTGCCGAGGGCATTGCCTTCGCCGCGCCGGTCGCCGATCTCGCGGGCAATGGCGCGGTGCTGCTCGTAGAACTCGATAGCGCGGCGCGCCTCGCCCAAGTCCGCGTAGGCCAAGCCCAGGTTGCCGAGGAAGCGTCCTTCCGCATCGCGTCGTCCTAGACGGCGGGCAGCCGCCAGGGCCGCTTCGAGCTGCGGAATGCGCTGCGTGCGCATGGCATACCGGAGGTCGCCGACGTACACGGTTGCATCGGCGTAGGCCAGCAGCACGGTATCCGGTGCCTCCGCCGGTGGCTGCGCCCGTGCCCACTCCCAGCCTCCGTCGATGTGCGCCCGCTCCTGGTCGAAGAGGGCAAGTGCCGGGGAGGTGCGTTCGCCACCCTGAATGTACCCCTCGTCGGCACGGCTTGCAACCGTTACATAATAGCGGGCGTGCCGTTCGTGGACGTCGGGCGGGATGTGCTGCGCCAGGAAGGCGTGGATCGTCTGGTGCAGGCTGTAGCGCCGGGCCGGCGTGTCGAAGTCGACCAGGCCGCTCCCAACCAGCGCCCCCTCCAGGGCGACTGTTGTATCCTCGTCGGTGCTCCAGACGGCGGCCATCGCCTCCCAGTCCCAGCTCCGGGGTGTGGGACCGAAGACCGCGAGCGCGCCGGCCGCCTGCCGCGCCGCGTCGTCGGGCAGGGCATCGTAGCTCATCGCGATGACCGCCTCCAGCGAGAGCTGCGCGCCGGCCGCACCGGGGCGGACTTCGTGGCCGCGCAACTGCCCAAGCCGCTGCTGCCAGGTGGCAAGCAGCGCGCGGCACGGCTGCGAGCTGCGCCGATCCTTCACCAGGAGATTCGCCGCGAGTTTCACGGCCAGCGGCAGGCGCCCGAGGGCATCGACGAGTGCGGCGGCCCCCACTTCGTCGGCCTGCACGACGGCGGACGCCTGCTCGCGCAGGAGGTCGAGCGCCGCCGCGCCCGGCAGGACGTCGAGAAGCAGCGGCTCGGCGCCGCGTGCGGCCTCGCGCGCCAGGTCCGCGCTGCGGCTGCTGAGCAGGACCCGGCACGCGGGCGAGCCGCAATCGCGCAGGGCCAGCGCCGTGCGCATGGCGGTCTCCCACAGGTCGTCCAGGATCAGCAAGGCCTGCCGGTCGCGTAAAGCACCGCGCAGGATCGCCGCGAGGGCGGCTGCATCGGCATCGGCCGGCGGATCGGTGCCGAGCTCGCGCAGCCAGGTGCGGAGGGTCTGCGCGAGGTCCGGCGCCGGCCCGAGCTCGGCATAGAGCACGCCGCCGGAGAAGTGGGCCGTGATATGTTCGTCCACGCCCACGGCGCGCAGGAGGTCGGTCTTGCCCACGCCCGGCAGGCCGCGGAGGCCGATGGCGGACGGCCCATCATCGTCCGTGAGCCGCGCGACGAGCTGATCGCGGATGGGGCCGCGGGCGAAGAGGGTGGCGCTGGTGGGCAAGGGGCAGCTTGGGATGTTGGGACGGACGGCGGCCGGCTGCTGGACATTGGTGATGTTGTAGGTGATGTCTCCGTGGACTTCGCTGCCTACCGGACCGTAGACGGTGGACTGGCCACCTACCGTGATGATCACGTGGCGGGCTCGCAGCAGATCCAGCACCTGCGCGAACGCCACGCGCTGCTCCTGGGTCAGCGTATCGACCTTGCCCTCGACCCGCAGCACCGCGCGGCCGATCACCTCGTTGGTGTACTTCTCCAGGGGCAGCAGCTGCTCGCGCAGGCACGCGGCGTAGAGCTCGACCCCTGCCTCCACCTGCAGCGGACTGAGCTGCGGGAAATCACGCGCCAGCGTCTGCCGCAGCGTGTCGAGCAGCGCCGTCTCGTCCCGGGCCGTGGGCAGCTCGGCGAGCGCCTGCTGCACCGAGGGTAGGTCGCCCCACGAGAGCGAGATCGCGCCCCGCAGGTCCGGGTCGTGACACCGGTCCTGGAAGCAGGCATCGGCCTTCCTGCCGGCCTCAACGAGCCTGGTCGCACCCTCGCGGCTGCCCAGGATGGCGTCGAGCCTGGCGGTAACCTGCTCGCCGCCGGCATCCACGACTTCCTTGCCGACGAGCTCCCACGCCTCGTCGCCGACCAGCTTCTTGAGCCGGTGCTTGACGATCGCGAGGGCGATCTTGACGGTGGTCTGTGGCGCGTCTGTAGGCATGGACGGTATTATAGAGGGTCCACGAACAGACGCCTATGCGGAACACAGCGAACCCGGCCTCCCGCTTCACTTCGTAAGGCGTCGGCGGTCTGTCCGCCATGTCAGCTTATGTATCAACTAAGGTTTTGCCAATTGGCCCCGTACGAGTGAGAAGGTGTTCGCGCAGGAACGTGATCGTCCGCTCCCAGGCCAGCGCGGCGGCCTCGGGTTGGTAAGCGTCGGGGCGGTTGCTCTCGAAGAACCAGTGGCCGGCGCCGGGGTAGTTGTAAAATGTCACCGCACGGCCAGCGGCATGCAGGGCGGCCTCCATCGCGCGCACCTCCTCGTCCGGCTCCCACGGGTCAGCTTCGGCGTAATGCCCCAGGTACGCCGCACGGGCCTTGGTGAAATCGCCCCCGCCGCTCCCGTAGAAGATCACGGCCGCCGCGAGCTGCTCCGGCGCCAACGTCGAGAGCAGGATCGCCCAGGAACCGCCCATCGAGAAGCCGATTTCGCCCAGGCCGGCGCCGCGCACCGCCGGAAGCTGGCGCAGGTATGCGATTGCGCCGAGTGCGGTGCTCTGCATGTTCGCAGGGTCGCCTTCTTGAAGCAAGCGTTCTGCCTCATCAATCGTCTCAGCGATCTTGCCGTCGTAGAGATCGGGCGCGAGGGCGACAAAACCCACCGCGGCGAGCCGGTCGCAAAGCTGCTTGAAAAAGTCGTTCAGGCCCCACCAGGCGTGCAGCACCAGCACGCCTGGCCCCGCGCCGTTTGACGGCAGCGCTAGGTAGCCCGCGGCCTTCCCGGCCTCGGTATCAAATTCGATCATAGTGTTTGCCTTTCGCACCGGTTGGTTTCGCAGCGAGTGTAGCATCAAAAGAATCTCGGGCATCCTCTCCCGTTGCATAATACTCGTGAAGGCGAAATGTTGCGACTCCCCACGTGCGCTGCTGCGCGGTGCGCTCGCCGCGCCAGATCCAGCCCTGCGCCTGCGACTCCCCACGTGCGCTGCTGCGCGAACCGCGTTGCTGGGGCTGACGTGCGCGTGTGCTGTGCGCGCCCGGTCTCATTTGCCCCGTACGGGAGCGCCGGAGTGCCGCCGTTGAATCATGCGAGGAGCTATTGCCATGGCTGTGCCGCCCACGTCCATCGTCCGTGTTCGCCCATTCCTGCCTGCCGACCGTGACGCCGTGCTGGACCTCGCGCGCGATCATGCGCAACTGGTCGTTGGATGCCTGGGCCAATGGCGCCGCGAGGTTGCGGGCAAGTTGATCGATACTCGGCTGCATCAGTGGCGCCTCATGTTCGGTCACTCCCGCACGCATCGTCACCCGGCCCTTTGCGCCTTCTGGCACGGCCGCTTGCAGCTCCATCACGGGCAACCTCGCCGGCCGCTGGTACATCACGAAAGCCGCCAACGGCAACAGCTTCACCGTCTACGCGACGGACCCGCCGACACGACACAGGGGTTCGATTGGTTCATGCTGCACGAGAACTAGAGCGAGGCCGCGCTTCGCTAGCGGGACCTCGCCCGGGCGGCCTGTTTGACGGCGCGCTTCCGCAGGGAGCACATCTATGCATCGAACGAGTGATTGTGTGCCACAAATAACCGGCGATGCTCCGATCCGGACCGAGGTCGTTATCGTCGGTGCTGGACCGGCGGGACTTGCCGTGGCCGCCTGCCTCCGGCAGGCCGGCGTGCCGTGCGTTGTGCTTGAACGTGGCGATCGCATCGCTCCGAGCTGGCACCGGCATTACGAACGCCTCCATCTCCATACCGCCAAGACCTTCTCCCACCTGCCGTACTTTGCCTTTCCCCATCACTATCCGCGCTACCCATCACGCCTGCAAGTGATCGACTATCTCGAGGCGTACGCTGCTCATTTTGACATTCGGCCCCATTTTCGCCAGGATGTGGTGGCCGCGCAGCGGGTGGCGGGTGACTGGCGTATCACGACAGACCGTGCAAGCTACCTGACATCCAACCTCGTCATTGCCACGGGCTACAACCGTTGCCCGTATCGACCGGCGTGGCCAGGCCAGCCGCACTTTGACGGGCACATCGTCCATAGCTCGGAGTATCGTAACGGTGAGCCCTATCGTGGCAAGCGCGTGCTGGTGGTCGGTTTCGGCAACTCCGGGGGCGAAATCGCGATCGACCTGTGGGAGCATGGCGCGCGGTCGATCGTGCTCGCCGTCCGCGGTCCCGTCAACGTCATCCCCCGTGATCTCTTCGGGATCCCGGCGATGGCGTTGGCGATCGCCCAGCGTAAGCTGCCACCACGCATGGCTGACGCGCTCAACGCGCCGTTCATACGCCTGCGTTTTGGGGATCTCGCGCGGTACGGTCTGCGTACAGCCGCCGACGGGCCGATCGCGCAGATCACCAAGCGCGCGCGCATCCCGGTGATCGACGTAGGGATTATTCGCTTGATCCGGCTAGGGGCCGTCGCGATCCGGCCAGGCATCGCCGAGTTTTCCGAGCGCGGCGTGATCTTTGTCGACGGCAGCCGGGACGCGTTCGACGCCGTGATCTTGGCCACAGGCTACCGCCCGGCACTTGATACGTTTCTAGCGGATGCGCCGAGCGTTACGGACGAGCAGGGCATCCCCCGCGCGAGCGGCTATGCGACGGCGCTGCCAGGGTTGTATGTGTGCGGCTTCTCCATCGTACCTACGGGGATGTTGCGCGAGATCGGCATCGAGGCGAAAAGGATCGCGCAGGCACTTTCGCGGCTATTGGACGGCCGGTCAGGAGGAGTTCGTGGTCGAGCATGACGGTTGCGTATTTCCTGGGCTGATCGGTACACGCTGTCGTAGCCTACGCCTAGCGGCTCCGCGAGCGCCTCGACGGCAAGCAACTCCCGGCTCAAGCGGGAGCTGCCTATATCTACCGCACGGAGGAGGTCAAGCAGGCCGTGCGGGCGGACCAGGCCGCGGAGCTGGAGCGTGCGCGCCGGGCCGAGCACGTCGAGATGCCGGAGGCGCGTCCCTGTCCCGCCTGCGGCACGCGGATCCCGTTTCACCGGATCCTCGATCGCTGTCACGCCTGCTGTCGGGTGACCAGAGCGCGGCAGTGAGCCGAGGCGTCATATTTGCTTGTCTGGAAACCGCCGCCTCCCGTCCCTGCCGCTGATCGCGCCCTGGACGTGCGCCTCGCCCTCGCCCGCTACATCGGGTTCGGCGGCGCCTGCCGTTTGCGAGCAACAGGCGCCGGTCGACGCCGCCGTATCCGGCCCAGGCTGAGCATCCCAGCGGCGACGATCGCGCCTAGGATCACGAGGTTCTTCCCGACTTCCAGGAGCCCGAAGTACCATGGTGCCCCGCCTCCATCGGGACTACGCCCCTCAGGAAAGCCCCGACCTCGTGGTCCACCTGGCTGTCCCGGCACAAACCGGTCGCTGGGCCGAAAGGTATTCGTGCCCGCGGTGCCGCTCGAACGTCCACCCGCGAAGGTGATGCCGACCACGACGAGGGTAGCGGCCAGGATGATGAGCGTTCGACCAATAATCTTCATGTCAGACCTCCGGCAGGGTGGGCTGTGGCTCGTTGCTTAGATCCGATGCGCGCCGCCGGAGGCTGAGCGGCGTGATGACATAGCGCCTGGTGGCATTGACGATCCATTGCCAGTTGAAGGCAAGATGCAGCCCGACGATCAAGAGGGCTAGATTTGCCGACAGCTCATGCACCGTGCGCCAGTTGCCGCGCGGTACACTGTGGAGACCCAACAGCGGCAGTGCGTGCTCTGAGATCATCAGTCCACTAAAGATGATGATCGTCATGTCGACAAACAGGAGCACATTCAGCACGTAGTTGGCCCGTGTGATGCCCTGGACTTTCCCCAGGAAGCGCTTCGTCACCGCTGCGATCCACTGCCAGTTCATGAGCAGGTGGACGATCAGGGTTGCGCCGAAGGCGATACTCAGCCATTCGTGCACGGCGGTGCCGCTCGCGCGCGGCGCCATAATCACGAGGAAGGCAAGAAAAGTCGTCATGTCGATCAGGAGATTGATCTTGTTATGGTTCTGCTGCTTCCGCGCCTGTTGCACGTTCCTCTCTCCTCGGTTGTGCGAGCACCGGCCAATCCGGGCTGCATCGGCGTTGCGGCGCTCATTCGCCACGTCCGCAATGCAGGATACCGCGGAGATGTGCAGAACTTGTGAAGCTTCCGTAGCTTGACCGTGCTGATGCTGGCTGAGCAGCACCCCTTGCCGGGAATCGTCCACGATCTCCGTCTCTGGCGCCATAGAAGGCCGAGACGGCTCCATCTTCCGGCCAGGGCGATATGGGTGAGCTTCGCGGGGATCCTGATCTGGCCGGTGAAACAGCGGCGGAGCGGCGACGTGGGGCGTTAGCAACGTAAGCTGCAAGGAATGTTATGTGTCATCGGCAGGTACCTCCAACTGTTGGCTGCGTTCGATCGTATATCGAATAAATGCCAGCGTCTCGCTCACTTCCCCCGGCAACACCTCGACGTCGTGGGGTGCCTCCCATGCTCGCTCAACCAACGGCCTCCACCGCGCGCCCACCGCCGCCTGCTCCGCGTCTGGATTGTGACGTCCCTCCCAGGCGCGCTCAATCAACGGCCTCCACCGTGCGTCAAGCGTCGCGAGCGCCCAGCGGGCCGCGGCCGGCTTGGTGGCGACCCTGCCGGTGTGCAGCGTATAGAGCATGCGGCACAGCGTGAGAACGACGTAGGCCTGATAGCCGCGGGTATGCAGCTGCGCGGGACTATCGAGCATCGGTGCCGCCCATCGTTGCACCGGTTCCACCATTGCCCGCTGCAAGTCCCGAGGCGCAATCGGATCGATGAGGATTTGTGGGGCCGGGCCTGCCAGCGTCACCCCACGTTCGCGCAAGATCCAGCGGTGAACCAGCCACGCACTGTCGTGGTACGCCATTTTGAGACGCTCGCCCGGGCCGCGCTCGATATTGGGATGCCGGGCATGCGCCGGGTCATGGCGACGCAGTGCCGGCTGCGAAATGTAGGAGCCTTCTAACTGGACCGCATACCAGGAGTCCATCATCGCGATGCGTTGATGCATCACCTGCAATGCCGCAAAGAGATCGGGTGAAACATCTTCGTCGGTGACGACAACAAAGTCAATGTCGCTATCTTGGTCGAAATCGTCGCCGACCAGCGAGCCTTCCAAATACATGCCGATAAAGTGACTCCCTAAAATCTGCTGCGCGCCCACCAATACCTCTTGAAGGAGGGCATTAACTTCAGGGTACGGTGTCGGATGCTTTGGGTCCATAAGAAATAGCCTAGCTTGTGAGCGCCAGTAGCGACCAACCTCATGGCCCGGACGTTAGCCTGATTGCGCCAGGATGTCAATCCAGCCGCTCCACGGGGCGTCGAAATGACGTGGTCGATCTGCTGGACAAAAACACGTCCCCTGAGGTGCCCAACCTCAGGGGACGTGGCCCGGCGGGTGCTATTGGCAGTCGTTCCAAAGATAGAGCGCGCAGCCTTGTGCACAGTGGCTAACGCACGAAAGCGCCCCTGGCTCATCGCCAGGGGCGCTTTGCGTGGGGAGCCTAGGCAATATAGCCGGCATCCTCGGCGGGTTGCAGGGAGCGGATGAGGCGCGCCCAACGGCGGCCCCACCAGGCGGATAGCCCCGCCCAGGGCTTCCCGAGCGAAGCACGATCGGGGCGACGTGGCCGGCTGGCCTGCGCCTCGATCATCGATGTGCGCCTGCGGAGTGCGGCAGCGACGCGCGCTTCGTACTCCTGGGACAAGACGCCTGGAAGTGGTGGATAAAACATAGGACCTCCGATGAAGGAGTGTTCACGTGTTCGGTGTGAAGAAACAGGCACAGAGGCGGCGTGCCTAGACGAACAGTACCACGGCGCGGCACCCTGTGCTAGTGGTCATCTCCTCCAAAGATCCGGCAGCATGTTTCGTGCATAGTGGCCATAGCATCCGGGTCGATGCTACCTCGACGGCAACAGCCTCAGGGTCTACGCTCCGCACGACCCGTTTACGCGGTACTGCGTTGAATGCGTTACACAAGATGGCGAGACTGTTTGGCGTGCAGGCCTCGATGCTAACGGCGCGAGCCGGCGGCCAAACCTTTCTGCTACTATGCATGTGCCGCACTTTGGTGGAGATGTGCATATGATCGAACATCCTTTAATTATTCGCGACCCTGAGCTGTTGGGTGGCACCCCTGTGTTCGCCGGGACACGTGTGCCTGTGCAAACGCTGCTTGACTACCTCGAAGCGGGACATGCGCTTGACGATTTCCTGGACGATTTTCCAACGGTACGCCGGGAGCAAGCGACGGCACTGCTGCAGCTTTTGAAACAAGCCGTGCTCAGTACCGTATGAACGTGCTGTTAGACGAGTGTCTACCCCGCAGGCTCAAGCGCGATCTCGCAGGGCATGACGTGATGACGGTTCCAGAAGCCGGATGGGCCAGTATCAAAGATGCCGCGCTACTCAGGTTAGCAGAAACGCGCTTCGAGGTTTTCGTGACAGGGGACCAGAACCTGCAATATCAGCAAAATCTGCAAGGTACGCCGCTGGCGATCATCGTGCTCGTAGCCAGCAATAACCTGCTGGAGACATTGCGGCCACTGATGCCTGACGTGCTGACTGTGTTGCAAACGATCCGGCCAGGAGTCATTGTTCACATCGGGGCGGCTACGTTGTGACATCTGGTGAGCGAGCTTGCTTTCGCGCCCGAGACCTGTAACAACGACCAGCGCCGGATACTGAAGACTCTTCAAACACGATTTCATCCTCCTGGACGCCCATCGCCCTGAAATGGACCGGGGTGTCACCACACCAGATGACGGTGGTGACGGCGGTGCGACAGGTAGAGTGCCCGCCGTAGTCCGCAAGCGTCTGCTGGAGGGCGGTGCCATCGAACTCGCCATCGCCGAGAAAGATCACCGTGGCGTCTGGCGGTACGTGCGGCTGGAGTTGCGCGAGCAGCGCCGTCTGCGCGGTCGGGAGGGCTGGCAGCAGTTCAGCTTTGATGGCACGATAGCGCCGGTGAGCGTCACGCATGGGTTCCTTCGTGCTGCATGCGGTAGGACGCGACAGCGTGGAGATCATACCAGCGGTGACGCTCATCCCTCAATCTGCGTCAATCGCCTGCGCCTCCTCCGCATCGCCTTCCACGCCAGCAAGGATATTCCCGAGGTTACGGAGCGGGTCTTCAGACTTATACGGACGCTCGATTTTCGTGCCCAGTTCGCGTTTGCGCGCAAGACCGAGCAGGTTTTCCGCGATGTTTTCCAAAGCGACCCCAGACAGTGGAGGTCGAGGCGTGAGCCGGTT
>JBBSGA010000090.1:0-18881 GCA_038254585.1 Chloroflexales bacterium | reverse complement strand
GGTGGAATGATACAGGTCACGCACTTCCATAACTTGTTCCGACGATTCAGGAATAAGGTGAAGCATACTATTCTCCATTACGTTGGAGAACAGTATACCTGGAATATGGTAAAGATGCAATACTTCTCTGGTTGTACTTAAGTACAACCACCAAAGTTCTCCCACTTTCCGATAGCGGGGTTTAGTCCATCCTGATGCCATACCGCCTCTTTCCGAAATCCAGAGAACCTTCCTGGGTGTACTTAGTGGTTACTATGGGCTAAGCGCATACGACATCGCTAAAGCAATGGGCGTCGATCCGACCTTACCACCCACATTGGTCGAAGGCTTGTGGGAGCAGATCGAACCCGTCGCCGAAGAATGGCGGGCTATGGGTCTCTTCGGTTCCAAAGTCGATGTCCCCGAAGACGCCGATCTACATGCTCGGCTCCTGGGTCTGACGGGACGTCAACCGTGACGGGGGGGATCGGGGATGGAAGAAAGGAGAGCCACGCAACGCAAAAGATGATGACCGTATAAGCGGTATGGCAACGGTTGCTCCGAATATTGCGATCCATAGAGCATTCGCGGCAAAACGGGCCACATTGAGCTTCTGCGGATCATCGCGGGGAGCTCAATCGAGCCGGTCGAGTGCCTCGCGCAAGAACGCGTCGCGACGCTTGGTCTTGGCCGGCCAATCGATTTCGTGGCCTTGGTCGTCGAATCCCGGCTCATAATCGTCGAGGTTGGCCGGTGAGCTGACCGCCGCGACGGCATCCCAGTAGGCCACATTGGTTGCTTGCCGACCGCTTTCGCGTTGCCATCCATCCAGCACATGTGCAGGCGCGTCCGGCCCATACTGGATGGCCATCTTCATGCGGAGCTGGCCCAGGTCGACGCCAGGGTCTCCGGCACCCGCATTCTTCCAGTCGATAAGGACGACAGAGGTATCGCCGCTCCACAGCATGTTTCCGGCTCAGATGTCGCCTTGAACGAACACCGTCTCGCTCTGCGGTCTGGGAATTCCTCTCAGCCGCTCGTCGGCAAGGTGCAGCAGTGGTGATGAACGGGGACCTGCGAGCACCAGGCGGGTATAGTCGGCGGACCATCCGGTCAGTTCGCACAGCGCATCGACGACGGCCGGCTTTTCACTGTCCGCGGAGGCCTGGTAAAGGGTCGCCCAGCGTCGCTCCATCGCATGATCGTCAACGTCGGTTGAGCGGATCCGCAGCGGTAGATCGCGTTGAGGCTGGAGAGGAACCGCATGCACCCTCGCAAGCGCAGCCCCGGCCTCTCGCAGGCGCTCGGCCGAGACCTTCGGCGGCGACCCGCTGTTACCGGGCACGTCCGTCTCCAGCGTCGCCGCCGCTCCTGTGGCTAGGCCTTCGAGGTCGCTCGCGATGAGACGCGGAGCTGCTAAACCATGTGCCTCGGCGACCCGCAGCGCCGCTGCGCCGGTTGCAATCAGCTTTTCGCCAATCCAGCCCTTCACAACGACGCGCAGCACGGCTTCAGTCATTTCGCCACCGCGATCGATGCGCAGCCACCACGGACCCGTTCTGCCCGCATGCAGGGCCTCCACCGCAACAACTTTCGCACCAGCTTCCAATGCCTCAGCAGCCCAATTCAGAACGGACTCGCTTGGCAACTTGCTCATTTCCACGCTCCTTCAGGCTCGTGTGTCAACGGTGAGATCGGGCTTGGGGGTCAAACAACGTGGCATGGATACGGCTCCATACGTGGTCTGTTCGTCCTTGGCATGCATAGAAACGATACTAACTGGCCCGCCCGTGGGGGTCAAGCCCGTTCCACCCATCTACCTGCTACAAGATGACGACGGAGATCGGGGCAGGGCATCCAGCCGTCTGGGCGTCCCTGAGTGACAAGAGGCCGGTGCGCGCCGGTTCAACGCCCGATGGTTCGCCCTGCTTCACCATGCTGGAGACTATCCGCGCGTGCGCGCTAGAGCGTCTGGCCGCCGGTGACGCCCGGCAGGGTTCCATGCTCCTGCAGCCAGGCCACGGTCTTTTCATAGTGCTCTTGATGATGATCGTACGAGGCGACGAGAATGAAGGCGAGCGGGTGGCCTGGGAGCCAGGGATATCGGCCTGTGCCCAGCAGGTCCGGTTCGGCGATCTGCTCCGCCGTTTCCAGGAACCGCAGAAAGCCTGCTCGCCAGGCCTGATGCACCTGCGACCAGGGCTGGGCCTGATAGGTGTCGTACAGCCAGGCGTTGATTTGTTCCGTCGCGCCCTCCTCATCCGGGTCCACGCCGGCAGACCACACGGGAAACTGCGGCTCGCGATCGAGCAGAGCGGCTTCGACGCGTGCGTTGGATCGCTGCTGCCAGGCCATCACGTGCGCGATGACGTCTTTGATGGACCAGGTGGAAGGCAGCAGTGGCGCCATGATCTGCTCGTCGCTCAGGGTGCTCAACAGCTCTTCCCAACGATCTAGCTCTTCCTTCAGCGCTGCCAGGATGTGGTCTTTCATGTCCACAACGGTTCTCCTACGCAATCAACATGGAATGCCCACCGCCTCGGCGGCTCGCAGCACGTCTTCCTCATCCGGCGTATCGAAGGCCCAGCTCAGGTTCCATACGCAGTAGTACGCCCGGCAGAACTCGCGGACCGGCTCCTCGACGAGCGCGTCTACACGCGCCGTCACCAGCGCAAGGGACGGGGCACTCCCCACGTTCAGGCGCAGCGCGAGGTCCCACTCGAAGCCGGCGAGGTCGAACCCGTGGTGGCCGGCGCCGCCATGCTGCCAGTCGAGCATGGCAGCCAGCTCGCCAGCATCATGGCACAAGATGTTACCCGCGCTGAAGTCGCCGTGTATGACGTCTCGAGCGGCGGCGAGCGCGGGTCGGGCGGCGGTGAATGCCGTGCGTGCTTGCGCGACCACACGCCGGCCTACCGCCGTGCGCTGCAGGGCGAGCGGGCGCAGCGGACTCGCCGGCAGGTCGTGGTAGAGCGATCGCTCGAGCAATGACAGCCACGCGTCCGGAGCCATGCCGGAGCCAACGGCGCCGCGTGGGACTGCGTCGAGGAGCCCAAGGAGCCGCCGGCACAGGGCGACGGGGACGCTGTCGACCCGATGCCCGCTCATCTGCGCTTCCACGACGAACGCGAAGGACGTGTCGCCGTGCCAGAAGTGGATCGTGGGCAGCGGCCAGCCACACCCGCGCAGGACACCGTGGGCCGCGACGGCGGCGCCGAGGCGCATCTCAGACGCGCGCTCGCCGGACCAGTATTTGAAGATGCGCGGCGCGCCGTCGACGGCGACGCGACACGCACCTTCGCCGCCGAGCTCATAGTGGTCGACGAGGCGCACTGCTCGACCAAGGTGTTGAGCCGCGAGCTCCGCTGCCTCGTGAGGCGCCATGTGATCGTTCATGCGGGACCTTCAGCTCTGCGTCCGGCAGCGGCCACCCTCTCGGCCGCCCGCGGAAACATATCACGTCGAGAGATTGGGACGGCCGCTGTATCGCTTCCCCGAGCGCTTCGCGATCTTCAACGTCATGGTACCCGAAAACCGATGGGAGAGCGGAAAAGCATAGAGCTCACCACGCGTAGGCACGTAAACACGCTCTCACTTGACGCATTGGCGGCCGCCCGGCGGTGAACCGATTAACTGGGTATCTGGGACGGGGCCTGCCGGCCGCCCCGGTCGTTCACGACCGGGCTGAGAACACGAAGCCTCTGCGGAGGCTGAGACCGGACGCCAAACCTCGCAACGTAGCTCGGACGGAGTAGGAGATTGTAGATCGCGTGGCTCGGGACACTGCATGACAAGGGGCTCATTCCGGATGAGGCGCTCGTCGACCTGACGTACCGCTTCGCCGGTGAGCTCGTGGACGTGGGGGGAGGTCGTGGGGCGGGCGCGAGAGCGATAGGCGCGCAGCAGACGAGGGAATGCAGCCGGCCGACCCGCGCTGGGAACAATGCAGCATCAGGCTGCCAGATCATGGCGCGGTGGATGCAGCGTAGCACCGCATGTGCCCAGTGGCGTACAATGGGCGCAGTGGTCCTAACGACGCGGAGACCCTACCATGCCGACTTCGGGACTGGCAGGCACGGCAACGACCTATCGGCTGCGCTACCTGGTCCTTGCGGGCATCTGCCTCGATCTGCTCCTGATCGGCGGTCGGGTGCTGCTCTATCCGCCCCTCCTGGCCCAGCATACTGCGCTCGGCTTCGTGTTTGCGCCCGTTGGCCTGCTGCTCCTGTATGCGGGTCTCACGCTTGCCATCACGGCCCGCCCGAGCCCACAGCAGGCCGTCGCCCTCCGTACGGGGATGGTGCTGGGGCTGCTCACCGGCGCGCTGTGGCTGGTGAACCTCGCGCTGGAAACGTTCGCTGACGTCTCCGGCATCCGCGCCACCCCGCCGTTGCTTCTCGGCGCGTTCGCGGGGTGGGCGGCTGCGGGCTTCTGGAGTGCGCGGCGTACAGGCCGGCTCCGCGAAGGGCTGCGGGCAGCGGTGTGCAGTGCGATGATCTGCGTACTGCTGACGATCACCTTTGGCTTTGCACTGACCTACACCTCCCTAGCACGGCTCGAGCAGAACCTCGTCGCCGATCCGGACTATCTGCGCAGCCAGTGGACCGATCTGCGCGCCTTCGCGATCGCCAATACATTCGATGCCGGCTTCTCACATCTCCTTGGCGCGCTCCTGGTGAGCATGCTCGTTGGCACCGTGGGCAGCGTCATGGGGATGCTGAGCACCCGGTGGAGCCGGTATCGCCCGATTACCCTGAAGCATACGGCTGATGACTGAACGAAGGACCAGCGGCTTCCCATAACCCGGCCGGTCGTTGACACTCCGGCTGCTCTCCACGCCAACGGCCTCATCCCCGACGCGGCGCTCGCGGACCTGAGCTACCGGTTCGCCGGCGAGCTGGCGGGCCGGGCGCGAGAGCGATAGGCGCGCAGCAGCAGACCAGGCAATGCTATACTGTACCAGGTGAGTAGCCGCCCCAAGTTCGTTGGAATCCGCGTGCGGCAACTACGAGCTGAGAACGACTGGCCGCCCTTGTGTAACCATCCAACCACCGTCCGGCAAACGACTTGTGTCCTCAAAGCAATACATTTGAAATAAGGTCCGCATCGTCATTATCCCAGCGGTCGCAGTTGCTGCCCATGGCTCTGCGAAGCGCTATTCGTGTATTCGGGGCGTATTCGTGGACGGCTTGGCGCGGCGTATGTGCAAGGTCTTGGTCCCCAGATCGTGCAAGCGACCGATTAACGCCGCCCGATCAACGCCTCGTCACGGCGTGTCTCCGAGATCTCGCCGATCGTCTCGACGTTGCCGAGCTGCGCGCGCACCTCGCGCTCGAACGCTTCGCGCCGGTCTCCCAGCCGCGTCAGAACGTGCGAGATCGTGTATTCGGCCCCGACCAGCACTGCGACCGTCGGGCATACCGGTGCCTCGTAGACGTGCTCGAGCCGTTCGACGCGCGGGAACGGCGAGCGCGCGAGAATGTCTTCGAACGGATCGTGCCGCCCACGAGGATGGGGTCCCGGCGGAACGTCCGCGAGATAGCGCTCCAGGATCTCGTGGACCGTCTCGCGCGCAGCTCGCAATGCGTCCGGCGTCGCAACCCGCTGCCCACCAATAAACGCCACCGAGCCATCCGCCTCGTCGATCATCGCGCTGAGATCCTGCAGCACCCGGTCCTTCTCGATCATCCAGTGAAATGATTGGCCCATCAGCGCCGTGCGGAAACGGCCAAGCGACGAGCGCAGCACAGGCAGATCGTCCGAGCTCGCGGCGACGAACGTGACGTTGGCGGTGCCGAGCGCTCGCGCCCGCCGCTCGCCTTCGGCCAGCATGTCAGGCTCGGGCTCGACCGCCACGACCTCTGCCACGAACGGCGCCACCAGCAGCGAAAGCTGCCCCGGCCCCGCGCCGAGGTCGAGGACTCGATCCGCGCGCCTCCAGCCGAGGTGCTCAGCAAGCAGCGCCATGAACTCAGGGCGGACGTGGTCGCGATATTCCGCGTAATACCAGCCGGCTCCGGCGTACGGCCGGGTCCCTTCGGTGCCTTCGTATGCGCTCATGCCGTTCACCCCTTTAGCTCATGTGCCATCCGCCAATCCTGATCTTGGCCCCGAGCAACATACCAGCATTTCAGTGGCCCGCGCTTTTGTAGCTGCGCATCTCATGCTCAAAGACCCAGAGCGCGATAGCCATCCAGACGATACCCGCCAGCGGCGCGCCGTACGCGAAGAGCGGCTGCACCTGCAGCTCTCCCGTCCGGCCGAACAATACGACGGCCGGGAAATAGGCCATGAACGCCACCGACAGGCCGAAGGTCAGGAGCAGCCGGAGGCTGGAGTTGAAAATGCTGAGCGGATAGGTCCCAAACTCGTTGAACAGGCCGTCGACGATGCTCATCAGCCCCTCGACGCTGAGCGCCCGAAAGGAGAAGGATGCGATCAGCAGCCGCATGGCGAGTTGGAGCAGCCCGCCGCCCACGAGCGCCAGCAGTACATAGAGCAGCGCCGGCGCGGTCCAGGCGACGGCGACCAGGCGCGTCGCCGCGACAATCAGCGCGATGCCGCCCAGCAGGTCGCCAAAGGCCGACAGGGGGACGCGCCGGGTGAGCACCTGGATCAGCGGCCGGACCGGTCGCACCAGAAAGCGGTCGAACTCGCCCAGCCGCACCAGATTTTGCAGCGACCAGATATCGCCCCCCAGGCCGCACAGCGCGAGCATCGTGAGCCGCATCCCGTAGAGGAAGGCGACCTGGCCGAGGGTCCAGCCCGCGATCGTCTGGAAGCGGGCGAGGATCACCCACATCAGGGCCATCCCGACCCCCTGCCGGACCAGCCCCATCAGCGTCATCAGTACGAAATCGGTCCGGTATTCGAGCGCGCCGCGCACGCCGGCTGCCCACAGGCTGGCCGCGAGTCGCAGGGACCTCATACTCAGCCTCCCTGAATGACCACGCGGCGCATGGCATGCTGCCACATGCCCCACGCCACCCCGGAGAGCACGACCACCCAGACCGCCTGGACGCCCCGCGCCGCGGGGATAGCGCGCGCCGGCACCTGCCCCAGATAGATGGAGAGCGGGATGAACGCCTGCGCCTGGAAGGGCAGCAGGTCCGCGATCTGCCGCAGCCGTGCCGGGAAGAACCACAGTGGAACGAGCGCGCCGGTGAAGAATTGATTGGTGTATTCGTAGATATTGATGACGCCCCACGTTTGCACGGTCCAGAAGCTGACCAGGCCGAGCAGCATGCCGATCAGCGCGGCCACCAAGTAGCCCAGGCCGAAGCTGAGCAGGTAGAGGAGGCCGGCCGGCCACGAAGCGGGCGGCGCGAAGCCCCCCAGCACGAAGGCGAACGGCACGGCGAGCAGCACGAACGGCAGGTAGGCGGCGGTGCCGCCGAGCTGGTGGGCCAGCAGCTGGCCGAGGAATGGGACCGGACGGGCGAGATCGAGCGCGATCGTGCCGTCGTGGACCCGCTCTTGAATGTAGCCCGCGATGCGTGGGAACATGAGCCAGGTCTGGAGCTGCACGAGCGTGATGAACGCGATCAGCTCGTGGAGCTCCACGCCCGCGGAGACCCCGCGACCGGCGTAGACGGCCGTCCAGATCACTTTGAGCAGATAGATCCTGAGCAGAATGCCGGCCACCAATAAACGCGAGATCCACGCGGTAGGTGAAGGTCATCTGCGGCCACAGCGCGGCGATCTGGATGTAGGCCGGCAGGTTGGGCCACAGCCGCTTCATAGCGTCACCTTGCGCTCCTGGTAAATCTGGCGGATGACCGGCTCGAGCTCGGGCTCTTCGATCGACAGGTCGCTGACCGGGTAGCGCGCCGTGATGCCGGCGATCAGGGCCGGCACCGGCGTCGTCACGGGGTCGAAGCGCAGCCAGAACGTGCCGCCTTCCTGCCTGACCAGCTCCGTGCCCGGCGCCTCCAGCCCGCGGCCGTTCCCGCTTGTCGTGTCGCGCACCTGCGCGATCCCTTCCGGCGCGAGCTGGACGACCAGCACGCGGTAGGGGGCATAGATCGCCTTCAGCCGGTCGACCGGACCATCGTACAGCAAGCGGCCGTGATCGATCAGCAGGATCCGCCGGCACAGCCGCTCCAGGTCGCCGAGGTCGTGCGTCGTGAGGATCACGGTCGTCCCCTCCTCACGGTTGATCTCCTCGATAAAGGCGCGAATGCGCACCTTGGCAAGCACGTCGAGGCCGATCGTCGGCTCGTCGAGATAGAGGATGCGCGGGTTGTAGAGCATCGCCGCCGCGAGGTCGCCCCGCATGCGCTGGCCGAGACTAAGCTGGCGGACGGGAGTGTGCATGAACTCGTCAAGGCCCAGGATCTCGCGGAAGCGCTGGAGGTTCCGCGTGTAGCGCTCGCGCTCCACCCGGTACATCTTGCCCACGAGCTTGAAGGACTCGATCAACGGCAGATCCCACCAGAGCTGGCTGCGCTGGCCGAAGACGACGCCAATGTTCAGCGCGTTCTGCTGCCGCGCCT
The DNA here is from genome assembly GCA_038254585.1 of Chloroflexales bacterium. Taxonomy (GTDB): domain Bacteria; phylum Chloroflexota; class Chloroflexia; order Chloroflexales; family Kallotenuaceae; genus JBBSGA01. Next base: position 10,407 of record JBBSGA010000090.1, on the reverse strand, counting down.
GCCAGGGCACCAGCCCTGCGACCCGCACGTCGCCGGAGGTAGGCACGAGGATGCCGGTCAGCAGCTTGACCGTTGTCGACTTCCCGGCGCCGTTCGGCCCGATATAGCCGACGAGCTCACCCTCGCCTACAGTGAAGCTGATGCCTGCGACCGCCTGCTTGGTATCATACTCGCGGGTGAACAGCGTCCGCAGCGCGCCAAAGAAGCCCGGCTGCCGCTTCGGCGTGCGAAACTCCTTGACGACGTTGTTGACTTCGATAATGGCCATAGGCCCTCCAAGAACTGCTTGGCCTCATCCATATCCCCTGTTTCGCTCGAGGTTGTTCCATCGCTCGACGAAGCTATTACACCATCTGGTGGCGGCCGGAAGGTATGTGCGAGGACATACAGCTGCGCATACAAAAGGCATGCGAGTGTAGCTCTGAGAATAGTCGCCCTAAGCTGACCTAGGGCATACAGTGGATCTGATACGCGCGGGAAAGGCATGACACAGCGGGAGTGCCGAGTGCGCGAGGACGGTTCCTTTGGACGTACTATATCGCAGCTTGCGCCCGGTTGCTTGACGTGCGGCGTCCCTCGCACAATTGTGGTATGCTGTCGCCCGCGCACGACGTGCCGCCATACTGCCAGAGGAGGTGCTGCCATGACCGTTACCCTCGGTCCCCCCGTCTCCGGTCAAGGCGCCGGTTGCAGCGTTTGACAGAGGCAGTATATATTCTCAGGTCTGTGATCGATACAGTCGGGTGAAGCAGGGAGACGCGGCGATGGCTGGGATGGGGGATCACGGGGCAGGAGCGGGCGATGCCGGCCGGTCGCTCCTCGACGACTGGCGTGAGGCGCTGGCGGCGATTGAGCGGGCGCTCAGAGCTGAAGGAGGAAACGCGCGGGCTGAGGTCTACGTTGCAGAGCGGGCCGCGCTCCGGCTGCGCGATGCCCTGAGCCGCCGGCTCGCCCGCGAGCCGGCATCGGCGGAGAGCGGCGGGCTGCGATCGGCACTTAGCCAGATCGACACCGCCATCGGCCTGATCTCGGGCGTCAGCTATCCGGCTGCCGGCAGGCAGCACCAGGCGCTCGAGCAGGCGCGCGATATTCTCCTGCAGCTGGGTGCCGGCGAAATTCGCGGGCTCGAAGCGCAATCTTACGGCGCGGAATTTGCTGCCCCGGCGGCCTCACAGCGGGATGCAGCCGCACTCGGCGGCACACCGCCAGCTCGGCCGGTGGAGAGTGTTATGCCCGACCCAGCGCGAACCGATGTCTACACCCCCTCCGCGCGCACATCGCAGGTCTTTCACCGCGCTACGAACACCGTCGCGCGCGTCAGTCTTTTCGGCGGCCTGCTTCTGCTTGTCGCGCTGACGCTCTCGGGAGCCAGGCTCAACACCTCCGCTTTCAAGACCAACCAGTACGCGTCGGTCGCCCAGCCTGTCCCCTTCAGCCATCAGCATCACGTCGCAGGCCTTGGCCTCGACTGCCGCTACTGCCACACCTCGGTCGAGAACTCGGCCTTCGCCGGCATACCTCCGACCGAGACCTGCATGACCTGTCACTCGCAGATCTGGAATCAGGCGCCCATGCTCCAGCCCGTCCGCGACAGCTTCGCGACCGGCCAGCCGATCGAGTGGAACCGGGTCCACGACCTGCCCGACTTCGTCTATTTCAACCACAGCATTCACATCGCCAAAGGCATCGGCTGCACCAGCTGCCACGGGCAGGTCAACGAGATGCCGCTGATGCGCAAGGTTGCGCCGCTCAACATGGCCTGGTGCCTCGGCTGTCACCGGGAGCCCGAAAAGTATATCCGGCCCGTCGACCAGGTCTTCAGCATGGATTGGACGCCGCCGGCCAACCAGGTCGCCATGGGCCGCGACCTGCTGAAGAAGTACCACGTCGATACCACGCGGCTGACGAACTGTTCGCTCTGCCACCACTGATGGTGAATGCATGAATAGCCAAGACCTCGACCTGGAAGCGATTCGCTCGCGTCTGGCCGCCACGCATGGCCGGCACTTCTGGCGGAGCCTGGATGAGCTGGCCGAGACGAAGGAGTTCACGGACTTTGTGCACCGTGAGTTCCCGCAGCACGCATCGGAGTGGCTCGACCCCCTCACGCGCCGCACCTTCCTGAAGCTCATGAGCGCCTCAATTGCCCTCGCGGGACTGACCGCCTGTGGTGCGCAGCCCCCCGAGAAGATCGTGCCCTACGTCAAGCAGCCCGAGGAGATCCTGCCCGGCAAGCCGCTCTTCTATGCGACGGCCTTCGCGCTCGGCGGGTATGCGACCGGCGTCCTGGTCCGGAGCGATATGGGCCGCCCGACCAAGATCGAGGGCAACCCGCAGCATCCGGCCAGCCTCGGCGCGACGGATCCGATCGCGCAGGGCTCGATCCTGAACCTCTACGACCCGGATCGCTCCCAGTCGGTGCTCAACCTCGGCCGGCCGAGTACCTGGGAGGCTTTCACCTCCGACCTCAACCGTGCGCTTGCCACCCAGACGGTCAAGCGCGGCGCGGGGCTGCGCATCCTGTCGGAGACGATCACCTCGCCGACGCTGGCAGCGCAGATCGGCGATCTTCTCAAGCGCTATCCCGCTGCCAAGTGGCACCAGTACGAGCCGACCTGGCGCGACGGCGCGTTCGGCGGTGGGCGCATGGCCTTCGGCCAGGATGTGAATACGATCTATCGCTTCGAGCAGGCCGACGTCGTCTTCTCGCTCGACGGCGACTTTCTCATGTCGCTGCCCGGCAGTATGCGCTACGCCCGCAAGTTCATCGACAAGCGACGCGTCGGCGCCGGGCAAACCGCTATGAACCGGCTCTACGTCGTCGAGAGCACGCCCACGCTCACCGGCGCCATGGCCGACCACCGCCTGCACATCCGCGCCTCGGAGATCGAGAGTGTCGCCCGTGCCGCCGCCCAGGGACTGGGCGTCGCCGGAGTCACGGGCGCTGCCCTGCCGTCGGACGTGCCGGCCAAGTGGATCGCGGCGATGGTCAAGGACCTGAAGGCCAATGCCGGCCGGAGCATCGTGGTGCCCGGCGAGGAGCAGCCCGCGATCGTCCACGCGCTGGCGCACGCCATCAATGCGTCGCTCGGCAATACCGGTAAGACCGTAATCTATACCGACCCGGTGGCGGCGAATCCGGTCGACCAGACTGCCTCACTGCGCGACCTCGTCCAGGCGATGAACGGCGGGCAGGTCGATATGCTCGTCGTCCTCGGGGCGAATCCGGTCTATACGGCCCCGGCCGACCTCAAGTTCACCGAGGCGTTCAATAAGGTCTCCGTGCGCGTCCATCTCGGCCTTTACCAGGACGAAACCGCGGCGCTGAGCCACTGGCACATCCCCGAAGCACACTATCTCGAAGCGTGGGGCGACGCGCGTGCCTTCGACGGCACCGCTTCGATCGTCCAGCCGCTGATCGCGCCGCTCTATGCTGGAAGATCGGCCCATGAGCTGATCTCGGCTTTGGCTGGAGATGCCACCCGTTCCGGGTACGATATTGTGCGGGCGTTCTGGCAGACTAAGAGCACGGCCGCGGACTTCGAGTCCGCGTGGCGCCGTGCCCTGCACGACGGCGTGATCGACGGCACAACGCTCCCGCCGCGCCAGGTCACGCTGAGCAGCAGCTTTGCCGCGCCGGCGTCCGCCGCGCCTGCGGCGGGCTCCCTCGAGATCATCTTCCGGCCCGATCCGAATATCGGGGACGGCCGCTTCGCCAATAACGGCTGGCTGCAGGAGCTGCCCAAGCCTCTGACCACGCTCACCTGGGACAACGCCGCCTTCGTCAGCCCGACGACGGCCCAGCGTCTCGGGCTCCAGAACGAGGACCTCATCGATCTGAGCTACGGCGGGCAGACCGTGCCGGCGCCCGTCTGGATCCTGCCGGGCCACCCCAACGATGCCGTGACGGTCCACTTGGGCTATGGCCGCACCCACGCCGGCCGGGTGGGCCAGAATACCGGCTTCAACGCCTATGCGCTGCGCACCTCGGGCGCCCCGTGGTTTGGCTCCGGACTTCAGCTGCGCAAGACCGGCAAGACCTACGAGTTGGCGGCGACGCAGACCCACTTCAGCATGGAGGGCCGCGAGCTCGTGCGCGTCGCGACGATCAGCGAGTTTCAGCACGCGCCGAAGATGAATCCGGACGATTGGAGCAAGCCGCCCAACGGGGACACGCTCTACCCCGAGTACAAGTACGACGGCTACAAATGGGGCATGGCGATCGACCTCAACGCCTGCATCGGCTGCAACGCCTGTACGATCGCCTGTCGCGCCGAGAATAACATCCCCGTTGTCGGCAAAGTCGAGGTGCGGCGCAGCCGTGAGATGGACTGGATCAGGGTCGACCGCTACTATGAGGGCAGCGAGCTCGACAATCCGGACGTCTATTTCCAGCCCCGGCCCTGCATGCACTGTGAGAAAGCTCCCTGCGAGGTGGTCTGCCCGGTGGCCGCGACCACCCACAGCGCCGAGGGCCTCAACCAGATGACCTACAACCGCTGCGTCGGCACGCGTTACTGCTCGAATAACTGCCCCTACAAGGTGCGGCGCTTCAACTTCCTGCAGTACGCCGACAAAGACACGCCGGTGATCCAGCTGATGTACAACCCCGACGTGACCGTGCGCGATCGCGGCGTGATGGAAAAGTGCAGCTACTGTGTCCAGCGTATCAACAGCGCGCGCATCGAGGCCGAGCGTGAGAACCGCAGCATCGTGGACGGCGAGGTCCGCACTGCGTGCCAGCAGGTCTGTCCGACCTCCGCGATCATCTTCGGCGATATCAACGATCCCAAGTCCGCGGTCCGCCGGCTGAAGTCGGAGCCGCTGCACTACGGTATGCTCTCCGAGCTCGGCACCCAGCCACGTACGACCTATGGACCGCGCCTGCGGAACCCTAACCCCGAGATCGAGCAGATCTAAGGAGTAGTCCCATGCAGTCCGACTACCAACAGCAGCGCAGCAAGATCGGGCCGGTGGCGCCGGTGCTCGAGCCGGGGCATACCTACGGATCGGTCACCGACAAGATCAGCTCGATCGTGCTTACCGGCCGCACCCCGCTGGCCTGGATCATCGGCTTCACGATCTCGTTCATCCTGATGATGGTTCTGCTGGTCTCAGTCACTTGGCTCTTCGTCAAGGGCGTCGGGATCTGGGGCATCGACGTTCCGGTTGCCTGGGGCTTCGCGATCGTCAACTTCGTCTGGTGGATCGGTATCGGCCACGCCGGGACGCTCATCTCGGCGATCCTGCTCCTGCTGCGCCAGCAGTGGCGCACCTCGATCAACCGCTTCGCGGAGGCCATGACGCTCTTCGCGGTTGCCTGCGCGGGCCTCTTTCCGGTCCTCCACCTTGGCCGGCCGTGGCTGGCCTACTGGCTGGCGCCCTATCCGAATACGATGGGCCTCTGGCCGCAGTGGCGCAGCCCACTGATCTGGGACTTCTTCGCGGTCTCGACCTACGCGACCGTCTCGCTCCTCTTCTGGTACATCGGCCTGATTCCGGACCTGGCGACCCTCCGCGATCGCGCCCCGCGGCGTTGGACCAAGGTCATCTACGGCATGCTGGCGCTCGGCTGGCGCGGCTCGGCCCGCCACTGGCACCGCTACGAGATGGCCTACCTGCTGCTGGCCGGCCTCGCCACGCCGCTCGTCGTCTCGGTGCATACGATCGTGAGCTTCGACTTCGCCGTCGGCATCGTGCCCGGCTGGCACTCTACGATCTTCCCCCCGTATTTCGTGGCCGGTGCCCTCTTCCAGGGCTTCGCGATGGTGCTTACGATCTCAATCCCGCTTCGCAAGGTCTATGGCCTCGGCGATTTCATCACCGCGCGGCACCTTGATAACATGGCGCGGGTGCTCCTCGCGACGGGCCTGATCGTCGCCTATGGCTACTTCACGGAGCTCGCCAGCGCCTGGTATAGCGGCAACCAGTTCGAGCAATACATGATGCATAACCGCCAGTTCGGCTCGTACTGGCCCGCCTACTGGACGCTGATCGCCTGCAACATCATCACGCCGCAGCTGCTCTGGCTCCAGCGGGTCCGGCTCAACGTCGTGCTGCTCTGGTGTATCGCGATGGTCGTCAACGTCGGGATGTGGCTGGAGCGCTATGTGATCGTCGTCGTGAGCCTGACGCGCGACTTCGTCCCCGGCGCCTGGAACGTTTACCACGGCACCTGGTGGGACGTTGCCACCTTCGTCGGGACGCTCGGTCTCTTCGCCACGCTGATCTTCCTCTTCATTCGCGTCCTCCCGGTGATCTCGATCTACGAGATGCGCGAGCTCGTCTCCCGAACCGAAGAGCAAGAGGAGCCCCGGCGGCCGGCCCCGCGTCCCGCCCCCAGCGCAGCGGATTAAGGACCCTCCACCACGGAGATACGGAGTCACGGAGAACGCGAGGGATCGGTGATGGCAAGCTGGAAGGTGCTGAAGAAGGTTGTGCGTCATGCCTTTTCTCTGTGTCTCTGTGCCTCCGCGGTGAACGTCTCAAGGTAGCGTTATGGAACAGACTGCGATCTATGGACTGATGGCCGAGTTCGACGATCCGGAAGCCCTGGTGCAGGCCGCGCAGCGGACCTACGTCGAGGGCTATCGCAAGCTGGACGCCTTTAGCCCCTTTCCCGTGCATGGCCTGTCCCACGCCATCGGCGTGCGACGCACCGCCGTGCCGCTGCTCGTGCTCATCGGCGGGTTGGTCGGGGCCGGCGCAGGCTTCTTGCTGCAGTATTGGACCGCCGCGGTCGCCTATCCGATCAACGTCGGCGGCCGTCCCTACAATAGCTGGCCCGCCTTTATACCCGTCACCTTCGAGATGCTCGTCCTGATAGCGGCTTTTTTCGCTGTTTTCGGCATGCTGGCCCTGAACGGCCTGCCTATGCCGTATCACCCGGTCTTCAACGTCCCGAGCTTCCAGCTTGCGACGCGTGACCGATTCTTTCTGCTGGTCATGGCCACGGACCCCAAGTTCGACCGTGTCCAGACCGGACGATTTCTCCAGACGCTGGGTGCTCGTGACGTGGCCGAAGTGGAGCCCTGAGGAGCGGAGATGCAGATCAAGCATGGTGCGAACAAAGGTAGGCTGCTCGGCGGACTCTGTCTCCTCTTCTCCGCGCTGCTGATCTCCGGCTGCGGGGTGAATATGCGGGACGGCGCGCGGTATATTCCGCTCGAGCGGAGCTCCTTCTTCCCCGACGACAAGTCTTCGCGCGAACCTCCCGCGGGGACGGTGGCGCGCGGCCAGCTGCGGGTCGATGCGGCCTTCTTCACCGGTAAGGCTAACGGCAAAGATATCGACGCCTTCCCGATCAAGATCACCCCGGAGGTGCTCCAGCGCGGCCAGCAGCGCTTCAACATCTACTGCTCGCCGTGCCATGGCTATACCGGCTACGCCAACGGCATGATCGTGCTGCGCGGCTTCAGCCCGCCGCCTTCATTCCACCAGGATCGCCTGCGGCAGGCGCCGGTCGGTCACTTCTACGACGTTATCACCAATGGCTATGGCGCGATGTACAGCTATGCGTCGCGGGTCAACCCCGCCGATCGGTGGGCTATCGTCGCCTATATCCGGGCCCTGCAGCTCAGCCAGAACGCCCGGATCGAAGACGTTCCGGCCGACCAGCGCGCGAAGCTGCAGGGAGCATCCAAATGAACGAGACCGTCGGATCGAACCTCAATCGCATTCAACGCATTGCCCTGATCGTCGGCCTCGTCTGCGTGGTGCTCTGCGCGATCGGCGCCTTCTTGAGCCGCACACAGTTCTTCCAGTCCTATCTCTACGCCTTCCTCTTCTGGATGCAGTTCTCGCTCGGCTGCCTCGCGCTCACGATGCTGCACCACATGACCGGCGGGCGCTGGGGCTTCGGCATCCGCCGCCTGCTCGAAGCGGCTTCGATGACCCTGCCGCTGATGGCGCTGCTCTTCGTCCCGCTGCTCTTCGGCCTGCCCTACATCTATGGCTGGGCCGATAAGGCCAAGGTCGCCGCCGATCCGGTCCTCCAATACAAGAGTCCCTACCTCAACCCGACCTTCTTCATCGTCCGCGCCGTGCTCTACTTCGTGATCTGGTTTGTGATCGCCTGGCTGCTGCGGACGTGGTCGCTGCGCCAGGATCGTACCGGCGAGCCGATCCTGACCCGCCGCATGCGCCTCCTCAGCCGCGGCGGCATGGTGCTCTACGTCCTCACCGTGACCTTCGCCACCGTCGACTGGGGCATGTCGCTCGAGCCGGAGTGGACCTCGACGATCTACGCGGCGCTCTATCTGACCGGCCAGGGGCTCATGGCGCTGGCCTTCGCGGTGATTGTTGCCACGCTGCTGAGCGAGAATACCGTTCTGCCGGAGTTCATCAACGCCGACCGTTTCCAGGATCTCGGCGGTCTCATGCTCGCGTTCATCATCCTGTGGGCCTACATGTCCTTCTCGCAGCTCCTGATCATGTGGTCCGGCAACCTGCCTGAAGAGGTTGTCTGGTACGTGCATCGCACGGCGGGCGGATGGAAGGTGATCGTCGTCTTATTGATGCTCTTTCACTTTCTGTTTCCGATCCTCTTCTTGCTCTCGCGCGACCTCAAGCGCCGGCCGCAATCGCTGGCGCTCGTGGCACTGCTGCTGATCGTGGCGCACCTCGTCAATCTGTGGTGGCTGATCGAGCCGGCCTTCTACCAGACGGGGCTGCACATCCACTGGCTCGATCTCGTCGCCCCGGTCGCTATCGGCGGGCTCTGGGTCGCCATGTTCGCCTGGCAGCTGAAGGACAAGCCGCTGCTGCCGCGCCGCGATCCTCGCTTCCAGGAGGCATTTGCGCATGAGCACTAGACCGTCGGCAGACTCCGGGTCGGGCCTGGGCGGCTTCCTCCGCCGGCTCGGCCTCGGCCGCGGCCACGGCCGCGCGCCTTCGCGTGGGTCGCTGGATTCGGAGGGTCCGGTGCGGCCCGATCGCGGGCCCGGCTTCGAGACCAGCGACATCAACGTCGGCTCGATCGGCTGGCTCGGCGTGGGCTTCACCGTCACCGCACTCGTCGGAGCCGGGCTGCTCTGGCTGGGCTTCAACTTCCTGGCGTCCCTGCTGGCGCCCGCCGGCCCGTCGTCGCCGCTCGCCACGATCCAGCAGGTCGCGCCGGGCCCGCAGCTGCAGGTCAGCCCCTCCACGGACATGCAAAAGCTGAAGGCCTCCGAGGACCGGCTCCTGTCGCAGTATGCCTGGGTCAATCAACAGCAGGGCATCGTGCGCATCCCGATCGATCAGGCCATGCAGACGCTCCTCCGGCGCGGCCTCCCGACGCTCCCGGATGCCAGGCTGCCGGTGACCGATCCCGGCGGCTATTTCGACGAGGGCCACAATCTTGAGAGCGAAGGTGGCGTCCCTCCCGGCGCCGAAGCGACGGCGGAGAGTAAATGATGCGAGCGGATTTTGAAAATGCCGTGGCGGAGCCGGATGCCCACGGTTCTACCCGCCGGAGCAGCCACCGAATGAATTCGGCGTCTGGTACACCAAACGCGCTAAAGCGTGTTGAGGATCGCATGCCGCAGTCGCGGCCGGCAAAACCCATCTCAACGCGCTTCAGCGCGTTTCGCATATCAGACGCCGAATTCATTCGGTGGCTTCGGCTGCTCCTGCTCGCCCTCATGGGTACGCTTTGGGCCGGCGCGGCTCCCGTATTCGCCGATGGCACGCCGCACGATCAGAATCAGATGCTCAACGCGGCCCGCTTCGAGCAGAAGCTTGACGCGCAGGTGCCGCCCGACCTCCATTTTCGGGATGAGAGCGGCCGCGACGTTGGGCTGGGCAGCTACTTCGGGCCGCGGCCGGTGATCCTGATCATGGCCTACTACAACTGCCCCAACCTGTGCCCTCTGACGATCGACAACCTCGTCGGAAACCTGCGCAAGCTGGCCTTCGACGCCGCTAACCAGTTCAGCGTGGTCGCGGTCAGCATCGATCCGCGCGAGAAGCCGGCGCTGGCCGCCGCCAAGAAGCAGCGCTATCTGGCGCAGTATGCGCGGCCGGCCACCGCCGCGGGCTGGCACTTCCTCACCGGGCAGGAGGCGACGATCGGCCGGCTCGCGCAGGCAGTCGGCTTTCACTATGCCTACGACAAGTCGATCAACCAGTACTCCCATCCCAGCGGCCTGATCCTGCTGACGCCGCGGGGCCGCATCGCGCGCTACCTCTACGGCTTCGACTACGGCCCGACCGATCTCCGTCTCGGACTCGTCGAAGCCTCCGCCGGCCATATCGGGAGCGCGGTCGACCAGGTGCTCCTGCGCTGCTATCGTTACGACCCGGTCACGGGGAAGTACGACGTCGCCGTCATGAGCATCGTCCGGCTCGGCGGCATGCTCACGACGCTGGCGATCGGCGCGTTTGTCGTCCTGCTCTTCCGCCACGAGCGCAAGACCGGCGAGCCGC
>JBBSGA010000089.1:0-19023 GCA_038254585.1 Chloroflexales bacterium | reverse complement strand
GGGTGATTGGGCCGCCCGGGGGGGTGCGGGTTCGGCGGGCCCCGCCCCCCCCCCCCCGGGGGGGGGCCCCCCCCCGCTTCCTGCTCCAACATCAGCCATCGGTCACCTCCCGAGCGGCACCCGCACGTGTTTCGTAACGTCTAGAGGACGAATGGACGATATGATCCGGTCGTCGTTACGATGCTGGTCACAGGCGATTTGCCGGTGGATACACGCCTGATTACCGTGTCGAACGATGGGCGGTGGCTCGTGGCGCGGACCGCACAGAGCACCGTGCTGATCGACCTTACGAGCGGCCGCGTGCAGACGGTCGGCATGCCGGCGGCAGCGGTGATTGCGCGGTCGAACTAAGGCCGGTTGTCACACCGGATCGCGTAAGGACCGCCTGCACCCCGCCGGCGGTCCTTACGCGATCACCGAGACCATTTCCAGAGCCTTGAGCCCGAGCGCGCGGTCGCCTGCGAGCGTCGCCGTCGCGAATGCCTCCTGCTGAGGAATCGCCTTGCTGAACAAACGCCAGGCCACGTCCTGTGGCAGTACTACGGTTGCATCCGGGGCCGGGGGCCGGCCGGCGTAGAGTTTCCATGCGCCACCCTCGCGCCGCACAAACCACGAGCCCCCGGCGTCGCCCGCGATGTCCAGTGCGACACAGGTTCCATCCGCCGCCGCGACGTCGCGATACGTATGCGGCAGGGCGCGCACGAAGGTGTCGAGCACCGGCGCAAGGTACTCGGGATCCGTCAACCCCGGCTTGCCCACCGCGTCGCAGATTTGCTGCTGGTGGTGCCACCGCTCGGTATATTCTCGTGCGACGTCAAGCCAGACCGGGGCCGGTGCGGGACCGGCCCAGCTCACCGGGCCGCCGATGACGTAGGGATCGAGCGAGCGAAAGTATTCGTACGCCTGCATGCCGGTGAAACGCAGCAGGTCGCACAACAGCCGCGGGCTGATACGGCGCGTCGCCCGCACCCACTGCTCGTTCAGCTCGTTGAGGTAGGCGACCAGGTCGAGCCAGTCCGCGATCGATCTACCAGGCGGAGTGTGACCGTCGCGACGGCGCGACAGGTTACCAACCTCATCGCCCAGGAGGTGGAGCGCAACATCCTTCACCGACCAGCCAGCGCAAACAGTCGGCATCTCCCATTCGGCGGGCGAAAGCCCGGAGAGCAGGTCCACGAGGGCGTCGAGCAGCGCCGGAAAGCGGTCGACGACCAGAATCGGCAGTGGCTCGTGCGCGTGTAACATTCTTCACCCCCGCCCGATTATAGGCTACGCACGATAAAGATGCATCGGGTGGAACTCGAGCTCGCGCCGTGGCTCGACGCCAACCGCGCGCTGGTTTACACTGCGTGCCATGGTCACGGAGGAGATAATCGTTCAGGGCCTGCGCGCACTGGACCTCGACGGCACCTCCGCCGTTATCGTCCACTCCTCGCTGCGCTCCTTCGGCCCTGTCGAGGGGGGCGCTTTCACAGTTTGCAAGGCGCTCGTCGCCGTCTGCGGTACGGTATTGCTGCCCGCTGCGAGCTGGGACCTGACCGGCGTCCCGGCGCCTCCAGGCCTCATGCGGCCGCATAACGCGGCGCCTGCGGCGGCAAGCTGGGCTGAGTTCGACGCTGCGGTGGCTCAGGCGGTGCCCTACGCACCGGATCTGCCGATCGACCGGGAACTCGGCATCATCTCGGAGACCATGCGGCTGTCGTTTGAGCATCGACGAAGCGCGCACCCCTTGTTCTCCTACCTAGCCGTGGGCCGGCATGCGGACGAGCTGATCTCAGCCCAGCGGCTCGACTGGCCGCTCGGTCCGATCGAGGCGCTCGCCGCAATCGGCGGCAACGTGCTCTTGCTGGGCGTCACACATACTTCAAATACGGCGATCCACCTCGCGGAACAGCGGCTCGGCCGTTCCCGCTTCTACCGCTATGCCAAGGCGGATCGTGGGGTGTGGATGGAGCTGCCCAACATCCCCGGCGAGAGCCACCGCTTCGATGAGATGGAGATGGATGTGGCACGTGTGACGCGCGAGGTCAGGATCGGGAGCTGCCGTGCTCGCCGCATGGCCGTCGCGGACGTGCTGGCGGCGGCTGAGCGGCGGATCCTGCACGACCCTGCCGCGCTGCTGTGCGCCGACCCGGAGTGCCGGTGCGGCGCGGCGCTCCAGCAGCGTCTGGCGTGGCTCGCGGCCGGCAGGTAGCTGCTGAAATGCCCGGCCAACGGCAGAGCTGGATCTCAACTGCGGCTCCCTGCTTCACCACGCCCGTCAAATGGCCGAAGCGCGCGCGGTGTAAACGAGTGGACGGCCACGGCGCCGGCGAGCACGACCAGGACCGAGGGAACGACCACCGCGAGCCACGGGCTCCAGCGGAGTAAGCCGTTCGCCAGCTGGCTCACGCCCGTGGCCACCAGCCCCACGTAGAACCATGCCATGAAATATCCATGGAGTGCGAGAGACGCCGCCCGGCAACGTCCGAGCACGAACGGCTGATCCCGGCGGCTAACGTCACAAGGCTGATGACGGCTAGGACGTGAAACGGGTCCCAGCGGCCGGTCTGCTGAAAGAGGGTGAGAGCTGCGACATCCACCAACAGCATCTTCAAGGAGGGGCAAAGCATTCGCGCAACGAGCTCGTGAATAACGACTAATCGAACCGGCAAGACCCGGCGCGCCGCGCCGAAGAGGGCGCGCCGGGTCTTGTTGCGGCAGCGGCGGGCCGATCGTTTATCATAATGGCGGCGACCGGCCAATAGGTCATAGGAGGGAAGCATGAGTGGGAGAGTCGCGGCCGTGAGCCGCAGCGCCACCCATACGTTAATCAAGGGCAACCAGGCGGCGATCCAGCTGATCGCGGGGCTTGGCGTCACGGGTGATGCGCATGCCGGGACCACCGTCAAACACCGCTCGCGCGTCGCGCGCGACCCGCACCAGCCCAATCTGCGCCAGGTCCACCTGATCCACGCCGAGCTCCACGCGGAGCTGCGCGCTCGCGGTTTCGACGTCGCCGCGGGGCAGATGGGTGAGAATATCACCACGGAGGGAATCGATCTGCTCGGCCTGCCGGCCGGCACGCGGCTGCGTCTGGGCGGCGCAGCGATCGTCGAGATCACCGGTCTGCGCAACCCCTGCGCTCAGCTCGATCAGATCCAGCCCGGTCTGATGGCGGCGGTGCTCGACCGCGACGCGCAGGGCAACCTGGTCCGCAAGGCAGGCGTCATGGCGGTGGTCGTCGCCGGCGGCCCGGTCCGGCCGGGTGATGCGATCGCCGTCGAGCTGCCGGCGGCACCGTACCACCGGCTCGAACCGGTCTGAGCCCAGGCTCTGCGAACATCGTCTTGATGCTCCGCCCCGCGTTCATTCGTGGGTCCGTTTTGTGAGCGTTGCTTGGCCGGGTCTGCTCTCGACGAAGAGAACAATACCTGCGGCCCCTTCGCTTCGAGCAGCGAAATAGATGTTTGTGACGCCGCGGAATAGACCTGTAGAGGACAGACGTCGCAGGTAGTGTTTTCGCAAAAAAGAGTTCTCGCCCGCGATCGATCGTCGCGCGTCTCGATCCTCTGGCCGGGGCGAGCCTATCTCAACGCACTTCAGCGCGTTTCGTGGTCTCAGACACCGAATTCATGGTTAGCGCGAATAAGTCCTGGGTCAAGTTATCACCAGGGGGAGGACCTCACGGTGGCACCAATAGCGCTCCCATCCGCCATTGAGCAGCAGCGTCCGCAACGCCGTCAAGGCGTCGCTCGTCTCCAGACTCCAGTGCATCCCCCGTCCTTTCTGCCGCTGCGCCACCAACAGGTCGTTGCCCTTCTCGATCTGCTCACTGCCGATATACTGTCGTTCCCGCCGCCGCGCCCGGTAGTTCGGGATGAATGGCTGCCGCGCCGCCAGATGGCTGATCCACGTCTCCAGCCACGCGTCATGCTTCGCCTGCCCCCGATAGCCCTCCAGGGCCGCGATGGCCGCGGCACTCTCTCCCTGCCACAAGTGGCGATAGATCGTCGTCAGCAAGGCCGCTTTCGCTTTCCGTCCCCGGCACACCATGCTCGCAAAGTCGCGGCACTTCTGCCGCAGGTGGTGCCAATCCAGGATCAGCCGGCTGCGCGGCAGCAGCACCTGCAAGGCCGTGAACCAGTCCCGCAGCCAGCGCGCCCCATCTGCCACCAGTAACACCGTGCGCGTCGGCCCTGCGCTGACCAGCGCCACCACCAGCAACTCCAGAAAGGGCGCCCCCGTTCCGCTCAGATAGCGCGTTCCTGCGGGGGTGACCAGCCGCGCCGTGCGCAGTTCCCAGAAATGCCGTTTCTCCGGCGTGCGCGTGAGCACTTCATCCGCCGTCAACAGCACCTGATCGCCTTCCAGTTCCGGCCCCAAGACGCGCAATTCCGCCACGCTGCGGGCGGCCTCCTGCCGCCGGGCCGCCAGCACCCGCTCCCAATCGGCGCTGCTGACGCCCGACGGGGGTCGGCGCGCCCCGGCCTCCAACGCCGCGTCGACCGCGGCGCTCAGTGCGGGCGGCCAGCCGGCCCGGCGGCGTGGGGCGTGACCCGGAACGAGCTGCGGGGTCAACGTGGTTAGGTCGTCCCGTTCGAGCAGGGCAGCGACCTCGGCCGCTTCCGCCTGGCGGATCACCTGGCCATGCGTGCGCACCAGCGCCCGCACGGTCGTGTCCGCCAGCACCTGCGGCTCCTGCGTTAACCAGCCCAGGAGGCGGGCGACCGGCGCAAAGGTCAGGTCTTGGGGCAAGAGGCAGGCCCATTCCTGCAGGCCGCGCGTGATGATCAGGCCCTGATACGGCGGCAGCACCGCGTTGCCCGGCACGACGTGCTGCGGCGTCACGGCGGGATCAGCATGGGCGAAGACCTGGCGGGCCAGGGCGAGGGTGCCGAAGCGACTAGCGACGGTGACGGGGGTGCGGCCGTCGGCGATCAGGGCCTGAGGGGGGGAAATGCTGGCGGTAGGCCTCCGCCAGCTGGGCATCCACGGTCTCCCATTGGGCTTGGAGCACGCGGCGCAAGATGGCATTGCCGACGGTGTAGGTCCGCTGTTCGAGGTCATCCAGGGCGGTCGTGGGCTGCAAGCCGGCGACCGGGGTGGGCGGGAGGTCAAAGGCGGCCAGCTGCCGCGATGCGTCCGGCGTTTGTTCGTCGACTTCACAGACCAACACCCGAATGTGGCGCATGAGAGCCTCCTTGCAGGTGTACCATGCTAGCACGCTCCCCAAACGAGCGGCGGACCACTTCCTCCACCCCCAGGGAACTTGACCCAGGACTTATTCGCGCTAACAATTCATGCGGTAGGCTTCGTCCCAAACCCGACCGGCGGGGTGCTGATTGCTTCTTCTCCCCACCGCACACACACCAGCTCGTCGCCACGCGTCTCGGCCAGGACGTACTCCGTGTGGTCGATGCTCCGCTCGCGGACGACGCCGAAGTCGACGTTCGCGAGCGCCAGCGGCAGCATGCACGTGAAGGTGCCGCCGTGGCCCAGCAGCAGCGCGGGCAGCGGCGAGTCTGCCATCTTCAGCTGCTCGATTAGGGGCATGAACCGCGCCCGGATCTCCTCGAAGCTCTCGCCGCCTCCGGTCCGCGCCTCCCAGCGTCGCTCGCGGAACCAGACCTCGCGTACCTCGTCGTAGTGCCGCCAGCTCTCGGCGTCGCTGCGGCCCTCCAGCTCCCCCACGTCGTACTCCAGCAGCGCAGGTGTCACGGTGTACCCCACGCCCAGCCGCGCCGCCAGAATATCGGCGGACTGCCTCGCCCGCGGGATCGGGCTGCAATAGAAGGCGCCGAAGCGAATGTCTCGGAGCTTCTCTGCCAGCGCCTCGACCTGTGCCCGTCCGCGCTCCGTCAGCCCATGGGGTGCGTCGCGGTTGGAGAAAACGTGCCGGAGATTGGCGTCGCTCTCGCCGTGGCGCACGAAGTAGATTTGCATGCTGAGCCTCTCGCTTTACCGGCGCCCTCCGCGGTGATGGCACCATTCGGCGTACATCCCTATGTATAATGCGCTGACTCACGCATCACGGCAATCGGGGCCGGCGCCCAGGGGAACCTCGAATGGCGCACGGGTGTAACTAGTGCATGCGGATCTGCCCGGCGAGGCTCTCGCGCGCGAGGCCGGCTTGATCGTTCGCGCGCGGCGCGGCGACGAGGCGGCGTGGGAGGCGCTGGTCCTGGAATACCAGCAGCCGATCTTTCGCCTGGCCTACCTCCTGCTCGGCGACGCCGCCGAGGCCGAGGATGTCGCGCAGGAAGCCTTCATCCGCGCCTTTCGCGCGCTCGATCGCTTCGACGAGTCGCGCCCGCTGCGCCCCTGGCTGCTGCAGATCGCCGCCAATCTGGCCCGCAACCGCCAGCGCTCGGCCGGCCGCTATCTTCAGGCGTTGGCGCGTATGGTGCGGGGCGCGCCCGAGCCGGTTAGCTCGATCGGCGAGCAGACCGAGCAGCGGTGGGAGGCGGAGACGCTCTGGCAGGCCGTCCGCCGCCTCTCCGCTGCCGACCAGGAGATTATCTATTTGCGCTATTTTCTGGAGCTCTCCGAGGCCGAGGCCGCCGAGGCGCTGGGCGTGGCGCTCGGCACCGTCAAATCGCGCATGCACCGCGCGATGGGCCGCCTGCGAGCCGTTGTGGAGCAGGAGTTCCCGTCCCTGAGGATGGGACGCGAGTAATGAGCGACCGGCCGCCAACCGATCCGTTGGAGGAGCGCCTACGCGAGGCAGGGGCGCGCTTCGAGTACCCGCCGACGCCCGCGATCGCCCGGGATGTGCGGCGCCGCCTCGCGGCGGAACGCCCGCGGGGCACACTCCCGCTCTCGCTCCGTCGGCTTCAGGCGGCCGTGGCGATCGCCTGCGCGCTCCTGCTCTTGCTGGCCGTGCCCGAGGTTCGCGCTGGCATCCGTGCCCTGCTACGCATCGGCTCCGTCCAGGTCGTCCTGCCCACCTCCACGCCGCTCGTCCCGGCTCCAACCGCGCCGCCGGTCCCAACCCCCACCATGCGCCCTGCACAGCCGACCTCCACTCCCGCGCCGCCGACGCGCACCCCGGTCCCGACCGCGACGCCCATCCCGTCGGTGCTCGACCTCGCGGGCGAAACGACCCTCGACGCCGCGCGTCGCCGCGTGCCCTTCAAGCTCCCGACCTACCCGCCTGGCATCAGTCCCCCGGATCGCGTCTTCGTGCAGGACTTCGGCGGACCCGTCGCCGCCTTGGTCTGGCTCGTTCCGGGCAATCCGAGCCAGGTCCGCTTCAGCCTGCATGCTCTGACGAGCGAATCGTTCGCCCAGAAGATGGCCGGGCAGAATACCGTCGTCAAGCCTGTGACGGTCCACGGCCAGCCCGCCTTATGGGTCCGCGGCCCGCACCTGCTGGAGTTCTACCAGCACCGCACCGGCTTCGGTGAAGGCCGCGAGGTTCTGGGCAACGTCCTGATCTGGACGCAGGACGGCCTGACCTACCGCCTCGAAGGCGACGACGCGCTGACCATGGAGCAGGCCGTGAAGATCGCTGAGTCGCTGCGCTGATGCCGCACAAGGCCCGCCTGTGCTTCCTCTATGGTTCAGCCTGTATGCGCGGAGCGTCTCTGCGCCCGAGGAGAACGCCGGCCGGCCGCTGGTGGATCTGCTGGCACTGTGCGCACGGCTCAGCCAGACGGAGGTGAGGGCGCGCGTAACGTCGCCGGCGCCATCAGCCCTTGTAGTTGATGCAAGCCTTGGCGTATGGGCGGTCTTGCCTATATTAGCCGGGAGTGTACGCGCAAATCATTATTGGGAGCACATCCGTCTGCGATGTGCTCCAGTTCTTGCGGAACTGGAGCACACCATTTCTGTCGCGAGCATCGCCTAGCGGATCATCTCCAGGTACGGCGAGTCGTCGATCTCCAGCGGAAGATCCACGCGGCCGCGCTTGCGGCTCGACTCATACGTCGCGAAGATCAGCTCGGTCGCCTGAAGCGCCTTGCGCGCCGAGAGCTCGGGCTCGCGGCCGGTCTTGAGCGCGTCGATCAGGTCCAGCACGCCGCGCTGCACCGGGCCGGCCAGGTCGCTCTCTGGCAGCGGGAGCTCGATCGGCTGCCAACCGGACTGGCCCTTGCCCCAGATGCGCTGCTGGACGCCGCTGCCGAGGCCGACCTCGATCACTCCCTCGCCGCCGATCAGCCGGTTCGTGGCCGCCTTGCCGGCGCCGAAGCCGGTCGTGAGCGTGCCTTTCACGCCGTTGCGATACTTGAAGTGGCTCAGGCCCTGCCCTTCGATCGCTACGCCGAAGATCGTCTTGCCGTCACGCGGGTCGATCTGCCCGAGCACCCACTCGACCGGCGTCTCGTCGTTGTAGAAGTTGAGCATGTCGAACCAGTGCGTGCCCCAGTCGAAGAGGTTATCGCAGGTCGCCTCCATGCGCTGCAGCTCGCCGATCGCGCCCGATTTGAGGAGGCGGCGCGCCGTCATGAACGGCTCTGCAAAGCGGCGCTGGTGGTCGAAGGTCAGCTGTACGCCCCGCTCGCGGCAGATCGCGGCCATGCGCCGCGCCTCGCCGTAAGTCGGGGCCATCGGCTTCTCGCAGTGGATCGCCTTGACGCCGGCCTCGGCGGCGGCGATCACCATCTCGGCGTGCAGCGCCGGCCAGGTGCAGATGCTGACGATGTCCAGCCCTTCGCGCGCCAGCATCTCGCGGTAGTCGGAGTAGATCTGGTCGCCGCCGTGCTCGGCCTGAAACGCGCGCGCATTGTCGAGGTTGATGTCGGCCAGCGCGGCGATCTGCGCGTCCGGCGCGGCCGCGTAGCCCCGCGCATGTGCATGGCCCATTCCAAAGCCCGACGCTCCCTCCGACTTCCAGGGGCGCCCGCAGCCGATAATTCCAACACGGTAGGTCGTCATCGTAGGTCGCCACTCCTGATCAAAATCCAATGCTCTTCAGATACTCGCGGCTTACCCGCGCGCTCTCGAGCGCCGTCGGCCGCTGGGTGACGTCGGTCTCGGCGATCAGCCAGCCCTCGAAGCCGGCTGCGCGCACGATGGCGAAGATCGTCGGGAAATCGACGAAGCCCTCGCCGAGCTCGGTGAAGATGCCGTTCTTCGCGAAGATGCCGTAGTCCCACTCCTGGGCGCGGCCCTGCGCGAGCACCTTGGGATCGATATCCTTGACGTGCATCGTCTTGATGCGGTCGGCGTAGCGCCGGCAGAAGGTCACGACGTCCACGCCCGCCCACGCCAAGTGCCCGGTGTCGGGGCCGAGGAAGATACGCGTGGGATCGACGAGCCCCAGCAGCCGCTCGATCTCGTCCAGCGTCTCGATCACCGTCCCGACGTGGTTATGAAAGCAGCTGCGCACACCCTCGCGCAGCGTAATCTCGCCGACCTCGTTGAGCGTATCGCCGAAGACGCGATACTCCTCGTCGGTCAGCGCGTCGTCGGGCCGCACGTGTCCCGCCGACTGCCGCCGCGTGCGCCCGCTCTGCGCGACGTAGTCGAAGCCACCGGGCGCGACGTAAAGCTCCGTAAGACCGGCCTCCCGCGCGAAGGCGGCCTGTTTGCGCGCCTGCTCCAGCAGCCCGGCCCGCAGCTCCTTTTTCCAGAAATCGGCCCCGAAATAGCCCGGCGCAGGCTTGAGCCCATAGCGCTCAAAGAGCGCCATGAGCTCCCGCGTCGATCGATCGCCGCGTGGCCCGGCCGGCGCCCCGGCATACCCGGCCGCTGCGATATCGGCCAGCACCTGCTCCTCTGGCGTCGCATTGTCCCACGTGATCTGCCCACATCCGACCTCGATTCCTGCCATCGTCCTCTCCTGCAGCCTGAGTATCTACCCTTTCCCGTGGCCTATCCACTAACACGCCAGCCTACCACAAAAAAACCGGCCGGAATCGAAGCCCGATTCCGGCCGGGTGTGTGGAGCACGACACGAGTGGGCTCGGCTCGTACGAGCTTCTGCGCTGCTCCCCTGGGATACGTTCCATCCCTCTGAATCTCTGAATCTGCTGCTGCAGCGTTGCGTTCAGTACCATCTCAGGTTGGTTTCGTACCACAAAGCTACTCGGCTTCGCGCTCACGTACAGTGCCTACGTGGACACGAGGAGGCCCGGCGGCGCGAGCAGCTTGCCGGTCTGGGCGTCGATCAGACCGTTAACTTCGTCCTCGATGCTGACAGCCTGGGTGTAGACGTCGCCGGCGATCGGACGGCGGCGCAGCTCGGCCTTGAAGGCCTGGATCTGCTTGGCCTTCGATTCCGCCTCCGCCGGGCCGCCGTACGCGTGGAAGCCGAAGCCGCCCCACTCGCTCACCACGAGCGGCGCCTGACCACGATAGAAGAACGGATCGCCCACGACGAGCGGCTGCGCCGCCACGCCTTCGTTGTCGCCTTCGACGAGCCGGTCGAGCTGCCTGCGCCAGGGCTCGAGGTCGGGCGTGTAGAGGTGTGCCGTCAGGAGATCGGACTGGAGCGTGCCCTCGACCGAAACGTGGTGCCAGCCGTCGTTGTCCACGACCAGCAGCTGCGGGTAGTTGAGGCGCATGAAGGCGTAGGTGTTGGCGATATAGCGCCGTGTCTCGACGTTGCTTGCGATATCCTGTGCGCCCCAGTCCTCGTTGTAGAGGCTGCAGATTACCACCGAGGGGTGCGAGGCGATCATGACAAGCATGCGCCGCAGCTCGGCCGCGTGGTTGGCGCGGCTGCGCTGGCTCGAGCTATGCGGGCTCGGCACTTCCACCCACAGGAGCATCCCCAGCTCATCCGCCAGGTCGTAGACCCGCGGGTCGATCCCGGCGATATGTACCCGCACCAGGTTGCAGCCGAGCTCCTTCATCGCGGCTATGTGCCGCGAGATCTGCGCGAAGGCGGCGGTGCCCGGCTGGTAGAGGATGCCGTTGAGATAAAGCTGCGCGTTGTTGAGATAGACGTAGCGCCCGCGCGCCTCGATCTTGCGCAGACCGAAGTGGGTCTCGATCTGCGAGACGTAGCCGTCGGGCGCCGTGAGCTGAGCCGCGAGATGATAGAGATGCGGCGTTCCCGGCATCCAGAGCTTTGCGCCCGCCAGCTCGACCACGGCCCGCTGGCTTTTTTCGCCGCCCTCCAGCGGCAGCTCGAAGTCGGAGACCACGACCGGCTGCTCCGCCCCATGCTGGGTAACGGCGAGCCGCAGCTGGTAGATCCCAGGGTCGTGGACGCGCATCGTGAGCTTGAACTCCACGAGGCGGTCCTCGACGCTGGTGATGACGCCGAGGCGTGAGCGCAGCCGGTTGCGTTCGACCGGCTCCAGCCAGACGCTGCGCACCGGGCCGCTGATGGTCTGATACCAGATCCCGCCGCGCTTATAGACGCGCGACTCTTGCTTGCCGCGCGGAATCTCCGCATCAAGCGAGTCGGCGATGCGCACCGTCAGCCGATTGACCGGCCGGATGTTCTCGCGCGGCAATTCGTAGCTGAACGACGTGTACTCGCCGAAGTGGACATCCTCGCCCTCGATCGTCTTGAGCAGGCGCCCGTTGAGCCACACGCGCGTCTCGTAGCCGCAGGCGCCGAAGGTGATCTGCATCTCGCACTCGTGCGCCTGGCACCATTCCTCGGGAATCGTGAAGTCCCGCTCATACCATGCCACCACGCGATCCTGCCACTCCGGAGTGCGCTGCTGTTGCTCCTGGGCCGCGGCCATCTGCTCCTCGATCGTGGACGGCCAGTGCGCGGTGGCGGCGTAGGTGTGGTCCAGATACCACTGCTCCCGGAGGCCGCGGTCCTCCAGGTCGAGCTCGAAGCGCCACTCGCCGTCCAGGAGTTGATAGACGTTGCGGCGGACAATGGAACGGGGCAGCGGGTTGAGGTACTCCTCGACGGCCTGTGCTGCTTCGCGGTCGCGTATAAAGCCATGTTCGACGTTTGCCATGTCGTTGCCACCAGATTCGATCGCAGGTCTACGATTGCTCAACCCTCCCGGATTGGCCGAGAAAATCAAGCGTAGTGGTACTGTAGCATCATCCTGGCAGCCGCCGGGGCGCCCGTCTTGTCATAACGGAATGTTACAGGAGCAGGTGCGAGGCCAACTGAAGGCCACGCCCTTCTTCAATCTCTCTGACAATCTCACGAGAGTGCAGGGGACATCGTATGAACTGACGGTGGAGGATGGTGATCGTAAGCACACGGTGCGATCGAATAATGCTTCGAGAGGTCCTGAAGCGCTGAAGCCACTCCTTGCGCATCTCATACAATTGCATCGCGATAGATTAGACCATATCGCGACCGAAACATAAAAGCGCCCCAACCGAAGCCAAGGCGCTGTGTACGTGCAATGCCTGGTCTGTCTGGTTGCTCAGGTTACTTTGTTCCAGCTTGACCCATTTTCCAGATACGCGATGGGCCACATCTCTCTCCGTTGACGATGACGCCCGGCTGCTGGCGATGTGGCTTCCCCAGCTGTGGACCGTCTCCCCTGTCACGTCGCCGGAGTCCACGGCACCGCAGGCCTTAGAGCCCACGATCCTGTAGTGCGGACGTCAGCGCTTCCTGGAATTGCTTCGCGAACTGCTCCGGCGTAGCTTTGCCGAAGGTCACCGTCTGGATGCCATCATTCCATTTCGAGTTCGTGACACCCTCGACCGGATCCACGTCCAGGCCACGCATATCGTTGGCCTCGGTGTACGACTTGATGAAGAAATCCAGTCCCTTGTACTGCGCCGTGTCGTACTTCGTCAGCATCGACTTCCGCGGTCCGAGCCAACCGACACCCTTGAAGATAATCTGGTGGACCGTCTCGGTGGTCAGGTACTCGATGAACTGCCACGCCTTATCCCTCTTGGCGGCGCCTTTCGGGATGCCCGAGTTGTGCCCGCCGGTCGCTTGCACTTTCTTGCCCTTGCGCGAGGTCGACACCGGCACCCAGCCGTAGGCGAAATGCTTGTCCGGCGCGGTCTTGGCCAGCTCGCCGGGCGTCCATGGCCCGTTGATGATCATGCCCTGGAGGCCGGCCGGGAACGACGCCGTCGGGTCCGACGTCCAGGTGCCGCTGGTCTTGCGGAACGCCGTCATTTTCTCCGCACCGATATGGTCGTAGAAGCGCTTGATAACTTTCAGCGCCTCGACGAACTGCGGATTGTCGAGGTTATACTTCTTGGTGCTCTCGTCGAAGTAGTCGAATCCAAAGTCGATCGGCCAGAAGGCCGGGTCGCCGCCGCCCCACGAGCCGCCCATGGCGTCGAGCGGATCGAAGCCGACGACCTTCACGTTACCCGCCTTGTCGAACTCGGTCATTTTCTTGTGCCACTCGAAGGTTTCGTCCCAGGTTTCCGGGAGCTTGGTGGGATCCAGCCCGGCTTTCTGGACCAGGTCGACGTTGACACAGAGGGCGTAGCGGAGGAAGCCCTCGACCGATGGCACGCCGTAGGTCTTGCCCTGCCACTGTGTGCCATTCCATGACGTGTCGAAAAGGTCCGCACGCTTGAAGGTCTTGCTGGCGTCGATCAATTCGTCCAGTGGCTGGAAGGCGTCGCGCGAATAGAAATCGGCATAGAAGATGTTGCCGGTTTCGACATCGCAGGGATTGCCGCCCGCGATCGCCGTGAGCAGCTTCTGGCTGACCTGAGCCACAGTCGTGCGCTCAACCGTAAAGCCGTGGCCTTCCTTGTTGAATTGCTTGGCCACTTCGTCCAGCGCCTTGCCGCCCTGGCCACCCCAGCCGTTCCACCAGTCGATGACGTTCGCTGCCTGGGAGACGGGAGGTGGTGTGGCCGTCTCGCCTGCCGGTGGCGCTGCCGCGGCAGGCGCCTGGGTCGCACTCGCCGCCGTCGCGCCGGCAGCGGGCGCGGCAGTACCCCCGGCAGTGCCGCCGTTTGCCGGCGCTGCCGTTACACCGGCTGCTCCGGTGCCCGCGGTCGCTCCCTGGGCAGGGGAAGGCGCCGCCGCCCCGCCGCAGGCCGCCAACAGGGTACCGATTCCTGCCGTGCCGCTGAGTGCCAGAAACTTCCGCCGGCTGAGCCGTTTGTTTACCATTCCCGGAGCCTCCCATAGTTCAAGATTGCGCCCCTAGGGTATCTGAGGTACGTCGCTCGAGCGCAGCGCAGGGTCAGCAAATCATACCGCGCTTAGCCCCCGGCCCGTGGCCGATTGGAGCCTCGCCGATCCATCGCTCGTCGACCGGCTCCGACGCGAGCTGGTAGCGGGTGTCGGACGAGAGCCGGATGCGGTCGGAGCGGTTATCGAGGCTGGTATGCACCGTGAACATGCTGAAGACCAGCATATCGCCGGCCCGGAAGTTCGTGGTCAGCCAGCGCCCGCCCAGCCTCTCGCGCAGCTTGGCGGGATTCTTCGACAACACGCCGTCGCGCGCGATGTTGCCGCCGCCGCCCATTTTGGTGAAGTTCTCTCCTCTGCGATTGACACAGAAGGCATCCACGTCCTTGCGCCCGTAGCCCTGGTTCAGTCGCTGGTACTGGTGCGAGCGCTCGAGGATCATCAGCCCGCCCATCTCCAATGAGATATCGCCCAGGGGCGTCCAGGTCGTGTAGAGGTTGGTCGTGCCGCGACCCATGAACACAATATCCATATGCGGCGGCGTCCCCTTGCCGGGAGCAACGGCACGCATCCAGGTGTAGTCGAAGTGGCGCACCTCGCCGCCGAGGAAGCGGCGATAGAACTCGATCATGCGACCGTCGTAGAGCACCTTGTGCAGCGGCTGGTTGCCCTCGACCAGGTCCGGCCGCGCGGCGCCGTCGACGCCCGCAGCTGCAATCATCTCAGCTGCCGGTGTCCCGGGCTCGAGGAAGCCGGCCGTGGCGAGTCGCTCGGCGATCACCTGTCGCGCGGCGAGCACTTCATCCCGAGCGAGGTAGCCGGGCAAGTACAGGTAGCCCTCGGCCTCCATGCGCTCGCGCATAGCGGCCACGTCGTGGACGCTATGCATCGAGCTTTCGAGCGATCCAAAGCAATCGCTTGACGTGTCGAGCGGTATGCGAGATGCTGTTAGCTGGGGAACAAGTGCCGTTTCCATGCCAGTTATGATCCTCCTCCTGCCTGCTCAGCAACCCTGTCTCAGGCTGCACACAGCACCATGATATAGTACAGGACGGCATCCTAGAATGGCTGCCCTGGTACGTAACATGTACGTTCTGGTAGAAGGACCCCGGATGAGTCACGCGATCGAGACCAAGCTCCTTTTTCGCAATGACGTTCGAACGCCCCTGGGACGGCTGACCGCCGCCGGTTTTGTCAATACCAATGTGGGCGTGCGCCGCCGGTCGATGCGCGTCCTGGGCAGCTATGCCCTGGTCTATCTCCTCGAAGGCAGCGGTCACTACCAGGACGCCAGCCACCAAGCGCACCGGCTGGGCCCGGGCGACCTCCTGATGATCTTTCCTGAAATTGCCCACCGCTACGGCCCCGGCGTGGGCGAGCACTGGAGTGAGTTTTACGTGGTATTCGACGGACCGGCGTTCGATCTGTGGCGTGAGGTCGGGCTGCTCAACCCGGCGCAGCCGCTGCAACATCTCGAGCCGATCGGCGGGTGGCTGGCCAGGCTCGAGGCAGCCGTGGGCGAGCCGCGGGCGCTGACGCTGGCAGGCAGAACCCAGGAGATCTCCAGGTTCCTCCAGTTACTCACCGAGATAGCCGGGCCGAGCCTCGCGGACCTGCCAGCCGCGACCGAGCCGCCCTGGCTTGCGCGGGCCTGCCGCCTGCTGGAGGACGAGCTGACGCGGGACATCGACCTGGCCGGCGTCGCCGAGGAGGTCGGCATGTCCTACGAAACCTTTCGTAAGCGGTTTCAGCAACACGTCGGCGTTGCCCCGGCGCGCTACCGCGCCATCCGCCGCATCGACGCCGCCTGCGCGATGCTGCAGGATCCGGATCTGACGACGCATACGATCGCTACCGGCCTGGGATTCAGCGATGAGTTCCACTTTTCGCGCCGGTTCAAACAGATCACCGGCCTGTCGCCGCGCGAGTTTCGCCGGAGGCTCCCACGCGGCATCGACAAGACGGCGCGGCCAAAGCTGCACGGCCCGCCGGATTGACATTGGCCGAACGCGAGAGTAGCAAGGGTGCGCTGACCCACCTCGGCCACCGCGCTGGCTCGGATTTCGAAGTTCTAATCTCATCCGTTTCGCCAACGCGACGCGGCTGGTTCAAGCTTCCTACATGACGTGATCACCGTCTGGCTGCAAGAACATCGTGGATGGCGCCGATCACCCGGTCCGGCTGCTCGAGATGAATGTCGTGGCCGCTGCGCTCGGCGACCACCAGTTTGCCCCGCGGCGACAGGGCCGCCAGCTCGTGTTGTATCTGCACCCAGGTTGCTTCGTAATGCTCCAGGACAGCCGGCGTCACAGCACCAGTCCCACGCCACAATGCGACCAGGATATTCGTATCAACTGATGGCTGGCTACTGCCTCTGGCCGCCACCTTCGCCCGGAGCCCCTCCGGCTCTGTCGCCGTCCAGCACCAGCTCCAGGCCCCCGGCGTCGCCTCGGCTCAGGCGCTTGTCGTCCTGGAAGCCACGGGCTCGTAGTGGGTCGCCCTCGCCGTCACGCTCCACGAGGCGGGCTACCGGGTCGCGGTGGTCAACCCGGCCCACCTGCACAACTATGCTCAATCCCCTGCCGTGCCGAGGCAAGACCGACGCCTTGGATGCCCAGGTCTGTCGGAGGTTGGCTGCTGCCTGACGTTTGCCGCGTCCCGCACCGGGAGGTGCTGCGTCCCTGACCATCCGAAGCGCACCCAACAACACTATGAGACAGGAACGAGATTGCCTCTTGACAGACAGTACCGTATCTACATGCCTCATCCACCTCATATTCGCCTTGGAGTTGCCACTGGACGAAGCCGGCGACGAGCCCCCAGGTCATGCCGCGCCTGGCGGCCGGATCGTGCATCAAATCGCCGGTGGGGATGCCGGCTGCTTCGAGATATTCCCAGAAGAGCAACAGATCCGCCTTGTTGCGGCGGAGGGTCTGCGGCGCCTTGCGCGCGTGGTAATCGGCGAAGACCCGCTCGCGCGCAATGTCGTCCGCGGCCCGGCCGGCCTGTGCCAGAAGCTCCGGTCGCGCTGTAGGTACAAGCTCGCCAGGTACAAGCTCGCCGTCGATCGCGGCGATCGTCAGATCCGTGCTGCTCATCTATGCGCCTCCCTACCACCATAGCGTTGTCCCGTGCCCGACAGTAATTAATGATGCAACGTGCGCCGACGATCAAATGATTATGTCAAAATTTCTGCTTCTTTTTCTGTACCGATTATTGGGCCAAATCAGTACCTATGGCAGAGTGTAGCAGGGATCCGGCCTGGCTGCGATTGTAGTGTCTCACAATTTCTGGGGTTCGTGTCATAGATCATCGTCATGCCTTCGGCATCACTGAGATGCCATTGACCATCATCTCGATGTCCCAGCGCCCGAAGCATAGCAGCGTTCCAGGCAGTACGCTGCTATAATTTGCCCGTCCATGAAGAAGTCCTCCTGAGTACTGGCTTTAGCATCCTTACTCTAGCACTTCTTCATGGACCCCCTCAAAGGTAGCAACCAATCAGGTGTTGCGTCGCCGTGGGACGACGAAGCGGAAGTGAACGTCCTGGTGGACCTGCTGATGCACGGCATCGGCACTGGCGTGAAGTCTGGCGCTGCCCGAATACGCGACGAGCCGGTGGTACGACGAGCGCGAGCGGACGGCCTTGGAATATGCTGATAGTATGACCATCACCGAGCACGATGTCACGGATGAGCTCTTCGCCCACCTGCGCCGCTTCTTCGACGACGATGCGCTGGTGGAGCTGACCAGGTGATCGCCTGGGAAAACGCGTCCAGCAAATTCAACCGGGCGCTGCGCATCCCATCCCAGCGGTTGTGGAAGACCGGCGGGGCCACCGACGCGCCGGAGCAGCTCGATACCCTTGCCTGACAGTTCGGTTATATGCGGAAGCCTTCATTGCCTCTGCCTCCATCGAGAAATGGCCGAGGTCAAACTTGACGAGTAGCTTGCGAGCTTGACTGTGCTGAAGCAAGGCGACTAGCAAAAGGAAGAACAAACGAACGATGAGGGTTCCTCTTCAACCTCACCTTACCCAGTTAGAAGCGGAAGCGATCTACATTATACGCGAGGTGGCCGCGCAGTTTGAACGGCCTGTGCTGCTCTTTTCCGGCGGCAAAGATTCGATCCTGCTGGCGCACCTGGCGCGTAAAGCGTTCTATCCCGCCAGTATCCCGTTTCCGCTGCTACACGTGGATACCGGACACAATTTTGCAGAAACAATCGCGTTTCGCGATCAGTTTGTGAGCAAACTCGATGCCCGCCTGATTGTGCGGTATGTCCAGGATTCAATCGATCAGGGACGTGTGGTGGAAGAAACTGGTCCGTACGCCAGTCGCAATGGTCTGCAGACGGTGACGCTGCTGGACGCGCTCAAAGAACTGAAGTTCGAAGCGGCGCTCGGCGGCGCGCGCCGGGACGAGGAAAAGGCACGCGCCAAAGAGCGGGTCTTCTCGCACCGTGATGCGTTCGGGCAGTGGGACCCCAAAAATCAGCGGCCTGAAGTGTGGAATCTCTACAATGGCCGCAAAAAGCACAACGAGAGCTTCCGTATTTTTCCGATCAGCAATTGGACAGAGCTCGACGTCTGGATGTATGCACAGCAGGAACAGCTTGAGCTGCCCAGTCTATACTTCTCGCACGAACGTGAGGTCATCAATCGCGATAGGGTCCTGCTGGCTGCATCCAGTGTCGTCTATCCAGTCGGCGATGAGCACGTCGAGAAGCGAAGCGTGCGTTTCCGCACGATTGGCGACATGACCTGCACCGGTGCGGTCGAATCGCCCGCT
Organism: Chloroflexales bacterium; assembly: GCA_038254585.1. Classification (GTDB taxonomy): domain Bacteria; phylum Chloroflexota; class Chloroflexia; order Chloroflexales; family Kallotenuaceae; genus JBBSGA01. The sequence continues at coordinate 258 of JBBSGA010000089.1, read as the reverse complement.
GCCACGCTCCAGGACATTATCGACGAAGTTGCTGCGGCACGCGTCACAGAGCGGGGTGCGCGTTCCGACGACAAACGCTCCGAAGCCGCGATGGAAGATCGCAAAAAGCAGGGGTATTTCTAATGACCGTTGAGCTCTTACGTTTTACAACCGCCGGCAGTGTCGACGACGGCAAAAGTACCCTCATCGGGCGATTGCTGTACGACACAAAATCCCTGTTTGAAGACCAAATTGCCCAGGTAGAGCAAACCAGCCATG
>JBBSGA010000088.1:0-19331 GCA_038254585.1 Chloroflexales bacterium | reverse complement strand
CGAGCGCCTCGGGCGCCTCGCCGACTGGCTGGCCGGTTTCAGCCGCAGGTGTTTCCGCGGCAGTGTCCGGTTTCGCGATCCGGTATTGGCTCGAGAGCCGATAGTAGGCTCGTGCGCCGCGTCCCGTGCGCTGTAGCATGCCACGATTGATCGCCTGCTTTACCAGTTCTTTGAGCTCGTTGTTGGTAAGCTCGACGACCTCCTGGTTGCGCAGGCCTCGGAGTGCGTTGAAGATCTCGGCGAAACGAACGGGCTCGGCGAACTGCGACATCGAGCTGCGGAAGACGAGCCATTCGCGATCGCCGAAGACCCGCGAAACCGGCTCTTCCGTAACGCCGATTGCCGCCGCAAGCTCCGCGTCCGGCTCAGCTTCGCTCGGCTCCATTGCAGCTGGCTCAGCCTCCGGCGCCAGCGGCTCGACCTCGACCTTCTGTGCCTCTTGCTCGAGCTCAGTTTCGATCTCGAGCACCGCCTGCTCAGACGCAAGCTCCTCGGCGAACTGCGACATCCGGTAGGGATCCTCGCCCGCCAGAAAGACCTCGGTCACCGTGCCATTGGTGAAGATCTGGACACGGCCCTGGCGCTCGGCCTCCTTGACAAAGTCCTTGAACTTCGAGAACCCCTTGCCGTTAGCGTCTTTGACTTTGGACTCGTGGAAGTTCGAGTCGAGCTCGCGCATGACCACCTTCAACGACCCGAGATTCACGACGAAGCCGCGCTGGCGCGCCAGCTTGACGGCGTCGACCAGGGTATCGTACGGGCTGCGAATTTCGGCCGGCGTGTCGCGCGGAGGCTCGGCGGGAACGGGCTCGGCGGCCACAGACTCAGGTGTCTCGACCCGCGCCTCGACAGCGAGCAGCGCTGGCTCTGCCTTCGGCTGCTGCGGCCTTAGCGGCCGCTCCCGGCTCTCGCGTCGATCGTCCGATTTCCGGCCGTCCTCGCCGCTGCGCCCGGCTGCGGCGCTCTTGAGATCGGCGATCTGTTCGTAGAAGAGGAACTCGTCGGCGCTTTGAGCCAGATGCGCGGATGCGGCGCCGCCGATGCCGATGACGATGACGTCCTTGCCGTGCTGCCGGATCGCATTGACGAGCGGAATGAAATCCCGGTCACCCGTTACGAGCACGAATTTCCGGATGTTGGTTTGGCTGTAGAGCGTGCGCATTGCGTCGATGCAGAGGTGGATGTCGACGCTGTTTTTGATGGGGCGGCCCGTGCGCCCTACATCCCGATCGTAGTAGTAGGTCGGGACGTACATCGGCTCGACGCCGTTCGCAAAGAGTGCCGATGTTACGCGAGGATAACGGTACCAGTCGGCATAGGCGCGGGCGATGACAATGCGGCCGTAGTCCTCGCACCGATCCATGATGAGCTCAAAGTTGGGGGTGGCGTCAAACTTCTCACGTACTGATACGTAGACGTTTTCAAAGTCGACGAAGACGGCGACATCGTCGCGGGTGGATCTCTCCATAAAATCATCTGTCTCCAGATAATCGCCGGCTACGGCTATCCAGCGCTGCGCCCACCTGGAGCAGTGCAGCCAAAGCCGGAGATAAGCAGGCGGTCATAAGCTCAGACCGCCAATTCTTCCGGTCGCGCGGCTGCGGGGCGTACCCTATCCCCGAGCCATCAAGCGCAGTATCAACGATTCTGTCCAACAACCAGGACGATCATGCTGCGTGGAACTCCGCTCTGCCGCTCAGCTCGCGCACCTTCCCGGCCGGGTCCGGCGCAGTCATGATAGCTTCACCGACAAGTATAGCATCAGCCCCAACCCCCCGCAAATGTGCGAGACCGGCGCGATCATTTAGCCCGCTGAGGCTGACCATGACTGCTCGCGGCCCAGGAAGTAGCGCTGCAAGCAGGCGGTCCGTAGTCCTTAGGTCGACCTCGAAGGTCCGGAGGTCGCGATTATTGATCCCGATCAGCTCTGCTCCGGCCCCGAGTGCAACGTCGAGCTCCGCCTCGGTATGAACCTCCACGAGCGCTTCCATGCCCGTCTCGCGGGTAGCGTCGAGGAGGGCCGAAACTGTCGCCACGTCGACGGCGGCCAAGATAATCAGCACCGCGTCTGCCCCGTAGGCGCGGGCCTCGTAGACCTGGTAGGTATCGACCAGGAAATCCTTGCGCAGGAGCGGCACGTCCAGCTCGTGCGACTGCTGCTCCTCCCGGACCCCCTTGAGATGCTGCAGACTGCCGCCGAAGAAGCGCACGTCGGTCAGGATCGAGATCGCGTCGGCACCGTTGGCGGCATAGATGCGTCCAAGATCAAGCGGATCGAAATTGCTCGTGAGCGGTCCCTTTGAGGGGCTTTGCTTTTTGATCTCCGCGATCAGCCCTAGGCGATCCGCATGGCGCAGCGCAGCTGCGAAAGGTCGGACCGCGGGCGCATGCGCCGCCTCCTGCTGCAGTCTGTCAAGCGGCGTCTTAGTCTTTTGACGGCGGACTTCCTCACGCTTGTGAGCGAGCATGCGGTCAAGAAAGGTGTTATCAGCCATCCTCTATCCTGTTCCGTTTGGCCGTCAACTGCCGTTGACAACTTTTCCGGCGCCACCTACACTGGCGCCGTCCGATCGCCTCGCAAGGAGAAGCGCCCGATGACGACAGTTCCGCCGTTCGCAGAGTTGATCCGCAATATTCCTGATTTTCCCCTGCCCGGCGTGCAGTTCAAAGATATAACGCCGCTCCTCGGCGACGCGTCTGCCTTCAAAGCGGTGATCGATGCCTTCGTTGACCGCTATGCAGGACAGCGGGTGGATGTTGTCGCCGGCATCGAGTCACGCGGTTTCATCTTCTCGGCGCCAGTGGCCTATCGCCTCGGGGCTGGGCTCGTCCCGATCCGCAAGCCGGGCAAGCTGCCGGCGGAGACGGTCGCGGCCGAATATAGTCTCGAGTACGGCACCAATACACTGCAGATACACCGCGACGCATTCGACCGAGGCGCCCGTGTGCTGCTTGTAGATGACCTTCTGGCAACCGGCGGAACCATCGCAGCGGCCGCGGAGCTGGTCCGGGAGCTCGGAGGCACGATCGTGGAGCTTGCCTTTGTGATCGAGCTCAGCTTTCTCTCGGGACGAGATCGGTTGGCCGGCTATCCGGTCTTTTCGCTCATACAGTACTGAATAAAGCGATGGGTCGTCGGTGCTTAGACGAGATACCTCGCCCTGACTTACCGTACCCGCTTAACAAAGCGCTCGATTCGTTCCAGGGCTAGCTCCAGCTTTTCCATCGAAGTAGCGTAGCAAGCCCGCACGAAACCGGCACCGCTCGGGCCGAAGGCGTCCCCTGGAATCACTGCCACCCGCTCTTGTTCGAGCAGCCCCTCCGCGAAGGCATTCGACGAGAGGCCAAGGTGCCCGACGTGTGGGAACGCATAGAATGCTCCCTGGGGCTCGAAGGTCGGCAGCCCGATGGTATTCAGCCCGTTGACGAGAAATTTGCGCCGACGGTCGTACTCAGCGCGCATCTCCTGGACGTCTTCCTCTCCGGAGCGAATAGCCTCGATCGCCGCATGCTGGCTCATTGTAGGCGCGGACATGATCGCGTATTGATGGATCTTGCGCACGGCCCCGGCGATTTCGGCTTCGGCGGCGAGAAAGCCAAGCCGCCAGCCGGTCATCGCATACGCTTTGGAGAACCCGCCTAGGAGTACTGTGCGGTCGCGCATCCCCGGAAGCGACGCAAAGCAGGTATGCTCGACCCCATAGACGAGGCGATCGTAGATCTCGTCCGAGATCACGAGCAGATCGTGCCGCTCTGCGACCGCCGCGACCTCTAGCAGGCGCTCGCGGCTCATGACTGCTCCCGTCGGATTATTCGGATATCCGATCAGGATTGCCTTCGTGCGCCCCGTGACCGCCGCCTCGATCGTGGCACCTGTGACCTGGAAGGCATCCTCGACGCGGGTAGGAACGGATACGACTCTTCCGCCCGCGAAGACGACGCCGGGTCCATACGCGACGAAGCACGGCTCGGGGATGATGACTTCGTCGCCGGGGTCGATCAGCGCCAGCATCGTGTTCTGCATCGCCTCGGAGACGCCCACCGTGATCAGGATTTCGTCGGCCGGGTCGTAGCGGATGCCGTAGAGTCGATTGAGCTGCGCCACGAGCGCGTCGCGCAGCTCCTGCATGCCCGAGTTGGAAGTATAGGCCGTATATCCCTCGCGGATCGACCGGATCCCGGCCTCGCGGATCGCATCGGGCGTTACGAAATCCGGCTCGCCGATGCCGAGTGAGATCACGTCGTCCATCGTCGCCACGATGTCGAAAAAGCGGCGAATACCCGACGGCGGTACAGAGCGAACGCGCTCCGAAAGTAACGACCTTGGCATAACGAATCACTCTCCCTCAAGGTGGGCTCGATCTTACCACACCTCGACTGCCCGCCGGGCCTGCTAGCTTATCTCTCCCCGCAGTGGCATCCCTGATACCGCCAGTTCCCGCTGCAGTTCGTCGAGCGCCCCGGCAAGCTCCCTTCGTCTGGTGGCAAAGCTCGCGCAGGGCCACTTCGGCCGCGGCTCGCTGCTCCTCGGCCGTGGACAGGAGCCGGTCGATTCCCGGATGTGACTCGCGCAGCGAAGCGGCGTTGCTTCGCACGTCGTCCAGCACGTCGTCCAACGCACCCATCAAATGCTGCCAGCTGTCGATATACCAGGTATCCATACTGAACTCCTATGCTATCCTGTCCGCCATGCATCACCCGTCTCGCCCCGCTCCCGTCTCCGGCTCCTCGCGCCGCCGTTATATCGTCACCGCCGGCATCATTGCGCTGCTTGCGATCGGTGTGTATGCGTCATTGACCGACAATCTGTATGTCTGGCCCTACCGCAACACGCTACAATATCACGTTCTGCGCGAATGGTGGACCTTGGCAGGCCGCGGCACGACCACCGGAACGGGCGCTCTGGCGGGCACTGTGCGGGACACGGGAGGCAAGCCAATCGCCCATGCGCGGGTCCTCGTCGCCGAGACCGACGGCACTCCGCACTCCGCCGAGGCCGGCGCAGACGGCAGCTACCGCATCGCGGATGTCCCTGCCGGCTCCTATGTTCCTGTTGCGGGAGCTCCTGGCTTCTCCGACATCGCCGTACGTTGGGCCGGGATTTTTCGGACTGCCGTGGGCGCCGGCCGGGTCACCCAGCTTGACCTCAGCTTGAGGCCCCTCGTAGAGCCACCACTCCGCCCAGCGGAGAATTTCCGGCTCGACCCGCCCCAGATGCTCAAGATTGACGCGCCTCTTCCTGCGACCGCGGAGGAGCGGCAGATCCATTACGAGGTGGGCGGCAGGCCAAATCAGACTGCCTTTTACTATACGCCGGCCGCTGGAAGCTCCCCGGTACCGACGCTCCTCGCGGTCTATCCCGGCTCGGCCGATACGTGGAAGCAGGTCTCGTTGCCCCTGGCCCAGGCAGGCTATGCTGTGATCGCCGTGGGGCCAGCCTATGCGCTCGATCTCGAGCCCGACGTCGACGATCTTCAGCGACTGATCGCGGTGCTGCAGCAGCGCCGCTTTCCACGCGCCGATCCACAGCGCCTCGGCGCCCTGGGCGGCTCCTACTCGAGCCTGCACGTCTTTCGTTTGCTTGAGCGCCCAGCCAATGGCCTGGACGCGATTCTGCTGCTCGGGCCGCCGACCGATCTCTTCGAGCTTCGCCGCCAGTTCGAGGCCGGCACCTTCTTTCCGCCCTTCGGCCTCGACCAGGCGCTGATCGCGCTCGGCCTGCCTGATCACAACCCCGAGCCCTACTGGCGCTACTCCGCGCGCTACCACGCGCGCTCCTTCAACATCCCGATCCTGCTGATTCATTCCAAGGTCGACGAGATCGTGCCTTTCACGCAGTCCCAGCTTCTTTCGGACGAGCTTTCTCGTCTCGGTAAGCCGCACGAGTTGCATATTCTCGAGGGGATGGGACATTACCTGCTCGAGCCGAAGCGCACGCCTGCGATCGACGATCTCTTCCATACAACGACTGCCTTTCTTGAGCGTGAGCTCCGCGGGCCGCAGCGGTAGCTCTCTTCAACTTCTTCAATCGTTTCAACGATGCGCTCCAGGTCGATATAACCGGTCCTGGGTGGCCGGCCGACGACCCGCCCGGCGGCTGAGTAGATCAATACGCTGCATCCGGATCTCGAAATTGGCCTGTTGCCCGCCGAAGCCGCATGCTACAATAGCTGCGGCTGGTCTCCAACGTACTTGTTAATAGTCCTTAGTTCCCTGGAAAGCGAAGGCATACATGCACGACCCCGCGGCGGCACAGATGCTGATCGAGGTGGCTCGATCAGCCGCGCTTCGCACGTTTTTACGTGTCCCTATGTGTGAGGTGGTTAGCCTGCACCTGATCGGCGTGGTTGACGCAGGCTCCCCGGTATGAGCTCGACCGAGCAGAAAATCGAGGAGCTCCGGCGCAGACGTACGCAGGCCGCGATCGCCGATCCGACCGCGGTACGCAAGCAACACGAGCGGGGCAAGGGCACGGCGCGCGAGCGACTTGACGCGCTGCTCGATCCCGGTTCATTCGTCGAGCTTGACGCTTTTGCGATCCATCGCGCGCACCACTTCGGCATGCAGCACCGCCATCCGCTCGGCGACGGCGTCATCACCGGCCACGGCACGATCGATGGGCGGCAGGTCTGCGTCTTTTCTCAAGACTTCACGGTCTTTGGCGGCTCGCTCGGCGAGGTCTTTGCGGAAAAGATCGTCAAGGTGATGGATCTCGCGCTCCGGATGGGCGTTCCCTGCATCGGGATCAACGACTCGGGCGGTGCACGAATTCAGGAGGGCGTCGTGGCCCTCGGCGGGTACGCCGAGATCTTCTACCGTAACGTGATCTCATCCGGCGTCATCCCGCAGCTTTCGATCATCGCGGGGCCCTGCGCCGGCGGCGCCGTCTACTCGCCGGCGATGACGGACTTTATTCTCATGGTCAAGGGCTCATCCCAAATGTTCATTACGGGACCCGATGTTATCAAGACTGTGACGGGGGAAGAGGTCGGGTTCGAAGAGCTCGGCGGCGCGATGACTCATAACTCGCGCTCAGGGGTGGCGCATCTCATCGCTGACGACGAGGCGGAGTGTTTCGAGCAGCTCCGCGTGCTGTTGTCATTCCTTCCGGCCAACAACCTGGAGGATCCACCTAGAGTCGAGCCGGGCGACGATCCGGATCGAATGGACGATGGCCTTCAGACGATCATCCCTGACTCGCCCAAACGTCCCTATGACATGAAGGCCATCGTCGAGGCCGTGGTCGACGGCGGTTTCTTCTTCGAGACGCAGCCACTGTGGGCACAGAACTTGGTGACAGGCTTTGGACGGTTGGACGGCCACGTGGTTGGGCTGGTCGGAAACCAGCCGATGGCTATGGCGGGTACCTTAGATATCGACGCTTCGACGAAAGGAGCACGGTTCGTTCGCTTCTGTGACGCGTTCAACATCCCGGTGATCACCTTCGTCGACGTTCCGGGGTTCTTGCCCGGGACGCAGCAGGAGTACGGCGGCATTATCCGGCATGGAGCAAAGCTGCTCTACGCCTACTGCGAGGCGACCGTCCCGAAGCTGACTGTAATTACACGCAAAGCGTACGGTGGAGCGTATGATGTGATGGCCTCGAAGCACATCCGCGCGGATTTCAACTTTGCGTGGCCGACCGCCGAGATTGCGGTCATGGGCGTCGACGCTGCCGTCCGGATCGTCTTCCGGCGCGAGCTCGCAGAGGCAGACGATGTGGCGGGCCGGCAAGCTCAGTTGGTCGACGACTACCAACAGCGCTTTGCCAACCCGTACGTGGCGGCAGAGCGTGGCTATATCGACCAGGTGATCGAGCCACGCGAGACGCGCCCGGCGCTGATCAAGGCGTTGAACTTGTCACGCTCGAAGCGCCAGACTATGCTCCCGCGCAAGCATGGTAACATTCCACTCTAAGTCGACGTGGCTCCTCGGTAGGTCTACGCCTGCCGGGAATGGTTCCAAACACGAACCGAGCACCTGAAGGCCGGAGTCTTTCGATGGAGCAACGTATGATGCGTCTCAGCCGAATCGTCCGTGTGCGCTCTCACTTGCAGGGCGGTGTCGAGCTTCGTCTGCCCAGCCAACTCGGCTACGAGAAAGTGGCTATGGACACGGTCGAGACCGTGGCGCGGCGCATGGGCTTTGTAGATGAGCGTGTCGCCGCGCTGTGCACCGCCATCGGCGAGGCGATAACCAATGCTGTCGAGCACGGCAATCGCGGCCGTAAGGATGCGCTCGTTCGTGTGCAAATCCTGCCCGGCTCCGACCGCCTGACAATCATCGTGCGCGACCAAGGCAGCCGCCGCCTGTCTCCCGGGCGGGTGCTCAAAGAGCCGAACCTGCTGAGGGCTATGGACGGCTCCGACGAAGGATGGGGTATGTGGATGATCCGGCAGCTCGTCGACGAAGCGGCGTGGTCCGTATCGCCAAGCGGGGGTAACGAAGTGCGCCTGGTACTATATACGTGGACCGGTGCGGACCGGCCTGGAGGTGGAGCGCATGGCGTTTCTGGATGATGAGCTAGAAGTGACGACGCGTAACGAGCAGGATGTAACAGTCATCGACCTCAAGGGTGACGTGACGACTTTTGCCGACGCCAAGATTACCGACGCCTATCGGGCTGCAACGGTCGCAGGCGCGCGCAAGCTAGTGCTCAACTTTCGCCGCAGCGACTACATCAACAGCGCCGGCATCGCGATCCTGATCCGGATCGTGACCGAGGTCAATCGTGCAGGGCAGAAGCTGGCCATGAGCGGGCTCAACGATCATTTCCAGAAGATCTTCCGAATGGTCGGTCTTTCGCAGTATGCCGACATCTACGACGACGAACAGCAGGCAATCGCCGCGCTCAGCCCGGCCGAGCAGCGGGCCAAGAGCTGAGCGGCGGCCCTCGCGAGAAAGATCTCACCGATGACTGATTCGCGAATGCTTTCCTCGCATGAGACGCTGGATCGCCTGGCTATGGCGGTCTCAGGGGCATCTGACAGCCGTGTCGAAGGCTACGCCCGGGTCGATGTCCAGCGTGGCGCCCGCAAGGGCGTGCCAGAGGTCATCCTGGCTGAGCGCAAGACTCCCGATCAGACCGTGGCGATCGTGCGACGCATGCTCGAAGTGACAGGGCGTGCGATCGTGAGCCGTGTGCCGCCGACGACGGTCGCGGCGCTCGAGGCAGCGTTCGGCGGCTGCTTCACCTGGGAGCGGGGGACGTCCAACCGCACGATCGTCGTCCGTCGGGCGGATGTGCGTCCGCGTCAGGACCAGGGCATCGTCGGGATCCTGTCGGCCGGAACCTCCGACTTGCCCGTCGCGGAGGAGGCGGCGCTGCTCTGTCGTGAGATGGGCTGTGCCGTCGAGATGGTCACCGACGTCGGGGTAGCCGGGCTCCATCGCCTCTTCGATCCGCTCAAGCATCTGCTCGAGCTGCCCGCCGATGTGCTGATCGTGGCCGCTGGTATGGATGGTGCCCTGCCATCGGTAGTGACCGGGCTGGTCGACGTGCCCGTCATCGGCCTGCCGACCTCAGTCGGCTATGGGATGGGTGGCAATGGAGAGGCTGCGCTCCTGACGATGCTACAGAGCTGCGCGCCCGGGCTTGCCGTGGTCAATATTGACAACGGCATAGGAGCGGGCGCCATGGCTGGCATGATCGCCGTCCGTGCCGAGCGTGCTAGGCGCGAGCAGGGCCGCTAAACGTCCCGGCGCAGTCTCCGCGCCGCCCGAAGCGTATTACGTAGCAGCATCATATTCGTCACCGGCCCGGTGCCGCCCGGGACCGGCGTGATGGCTCCGGCAACCGCGGATGCGCCTCCGAAGTCGACGTCGCCACGCATCATGCCGTCGTTGGCGACGTTGATGCCAAAGTCCACGACCGTTGCGCCGGGCTTGATCATCGCGCCCGTCACGAGCCCTGCTCGGCCGGCGGCGACGGCGACGATGTCGCTCTCACGAATGACCGCTGCGAGGTCGGGCGTACGCGAATGGCAGATCGTAACCGTCGCGTGTTCTTGCAGCAGAAGGAGCGCCATCGGCTTGCCGACGACGTTGGAGCGGCCGACAACTGTCGCCCGCTGCCCCGCGATCGGAATCCCGTAGCGCCGTAAGAGTTCCATGCCTCCGGCGGGGGTATTAGGCACGAGCGTGGGTAGTCCTTGTGCCAGGCGGCCGAGGTTCGCCGGGTGCGCGCCGTCGACGTCTTTGTGTGGGTCGATCTGCTCGATCGCCGCAGGCGCGTCGAGGTGGCCTGGAAGCGGCAGCTGCAGGATGATGCCGTCCACCTCGCTATCCGAGTTCAAGGCGCGAATCGCCTCTTCGAGACTAACCTGGTCGACGTCGCCGGGAAGCTGCTCATTCCGAAAATCAAAGCCGGTGCTGTCACAGGCGCGCCGGATCGCGCGAACGTACGACTGCGACGCAGCGTCGCCCGAAACTTCGACGGCGGCGAGGGACGGCTTCCGGCCGCGCTCACTCGCGAACGCCGAGGCCTCCGCCAGTAGTTCGGCGCGCAGCGCGGCCGCGACCTGCCGCCCGTCGAGAATAATTGCCATTAATTAACCGTCCTTGCCTGCGTCGAAGGCTTTGAGCCATGCGTCTACCTCGGCTCGCGGTAGCTTCGGCTCTGGGTGGGGCCCGTGGCGGCGGCCGAGGACTGCCCGGCGTCGATCATCTGCAGGAGCATTGATCTCTTCCGCGAAGACCTGCGATACCTTGACCGGGACGCCCTGCTGTGCTGCGACCGCCGCGATCGCGCGGTCTGCAGAGACCAGCATATAACCCTGAGAACATGGCAGACTTCGCAGCCGGTGGACGAGGTGGGCGTCGGCGTCCGATGGCGAGCGCGCGAAGATTACCTCGAGGCGCTCCCACCGCGGCGGCCGCGGATGGCCATAGACGCCGTGATCGAAAACGACTGTGATCCGGTCGCGCGGATGGCGTAGTGTCCAGCGGTGGAGGAGCATGATCAGCTTACCTTCGTCGTCAGGGTCGCTTAGCTCGATGTTCGGCATTTGCCCGATCAGGTTGTGCCCGTCGACGAGGTAGTGCATAGCTCCCATTCTACGGAGCCCGCCTGCACGTGTCAAAAGCCGAGCGGGGCGACCGGGCACAGATCAGCCGTAGTTGGTGTGGCTGGTATGCGTTGGTATAATCTGATCATCCGCTCATAGACGGCATTCACGGAGGAGAGGTCTTGGGCTTACCTATGTCGACGGCAACGCTGACCCTGCTCGGGCTAGGCCCCGGGGATCCAGCACTACTTACGCGAGCTGCGCTAGAGCATCTTAACGGTATCGAGGATCTCGTTCTGCGTACAAGAGTTCACCCGACTGTCGCCAGCCTGCCAGCGCACCTACATCTCGAATCCTTTGACGAGCTCTACGAGCAGGCGCCCGATTTCGAGACGATCTACCGTACAATTGCCGAAACAGTGATCGGGCGCGTTAGGCATGGGCAGCCGGTGACCTATGCTGTTCCGGGCCACCCCTTGGTGGCCGAGGCGACGACCCGGCGCCTGCTCGTACTTGCGCGCGAGCAGGGCTTGAGTACGCGCATCATCGCCGGGATCTCCTTCATAGAGTCTGTCTGTGAGGCGCTGGAGCTTGATCCGTTCGACCGCGGCCTTCAGCTGGTCGACGCCCTGGATCTCGGGATGCCCGCGGGCGCGCCATGGTGTGGCGATGACGCCTGGATTCAAAAACAGGGCGGTGACGGCTACGAGCCTCCGGCGATACCGTTTCCCTTGCTCCCAACCCGGCCGGCGCTGCTGTCGCAGCTTTATAATCGCCGGACCGCATCGGATGCGAAGCTGACCTTGCTCCAGCGCTATCCGGCCGATCACCCGGTGACGCTCGTCTCAGGCGCCGGCAGCACATCGGAGCCGCGCATCCGAACCGTGCCGCTGCGAGAGCTCGACCATCTGGCGGAGCTCGATCACCTGACCGTGGCCTATCTACCGCCGATCTCGGCGCTCGAGGATCGGCATGGAATCGATGGGATCGGCTGGGTCGTCGCGCGCCTGCTCGGTCCCGGCGGCTGTCCCTGGGATCGCGAGCAGACGCATCTCTCGCTGCGGCCCTACCTGCTCGAAGAGACGCACGAGGTGCTGGAGGCGCTGGACGCGGGCGATCACGCCGGACTCAGCGAAGAGCTCGGCGACCTCTTGCTGCAGATTCTGATGCATAGCGAGATGGCGCGACAGGCGGGAGACTTCGACTTCGGCGACGTGCTGGCAGAGCTCGCGAGCAAGCTGATCAGGCGCCATCCACACGTCTTCGGAGATGTCGCCGTAGCTGGGAGCGGCGAGGTACTCCGGAACTGGGAGGGTATCAAGCGCTCTGAGCACGCCGCGAAGGGCAGCAGCCGGAAGAGCGTGCTGGATGGGGTTCCGGTAGGCCTGCCCGCGCTCGCAGCCGCTCAAAAGCTCGGCGACAAGGCGGCACGGGCCGGCTTTGATTGGCCGGATGTCGAGGGCGTGTGGGCAAAGGTGCGGGAAGAGATGGCGGAGCTGCAGGGGGCTCTGCCCGAGACCCGCGAGGAAGAGCTTGGCGATCTTCTCTTTGTGCTCGCGCGGCTCGCGGCCTGGCTTGGCGTCGATGCCGAGACGGCCCTGCGGGCCGCCAATGCCAAGTTCCGGCGTCGCTTCAGTACGGTCGAGACGCTGACAGCCGGTCGGCCGCTCGATCAGATGGCACCCGACGAGCTAGATGTGCTCTGGAATCGGGCCAAATCCGGCCAGGAGCAGTAGAGGGCCTATGGCCGCCCCAATGTCGCTCGGCGTTGGAGATATCGTGCAGATGCGTAAGATACACCCTTGTGGGGGTGACGCGTGGCGCATTGTACGGGTCGGCGCCGATATTGGTATCCGTTGCCTGCGCTGTGACCGGAAGGTTATGCTGCCGCGTGCCGAGTTCGAACGCCGGGTCAAGCGAGTCGTCTCGACTGCCGGGGAGGAGAAGACCTGAGCGAACCGCGGACTGGCTCTGGGGCAGGCGTGCGCCGCGGCCGCACGGGTTTCTCCACTGCAACCTCGTGGGTCGCGCAACGTGGCTTAAGTATGCGATTGCTCAACCGCTGCGGGTTCCTCCTGCTCGTGCTTTTTATCCAGCTCTCGGGAACCGGGCCTCTGGTGCGCGCCCAGGGGCGTGCGCCGATCTATGAGGTAAGGCTGAGCCGGGGAATCACTCCACCCGCAGCGGCGCTGGTGCGCCGCGCGCTCCAGGAGGCGGTTGCCGCGGACGTGTCTGCTCTTATCGTAGAGATCGACGACGGCGGCGGCGTTCTGGATGTGGCCTGGGCGCTCGCACGCGACCTTCACGCCGCGTCCATCCCAGTAGTAGTGTGGATTGGTCCGGGACCGGTCGATGGCGGTCCCTCGGGTGCGCTGCTGATCGCAGCCAGCGCTGTCGCGGCCGGGGCGCCTGGCAGCCAGATCGGGTTCGCGCTCCCGCTTGCCCGAACCCCGGGGGGCTTTTCGCTCCGCACCCAGCAGCTGGTCGTCGACGATGTGGTCAAGGAATTGACGGGCTGGCAAACGATGCGCGGCCGGAACGCCGAGTGGATCGAGCGTGCTGCCCGGACCGGAGCCGTTCTCGATGCCGAGCGCGCGCGGGCGATCGATCCACCGGTGCTCGATCTTGTGGTTGCGACAGAGGATGAGCTGCGGGTGGCTCTCGCGGGACGGCATGTCACGCTTGCTGCCGGCGCTGCACGCACGCTCGACGTTATCGGCGCGCCGCTGGTGACCGTCGAGCCAACGATCCTCGAGACGCTCGCGCAGGTACTGGCCGTGCCTACCGTGGCCTTTGTGCTCTTTGTGCTCGGGGCAGTCGCCATCTTTCTCGAGCTGGCGAACCCCGGGATCAGCTTGCCGGGGGTTGCCGGCGGCATGCTGGTGGTCGCGGCGCTGTACGGCTTCGCCCAGTCGGAGGTTCGGCCGCTCGCCGTTCTGGTACTTGCCGCGGGACTTATTCTCGTCGGCCTTGAGCATCTTGTCATGTCCCACGGCGGGTTTACAGCTGGGGGCATTGTGCTCCTCGTGCTAGGAGCACTCTGGCTGGTCGATCCCGCGCGCGCTCCGGGGCTCGCCGTCGCGCCCGCTGCGATTGCCGGCACCACCGTCGTGCTCGTGGCGGCCGTGGCGGGACTAGTAGCATTCGCCATGCGGATCCGCCGCGACCGGCCCAAAACGGGCGCCGAGGCGCTCGTGGGGCAGATCGCGGAAGTGCGCCGGGCGATCGATCCCGAGGGGATGGTCTACGTCGCGGGCGCCCTCTGGTCGGCCTGGTCGGACGATGGTCCGCTGCGGGTCGGCGATCTGGTTGAGGTCGCCGGCATCGAAAATCTACGCCTATACGTGCGTCGCTTGGAGAGGGAGCAAGACTCTCTCAACGTGTAAGGATTAAGGACATGTCAAACGTAGGAGCGCTTGGCAGCCTGCTCTGTGTCGGCGGGCTGTTGTTCATCGCCGTGATGTACCTCTTCGCCGCGGTTCGGATCATTCCCGAGTATGAGCGCGGCGTGATCTTTCGGCTGGGGCGCCTCGTGGGTGCCCGCGGGCCAGGTCTCTTCTTTGTATGGCCGCCGATCGAGCGGATGATCCGTGTCGACACGCGCGTACTGACCATGGACGTCCCGGCCCAGGAGGTGATCACGCTCGACAACGTCACGCTCAAAGTCAATGCCGTGCTCTACTTCATGGTTATTAACCCCGACAAGGCGGTCGTCAACGTGATGGACTATATCAGGGCGACTATGCAGATCGCCCAGACCACGGTCCGGAGCGTTCTGGGCAAGGTCGAGCTCGACACGGTGCTCGCAGACCGGTCACAGCTCAACGCGGAGATTCAGCAGATCATCGACGAACAGACCGAGCCGTGGGGCGTAAAGGTGACGATCGTCGAGATCAAAGACGTCGAGCTTCCGCAGGTAATGCAGCGCGCGATGGCGCGGCAGGCCGAGGCCGAGCGCGAGAAGCGCGCCAAGATCATCCATGCCGAAGGCGAGTTCCAGGCGTCCAAGCAGCTCGCGCTGGCCGCCGATATCATCGCGCACGAGCCGGTCACGCTGCAGCTGCGCTACCTCCAGACCCTGACCGAGATCGCGACGGAGAAGAACTCGACGATTCTCTTCCCGTTTCCGATGGATATCGTCAAGCCATTCCTCGGCATGATGAGCTCGCTCGAAGAGGTTATGGCGCGCCAAGACCGGCCGGCCGCGCCCGTGCCGCCCGTGGCGCCTCGACCGCAGGTGACTCAGACAAGCCCCGCCGGCACTGCACCACCGCGCATTCCGGGTGCGCAGCAGCCCGGCCCTTCCGCGGCTCCCCAAGGAGCGACGGTGCCGCTGTCGGGACAGCCGCGGCGTGGTCCCGCCGAGGGTTAGTTAGCCGTGCGATACCGGCCCTGGTCTATCCGGGGCCGGCCGCCTGTGCCCTAAGCGTAGCGTCCGCGGATCGCGTTCCAGCGAACGCGTAATACGTCCGCGATCATGCGCCGGGTGTCGCTGATCGGGTCGACTTTGGTGCCCTCCTTATACCGCCAGGTTACGGGGACCTCGCGGATCCGGTAGCCCCATTTGCGTGCCAGGAAGAGCACCTCGACGTCGAAGGCAGTGACGGCCGGCCCGCGGACTTCTTTCGCATCGTCTCCGTAGAGGCGGAGAGCGCCGAAGATGCGCTCTCCGGCCTCGCGGCTGAAGGCCTTGAAGCCGCACTGCGTATCCTGAATGCCGCCGAATGCGATGCTGCGGACGAGCGTATTGAAGACGCGCCCCATCAGGTGCCGGTACCAGGGCTCGTCGATGCGCTGCGCTCCCAGACCCTCGCGGGAGCCGATGACCACTTGATCGCCGGCCTTCAGGCAGGCGTAGAGTTTCTCCCACTCCGCGAAAGGTGTAGCGAGATCGGCGTCCGTGAAAAGAACGTAGTGGCCACGAGCACTCAGCACTCCCGCGCGTACCTGGTATCCCTTGCCACGGTGAGCGTTGCGCAGAATGCGCAGTGTTATGCGCCCGCCCTCCGATGGCGTAAGCGCACGATAACCCTGGGCAATCTCAACCGTCCGATCCTGGCTACCATCGTCTGCGATGATGATCTCGCTTGCATACGGCGCTGCCCGCAGATATTTCGTGATCTCCTCGAGGGTCGGCGGCAGGCGTCGCTCCTCGTTGTAGGTTGGGATAACCACCGATAAGGTCAGGTCCACAAGCCGTCCTTTTTACCGATCCAGTAACCGAGCGAACTCTGCATCCATCACCTTCTGGCACCGTGCGCGACGCTTGATCAGGAAGAGCGGCAGACTGCGCAACCCGGCGGCTTGGCCCCGCAAGCGTGCGCGTGCCGCGGCGCCTCTGCCGTGCCGCAGCGCACTCAGGGTGATGCCGGCCTGGAAGACCAGGAAGCGCCCGAAGTAGCGGACCAGTAGTCTCGGCGGCATGTTCTTGGCCCAGACCGCGATAAAATTTCGTCCACAATAATAGCTGGCAAGCGATCCGCCCCCGGTCGCGCTGAGACGATGGTAGACGACGGCCTGTGGCACGAAGATCGTGCGCATACCGCCGAGCCGGGCGCGGAGATTGAGGTCCACGTCCTCACAGTACATGTAGAGGTCGGTGTCCAGCACCTCGCCGCCCCAGGCGAGGGCGTCGAGCGCCTGCCTGCGGTATGCCGCCGCCCCTGCACAGGGGCCCCAGATTTCGCTCACGGCGTCGAACTGTCCCCGGTCGGTCGTCCAAACCCCCCGATTGACGGGCCGCCCGGCGCCAGTATAGCCATCCCCGGCCGAGTGGAGCAGGTGGCGCCGGTCGAAGAGCTTGAGCTTGCTGGCCGCGAAGGCATAGCCGGGATAGCGCTCCAGCATACCGACCAGCGACTCGATCCACGCCGGCTCGGCCTCCGTGTCGTTGTTGAGTAAGACGACGAAGGGAGCCCGGGTGTGGCGGATGGCGATATTGACCGCGGCGGCGAGCCCGTGATTCGACCCGAGCGCGATCACTTGGGCCTCGGGGTAGCGCGTGGCCAGGAGCGCAACCGAATCATCGGTCGAGCCATCGTCGACGACCGTTATCTGGAAATCATGGCGTGTCTGGCGCCGCAGCGCGTCGAGGCAGACTGGCAGCAGGGCTGCGCCATTGTAATTGGGAACGATGACGTCGATCATGGAGTCGTGTCGAGACGGGTTTGAAGGAAGCGGGTGAGCGCGTCTTGCCATGGAGGTAAGACGATGTCGAGGTCAGCGGCCGCGACAAAGTTGCGCAGCGCCCCGAACCGGGGAGGTGTGCTCGCGCGCTTGTAGTCGCGAAGCTTGATCGGATCGACCTCGACGTGATCTAGGCCGGCCTGCCGGAGGATCTCACGGGCGAACGCATACCGCGAGCAGTAGCCCTCGTTCACGAGATGATAGATCCCGTAGGCGGGCTCGTGAATGAGCCGAGCGACCGCCTCGGCGACGTCCGCTGCGTAGGTCGGATTGCCGATCTCATCCTCGACAATCGCGAGCTTGTCGCGCTCGCGGGCAAGCCGCAAGATCGTCCGCGGAAAATTACGCGGCCCACCAAAGACCCAGGCGATCCGCACGATATAGAAGCGGCGCAACAGCTGTAGGACAAACTGCTCGCCCGCGTATTTCGAGCGCGCGTAGGCGTTGATCGGCCGCGGCGCGTCGATCTCCAGGTAAGGAGCGGTGGCCTGCCCGTCGAAAACCTCATTGGTGCTGATGTAGAGCAGTGGGATATCCAGGCGCTGGCAGGCAAGTGCTACATGCCGGGTGCCCAGTCCATTCGCGATGAGCGCGCGGTCCGGATCGCGCGCGCAGCCGTCGACATCGGTCCAGGCCGCGGGATGGAGCACAAGCTCCGGTTGCGCCGCGACAATCTGGCTGGTCGTACTCCGGCTGGTCACGTCAAGCGTAGCGGAAGTCGTGGGAATGAGATCGTGTTGTGGGGCTAAGACGCGCGATAGTTCCTGTCCGACCTGGCCGCCGGCCCCCGTGATCAGTATTCGCACAGCCTCCTCAGCGTCTCGACGAGGCGGCATGGTAGGAGATCCGTTCGCTTCTGTCAACCATTTGGTCGCCGTTTGGTGCACTTTCCGACGTGTTGACCCCATCGAAGCAGCTTCTGTTCTGGCACAGTATACTTACAGGGAGTGACGGCGGCGACTCGACGGATGTCATCGTCACCGCCACCTCTGCGCTCTCCCATACGAGGCAGCCGCAAAGCATGATCACAGTTGATGGCAGCGTATGCGGGAAACGACGGTCGTCGCCCGGCTCGGTGAAATAGGACCCGGGCAGATGCTCTACGTCGACGTCGACGGCCTACCGATCGCCCTGGCCAACGTCGACGGTACGATCTATGCCTTCGGCGACTCGTGTCGCCACGAGGGTGGGCCGCTCTCGTCGGGCGTGCTGCGCGACGATATCGTCACCTGTCCGTGGCATGGGTGGGCCTACAATGTCCGGACGGGGAAGACGCTCGTTCCGCCGATCGGTCTACGGGTTCCAACGTACGCCGTCGAGCTCGACGGCGACCTGATCTCGGTTGTCGTCGACTGGCCTGACGATTGACGGTGCATGACCCGCGGCACGCGGCGAGTATGCCCGCTCGCTCGAGCTGCTCCGGATCGTCCAGTGCTACCTGCTCTGGATGGTGCGCCTTGACGAGCAGGCGACCGATCACTGGCCGACGCCCTTGCGGGCGCTGGAGGCGGAAATCTCCGGTGCCTCCTACGCGGCCTGCACGGCGAAGCTGGATCCAGAGACGCTGCGGGCGGCCTAGCATGTGACGGGAGCATGGGGCAAGGAGCTGATCCATCCGAGCGATCGCGCCGATATTGCCGAGGCGACGGCGCTGCTGGAGCGCATCGTGACCGAGGCGGCTACTCCCAAGGTAAGCTTGCGGCGCAGCGTCCGGTCAGTCATGCCTGCTCGTCCTGGTGCCGGGGGCTTCAGGTGGTTTCGGAGCGGCGGCGCAGGCCGCCGCCTTCCACAGGCTTCGCGGCGGCAACCACGCGGTACTGTCCGTTCTGTACGAGTGGAGTAACCCGGCTGCCGGCAGCACCCAAGGCCTCGACATAACGCTCGAAGCCCTGCTGCCGGTCTCCGGCAAGCAAGAGCGTGCCCTCATCCGTGAGCAATCGCAGTCCGGTGGCAAGGAGCTCTGCGACATAGTCTCGCCCCTGCTGGTATGGCGCAATACAGGTGACGGTGTCGAAAGGTGGCTCGTCGGGATCGAGATCCTCGATATCATTGATGACCTCGACGTTGCCGAAGCCAGCTAGGGCCGCACGCGCCTCCTCCATTTCGTCGTAGCTATAGACGACGATCAGCAGATCTCCT
>JBBSGA010000087.1:0-19346 GCA_038254585.1 Chloroflexales bacterium | reverse complement strand
TTGGACAATGTTAGATTAGACACATGTTCTACAAACGCATGGCTTTGTAGGCCGATTTTGACGCTCTAACCTCGGACGAGTTGTCTTGGTCGGAGGCTTCTCGGCTTGTGACAAGCTTGGAACACCGTACTGCTGCTCCGGCGATGGAGCTGGAACGCCCCAGTTTTTAGCACAAATGTCTAATCTAACATTGTCGAACTACTGCCGTCCTCAAACGGACAGAGCATTGCGAGCCCACGGGCTTTCGAGTATCATAAAGCCCTAGCTTGTGTCCTTTGTCCTGAGTTGTTCCGCGAGCACCATTGCACGACGCGCGGGAACTAGAGATACTGTTCCGAAAAGGCGGTAGTAAGATCGGCAAATAGTGTATGGCAAGGAAAAGAAAGCATGAGGGAGCCAGTTACCGCCGGTAAGCGGTGGGTTCGAATTGATTTACATATTCATACACCGGCATCAGAGGACTATTCAGAACCAGCGGCAACGTACCTAGATATTCTTCGTGAGGCTGAACGGCATAATTTAGAGATCATCGCCTTTACTGATCATAACTCGGTCGCCGGCTTTGAGCAGATGCGCCGGGAAGTCGACTTTCTGGAGCAGATGGTGCGTATGGGCCGCGCCACCCCGGCCGACGAAGAACAGTTCGAGGAGTACAGCCGGCTTCTGCGTGCGATCACGGTTCTGCCCGGCTTCGAGTTCACCTCCCACTACGGAGCTCACGTACTTGGGGTTTTTGGTCCGCTCACGCCGATCAGCCTGATCGAGGCGACGCTGCTCCAGCTCGGCGTCCCAGCCGGCCTGATCAAGGCGGGCGCCACGAGCGTTCCGGATACAGAGCATGTTACGGACGCCTATGAGCTGATCGCCAAAGCCGGCGGTCTCGTGATCGCAGCGCACTGCAACGGTCCGTCCGGCGTCATCAGCGAATCGCTTCGTATGGGAGCGAGCGGGCAGTCCCGCATCGCGGCGACGCAGAGCGCACACCTACATGCGCTCGAGTTCGTCAACTTCTACACCGACCACGGGACCTTTACCAGCCCCGCGTTCTTCAGTGGCCGCACGGAGCACTACGAGCGCCGGATGTTCTGCATTCAGGGCTCCGACGCTCATCGCATTCGACGTGCGCCCAACGGTAGCGATGCCGCGCACCGGCATGGTATTGGGGACCGCTACTTTGAGGCCCAGCTCGATGCCCCAAGCTTCACGGCCCTCCGCGATCTCTTCGCCAGCGACCGGTTCGATCATATTCGCGTGCCGAAGCGCGACCAGAAGGAGTGGGAGATCGATCAGCTCCGCTTCGGCGTACCCTCGGAGCGGAATATCCTGCGCGGCGCAAGCGAGGGGCTGGAGGCCCTCATGTGCGACGTCGTGGGCCTGGCAAACATGGGGGGCGGCACGCTGGTGCTGGGGGCGGCGAGCGCCGAGAACGGATCGGTGGAAGGTGTGGCGCGCCCCGATCAGCTCAGCGAGGAGCTCCGGCTTGCGGCCGCGCAGATCGATCCCACCCCGGCCCTCTCCTTCGAGCTCATGAATTACAGCGGCCGCGATATCTTGCGGATCGAGGTACGCGCTCCGCATGCTCCGCCGTACGTCGACCGCGACGGCGCGATCTACGTTCGGCGCGACAGTGAGACAGCCCGGGCGAATCGTGGCGAAATACTCCAGCTGGCAAGGCGCGCCCTCGCCGAGGGCGCGACGTCTCCGCTCGACAACGGCCAGGAGCTTTCGGTCCCTCGTTCCGGGGTCGAGGTGGTGGATGTTCAGCGCCGCAACGGCGAGTGGCAGTACGAGATTCGCGATCTGCGTACGACGCCAGGGGTGGTCCGCGACCGCGCCTTGGGGTTATGGGCCTACGCCATCGACCGCCACGAGGAGCTCCGCGACGGCCGGGTCGATCTCCAATCGCAGATCAAGTGGTATGGCCGTCTTGGCCTTTGGCGGAGCTATCGCCAGGGCAACCGCTCCAAATACGATCTGGTGCATCGTGACGCGAACGGCGTCATCGACCATGTTTTTTACGGCGTCAGCGACTGGGGCTTGAATGATTCCTGGCAGGTGCTCCTTTCGGATCTGCGCCCCGCCGCGGAGCTTCCCGAGGAGCCACTGGCCGACGATACCGCCTCCGCCGAGGCGGCAGCCCTGCCCGCGCCTGAGCAGCGGCCTGAGACTATCGGCGGCGGCTGGCGGGAGCGCTGGCATAACAACGGATGTATCAAGCGTATCTATCGTGGCCCGGGCGGCGAGCCGCGCTTCGACCTCGCATGGCGTACCCCTGTCGACAAGACGCGTCAGGATTTCGACGACTGCACCCGAGACCAGCTTAAGGAAAAATGGCTCTCGATCATCAACGTTCCTCCGCCTGCCACCGGCATCGAGGTCGTGTCGGATATCCGTGGTGAGGACGGCATCGGCCGTGTTGCGTTCCGCGATTTACGCACAGGCGACATTAGCGCACCGTGGCGGGTCGAAGAGCTTAAAGAGGGCTCGGTCCGCGAATATGCCGCGCGTATGAGCCGCGTCGACCAGAAGCTGGACGAGCGCGAGGTACGATGGTGGGGCAACATCGGCTACCTGCGCCCGATGCGCTCGCAGGTAGACCTTGTCTACCGTGACGAGCAGGCGGTCGACCATATTTACTATGCCGCCCGGCGAGACGATCTCCAGGGCGAGTGGCGCGCACTGCTCGAGGAATGGGAAGGACCGAGCACACCGCAAAGCCGGACCTGGGCCGAGAGCGCACTGCCACCCGCGGACCGGCGTCCATCTGTCCGGGCTACGCCTCCGCGTGAGCGGCCGAGCGATACGGCGCAGCGCTTCGAGCCGCCTGCGTGGGTCCGCGAGCGACGCGGCGACGCCCGGGCGACGCAGCCGCGCGAGGGCGAATCGGAGGATCAGTTCGCCGTTCACCACCGCGAGCCCAGCTCGTGATCAAGCGATCCCGCGCGCCGTTATCTCCACACTGTCGATGAAGCGTTACCCGGTCATCGTCGGAATCAGCGGTGCAAGCGGTGCGCTCCTGGCAGACCGGACCATCGAGCGTCTGATCGAGCTCCAGTGGCCGGTCGAAGTGCTGGCGACACCGGCCGCCCGCATCGTCTGGCGCCAGGAAACGCAACGCCAGTGGGCTGATGACATCCGTCGCTGGCAGGGGAGCGGCCCGCTGGTCGAGCATTCTCCGACGAATCAGGCGGCCTCCATCGCCAGCGGATCATACCCTGTCGCCGGTATGATCGTCGTGCCCTGCTCGATGGGCACGGTCGCGTCGCTTGCGGCGGGCCTGGCGACCAATCTGCTCCTGCGTGCCGCGGATGTCCAGCAGAAGGAGGGCCGCCGGCTCGTGATCGTTCCGCGCGAGACACCTCTCGCGCCTGTTCATCTGCAGAATCTGCTGACGCTTGCCCAGCGCGGCATCCGAATTGTGCCACCCATGCCAAACTTCTATAAGCGTCCTGAGACCGTCGCCGAGGTCGTCGATTTCGTCGCAGCCCGTGCCCTCGTGGCTCTCGGCGTGGCGGATGAGCTGGACGACCCGCAGCAATGGCAGGGACTAGAGCTGGAGTAGCCAGGATTTTGCACAATCTTACCGCTCCGTTGTCTGTGCTCCCGGCTCCTGAGCAGAAGCCCCAATATGTGCGGCGTATGTTTGACGCGATCGCATGGCGCTACGATCTGGTCAACCGGCTGATGACCTTTGGGCTTGACCAGACCTGGCGCAGGTTCGCAGTCTTCCAGGCTGCAGCCGGTGTCTCGCAGTCGGCACGACCGGTCAGGGCGCTCGACGTGGGGACCGGGACCGGCGATTTTCTGCCGCTTCTTCGGCGTGCGCTGCCTAGTGCGCTGGTCGTAGGGGCAGACTTTTCGCTGCCGATGATGCGCGCTGGGATGCACAAGGCCGACGCATTGGGGGGCAAGGGCGGCTACGTCGGAGGAGATGCGCTCGATCTGCCTTTTTCCGACGACACCTTCGATACCGTGACGACCGGATTCGCGATGCGGAACGTCGGCGATCTGGCCGCGGCATTAGGCGAGATACGCCGCGTTACCCGCCCCGGCGGGCGACTAGCCTGCTTGGAGGTGGCTCAACCCTCCAATCCGGCGCTGAAGCTGGGCCACCGGATCTACTTCAACTACATCGTACCGCGTATCGGCCGTGTGGTTGCGGGCCATCGCGAAGCATACACCTATCTCCCACAGTCGGCGGAGCGTTTCCCTCCACCCATTGCGCTGTGCCGTCTCTTGATCGACGCCGGCTGGCGCAGCCCACGCTATAGGCTCCTCGGCCTCGGGGCGGTGGCGGTACATACGGCGGAGAAATAAGTAATGTTTGAAGTTGAGCGTCGCAAAACGATCGCCGCGCCTCCCGACAAAGTGAAGGCGGTGCTGGCCGATGTGGAGCACCTCGACCGCCTGCTGCCGCAGGCGGAAAACGTCGAGGTCCGCGGCATAACGCCGGACCGTGCCCGCGTCACCATCGCACTACGTGCCGGGAAACTCGGTCTGCAGCGTTTCGACGGCGAGGCGCGTATTCTGCCCAACGGGCTGCGTTTCGTCGCCGTTCAGCCGACGCAGGTCGATGCGCGATGGACGGTCGAGGCGCGGGGCGAAGGTAGCGAGGTCGTCGCCCATCTCCTGATTCGGCCCGGAGGGATGCTCCAGTCGTTCAGCCGGTTTTTGCCGCGACGGCCGATCGAGGAGAAGCTCGGTCAGGAGCTCGATACCTCTTTGCAGGCACTCGATCAGATCCTCGCAACCTGAGCGTCGCGGCGTAAAATGACGATGGCCGGTCAGAGACCGGCCGGATCGGTGTGGAGTGTGGGAGAGGCTTAGCGGTGGCTGGCCCGTGAAGCATCGATCGCCTCAACCGTTCCAGCCTCGCGCGGCACTGCCCAGCTGGAGTCGGCTGCAACGGGCGCACTCACGGCGTGGAGCTACATATGAGCAGTCATCTGTGCAATATCCTCCATGACTCGTGACCATAGCTCGCGCGAGCAGATAATGGCCGTGAACGGCTGGGCAAAGAGCAAACTGCGTGCCAGTGCAGCGCTCCTCACTTGGAGATTCGGAAAACCGACGGGCGGTGGATCTGTCGCGGCCGGAGAAGATCGGTGTTTCCGGTGAGCGAATTGATGGGTCTGTTCGACGGCCCCCGGCTGGCTCTAAGCCTGGCGCTAAGCATCATCGCCGGCGGTCTCGCGTTCTGGCAGGGGGCGCTGACCGCGAGCGGGTGGGCCGCCGCGGTTGTGGTCGGAACGCTTACGGCCGGTCTCGGCGGCTGGGATTGGGGCATGCTGGTGATCGTCTTCTTTGCCTCGTCGTCCGCCCTTTCGCGCTTTGGCGAACGGCGGAAGGCGAAGCTCGCGGTGGGCCAATGGGAGAAAGGGTCGCGCCGCGACTGGGGGCAGGTCTTCGCCAATGGAGGGATCGTTTCAGCCTTAGCCGTCCTCCAGTCCATGCGGATCTCCCCCTGGCCCTGGGCCGCCGCACTCGGCGTTCTCGGCACGGTCACCGCGGATACCTGGGCGACCGAGATCGGCGTTTTGAGCCGGAGCCAGCCCCGGCTGATCACTACGGGCCGCCGTGTCGCCGCCGGTACATCCGGCGGCATCACCCTTCTTGGAAGTTGCGCCGCGCTGTCCGGGGCCGCCTTGATCGGCCTCTCGGCCCTTGCGCTGGGCTTCATTCTCTATCCGGTGGCCCGCCCGTGGGCCCTCCCAGCTGCCCTGGTGGGCGGGGTGGCGGGCGTCATATGCGATAGTCTACTGGGCGCGACGCTGCAGGCGATCTACCGTTGTCCTCAATGTGGGGCCGAGACGGAGCGCCGGCTGCACAGCTGCGGCACGGCTACTGTCAAGGTTCGAGGCTGGCCATGGCTGAACAATGACGCGGTCAACGCGCTCTCGTCGGTGGCCGGTGCCGCCGTGGCACTAGTTGTGGCGCTGGCCTACCGCGCGGCATAAAAATTGACATATCTCACGCGACTCCGCTACAATCGCGCCACATCTGGCGCGTCCGGAGTAAGGATACCTGATGTCCGCGTACCTGGTGGTCGTTCGGCCGCGTGTTGTCGAGGCGGCCAGTAGCCACCCATTGATGGCTGCTGCCCGTATACTTCATATCGACATCGCCGGGGTAGCGGAAGAGCGTCGCTATCTGCTGAAGGGCGATGTGGCTCCGGAGGCGCTCGCAGCGCTGACCGAGGAGTTGCTGGTCGACCCGGTGCTTACCGAGGCAGCCGCCGGACCGCTCACGGACACCCATTTGGCTGCCTCCAATTCCGCAATGGACTCTGTGGAGTGGGCGGTTGACGTCGCGTACCGGCCGGGCGTCACCGATAATGAAGGCGATAGTGTTTACCTGGGCGCGATGCGCACGGGCGTAGCCGGCCTTGTAGTCGTGCGGACTGTCCGGCGCACGCTGCTGCGCGGCACGCGCCGGTTCGAGGCCGAGCAGGTCGCGCAGGAGCTACTCGCGAACGATCTGGTCGAGGCGACATTGGTGGTGCACCCGAGCGACGGCCGATCCGCGGCTGCCTTTTATCGTCGGCTGCTCGATCTTCCCTCGCAGTCCCAGCCGATCATTCGCACGATCCCAGTCCGCGAGGCGGAAGATCGGGAGCTGGAAGCTATCAGCCGTAGAGGAGTGCTATCGCTCGATCTGGACGAGCTCCATACAATTCAGCGTCACTTTCGCATCCTGGGGCGGGAGCCGACCGACGGGGAGCTCGAAACGATCGCGCAGACGTGGTCTGAGCATTGCTCGCATAAGACCTTCAAGGCTCGCATCCACTACCAACAGGAGCCGCGCGACGACGTCCCGGCGCCCGAGGCGCCGCTCTATCCTATGCTAGCCGAGCTAAGCCGCGGTAGCACGACCATCGAGGGCCTGCTGAAAACGTACCTGGTCGCCGCGACGGAGCACGTGCGTAAGCCGTGGCTCCTGTCGGCCTTCGTCGATAATGCCGGAATCGTCGCCTTCGGCGATGAGGATGCCATCTCCTTCAAAGTCGAGACGCATAACCACCCCTCTGCGCTGGAGCCGTTCGGGGGTGCTAACACCGGCGTTGGGGGGGTCGTGCGCGATGTACTGGGCGTCTCGGGCCAGCCGATCGCCAACCTGGATGTCCTCTGCTTTGGGCCGACCGGCACACCCCGAGCCTCGGCGCCGGAGACGGGCCTCAACCCAGCCCGTGTCGCGGCTGGCGTGGTCGCAGGTGTGCGTGACTACGGCAACAAGCTCGGCGTCCCGACTGTCGCCGGCGCCGTGCTCTACGATCCGGGCTACACGCACAACCCGTTAGTTTTTTGCGGCACGGTCGGCCTTGCTCCTCGCAGCGCGCACCGCCACGGCCCGCAGCCCGGAGATGCCGTCGTCGTCGTCGGAGGGCGAACCGGGCGCGATGGCATTCATGGCGCCACCTTTTCGTCGGTCGAGCTGACACACGAGACGGCGGAAACCGTCGGCGCGGCGGTCCAGATCGGCGACCCGGTGACCGAAAAACGAGTCATCGACGTGCTACTCCAGGCCAGCGAGCGAGGTCTCTTCCGGGCGATCACGGACTGCGGCGCGGGCGGCCTTTCGTCGGCCGTAGGCGAAATGGGCGAGCACACCGGCGTTGCAATCGAGCTCGAGGCGGTGCCGCTCAAGTATCCCGGGCTCCAGCCGTGGGAAATCTGGCTCTCGGAGGCACAGGAGCGGATGGTGGTTGCCGTGCCGCCCGAGGCGCTCAGCACATTTCTTGGGCTCTGCCGTGGCGAGGATGTCGAAGCGACTCCCATCGGCCATTTCACCTCCGACCGGCGGCTGGTCGTCACCCACCGCGGAGCGACATTAGTCGACCTGCAGATGTCGCTGCTGCACGATGGGCGGCCCCAGCGCGAGATGAATGCCGCCTGGGTGCCTCCGAGTCCCGTCGACGAGCCAGCCGCGACCATGAATGCGCGGGAGATCCTGATATCCCTCCTCGGCCACCCGAACATCGCGAGCAAAGAGGCGATCGTGCGGACCTACGATCACCTCGTGCAAGGACGAACGATTCAAGGCCCGCTCGCGGGGCTGGCAGGAGACGCTCCGGCGGATGGTGTCGTCCTGCAGCCTCGGCACGATCTGCCCCAGGCGATTGCGATCGGCTGCGGGATTAATCCGCGCTATGGGATCGTCGATCCCTACTGGATGGCACTTGCCGTGTGTGACGAAGCTATGCGCAACGTCGTCGCGGCGGGCGGCGATCCCGCCCACTGCTCGCTGCTCGACAACTTCTGTTGGGGCGATCCGCGTGAGCCGGACCGACTGGCCGGGTTGGTGCGCGCGGCGGCCGGCTGCCACGACGTCGCCGTCGCGTGGGGGACCCCTTTTATTTCGGGCAAAGACTCGCTCAACAACGAGTATCGCGACGCATCAGGCCGCCGCGTGCCGATCCTAGGCACCCTGTTGATCTCGGCGCTGGCCTCGGTGCCGACGCTCGACTGTGTTACTACCATGGAGCTCAAAGACGCGGGAAGCCTGATCTACCTCATCGGTCTGACCCGTGATGAGCTGGGCGGCTCGCATCGGCTCCTGGTGGAAGACAAGGTCGGCGCGAACGTTCCACGCGTCGACCTTGCTCGTGCGCAGGAGACTTTCGCTCGGCTCCATAGGGCGATTCGAGATGGGCTGGTCCGATCATGCCATGATCTCAGCGAAGGTGGCCTCGGCGTTGCCGCGGCCGAGATGACCTTCGGAAGCGATCTCGGCCTCGAGCTGGACCTGCGGGCGGTGCCATACGCCGGCCCCCCGGCCTCCGCCGATACCCTGCTCTGGAGTGAGTCGCCCTCGCGATTTCTTGTCGAGGTGTTGCCAAACGCTGCGGCCACTTTTGAAGAAAGCCTCGGTATGGTGCCGGCCGCGTGCGTTGGCCGTGTGTCGGCGCAGCGCTTGCTCCGGGTGGTCGGATTGTCCGGGGAAGAGCTGCTGGCGGAACCTGTGACAAGCCTCAAGGCTATTTGGCAGCGGGAAGCATTCGCAGAGAGGAACTGACTTGATGGTGCCGCTGCTCACTGTACTGGCGATCGCGGTCTATGCCGCAGTAGCCTACATCTATTGGGCCGACAAGAGTCTACGGCCCCCGCTGCTTCTGCTGGCCGGCAGCATTACGACACTTTCGGAGCCGCTTTGGGGGCGGCTCTTCGGGATCGCGCCCGCCGTTCCCGGTAATGTAGTGCGAGTCGGCTCCACATATAGCATGCCTTTCTGGACATTCGTGGGCGGCGGAGTACTCTTGGCCATTCCGCCGCTGGTGATCGCCTATGGACTGCGGCATCGTTGGTGGAGCCAGCATTATGCCGCCGCCTGGGGGTTCTTTGTTTCGTTCGTGCTCTTCTTCCTTTTTATTATCGGTCTCGAGGCTCGGTGGGGCGTCGTGCTTTTTGCTCGCCCTCTGCTGCCTCTCTCAGGCCTGCCGGAGGCGCTGCTTCAGGCGCTCTTACTGGCGGCGATCAGCTTCGGGCTCCTCTATTCGTTCGTCGCGACCCGCCATTATGCGCTCCAGATCGCCTTTGTGCCGCTGCTCATCTCCGGCCTTGCCGCCTCGCTGCTGCTGCTCGGCATCCTTTGCAGCCCTTTTTGGGTTGCTCGCGTGCTGCACCAGCGGGACACCGTGATCCTGATCGGCGCCCTCGTTAGTGTGCTGCTGGTCTTATGGGCGATCCATTTGCTGGCCAGCGGTATGCATGCTGGCCGTAGACAACGGCTCCAATGGCGCTAGCATATGCGCGCTGCCGACCTCCTCGCGCCCTACAGCTTCAATAGCCTCCGCACCATCGCTCGCACGCGCGGATTCCGCTTCGATGGACTACGGCGAGTAGATCTGATCGAGGCGATGGCCGGTTCGCTCTTCGATCCGGCCGAGCTCTCCCGCGTCATCGCAGGGCTTCACAGGCATGATAGCACTGTGCTGGCGGCGCTGAGCCGGCTTGGCGGTAGGGCTTCCCTGGGCACGCTCGGCAAGGCCGTTGCCGAACACGGTATCGATCTGTCGGCTTCCTCGCGTCCGCGCGAGTCGTTAGATCGGATCGCTCCTGAGACGCGCCGGTTCGACGAGATCTGCGCAAGATTGACGGCAAACGGCCTGCTCTTTTCAGAAAGTGAGGCTCGCGCCCCGCTCGCCGTGCCGCTCAACCTCAATCCGGGCGCGACGCTCGTCGCCCCAGGGGCTGTTCTTCAGGCACTCGCGCTTCATAATGCTCCCACAGCTCCTCAAGAGCCACCCCGGCTGCTCCTGGCAGACGGCGGCTCTGCTTGGATCGAGGAGCTATGGCAGTACGCGACTCTCATAGGCGAGCAACGCCTGGAGGTCGACCCGGCGACCGGTTTGCTCTCACCGCCGTCGCTCGGCCAGGTGCTGGAAGCGTTCGAGGCCGACGTAGCGGGCCGGGACGAGAGCTCGTTCTCACGCTTGTGGCTGCTGCGTTGCCTGCTTATCTCGCTGGGCATCGCCCAGCTTCGTGGCGGACGTCTCATCCTGCAGGGAGGAAAAGGCTTCTTCGAGCACGATCGCTCCGAGCGCGCTGTACTGCTGCTAGCCGCGTATCGTCGGGAAATGGCTTGGGTAGAGCTTCGCGATCTCGATCTGGCCATCGCCCCCGGCTGGCGGGACTATCTCGTCGCATCCCTGCTCAAGCAAGCCGGACCTGACTGGCAGCCGGTCGAGGTGCCGCCGCCACCCGCGTCGGAGGAGGAGCCGTGGGAGATCTTTACGACGGCGGCATTGCTTGGACCATTGCGGTGGTTTGGCCTCGTCGATCTCGAGCTGGTCGACGACCACGTGGGCCGCAGCCGCTGGACCGATCTTGGTCTCTTTGTGGCGGGAAGAGCTCCTCGTCTGGAGACGATCCGGGGGCGGCTGATCGTCCAGCCCTCGTTCAGCATTCTGCTTCTGCCGCCGTTCGATGACGCGACGCTGGCACGGCTTGACGTCATCGCCGAGCGAGTTCGGATCGGCGAGACGGCCGAGTGGCGGCTGACCCATGCTCGATGGCACGCGGCGATCGAGCAGGGCCACAGTGCGACGGAGCTGGCGCATTGGCTGGCAGAACGAGGCGGGACTGCGCTGCCGCAGAATGTCTCCTATACGCTTGCTGAATGGGCACGGCTTGGCCGGCAAGCGGTTCTATGGGAGACGGCCTCCGTCATCCTCGGAGCTCCCGAGGAGCTCGATCGGCTCTCGGCTTCTCCCGAGCTTAGCCCGCTGGTGGTCATGCGCGCGGCTCCTGACCGGCTACTGCTGCGAGACGGAGCAGCTGTCGAAAAGACTCTTGTTGCCCTGGGAGAGACGCCGCTCGTGCAGCGCTATGATCGGCCCTTCGCCGGCTTCTCGATCAGTGTCTCCGAGGAGGGTGTTATTAGCCTCGTTCGGCGTGGCGCCGCGTCGGGCGGGAACCTGCTGGTCCCGATCGCCCTTGAGCGGTTTTGTCGCCCGCTCGGCGGGGGACGCTACCAGATCGATCCGGATCGTCTGCGTCACGCCATCGTACAGTCACCTGATGGCGTCACCGGCATTCTCCACTTCCTGCGTGCTAACGCACGCTCGCTCCCACCTGCGATCGTCACCCGGCTCAAAGTCCTGGGGCAGCCGGCGTCCCTCGTGATTGAGCGTCCACTGCTCCTACGTCTCCCTGCCGAGCAGCTCGAAATTCTGCGCTCCGACCCCGAGCTGGCTCCTTTGCTTGGACGACAGTATGCGCCGGGCGAGACCGTGCTCGAGGTCGCCGACGACGATGCCGAGCTGCTCTGGTCGCTGCTCGGCAAGCGCGGCATCCAGCTCTAGCCCGGTCTCCTATTTCGCTACGAGGCTCAAGATCCGCACTAGACACTGTAAAACACCTGTGCTATACTTTCGCCCGAATACAGCACAAGAGTTCTTACGCCTGAAAAGGAGTGCGGGCCCATGTTCCAGCGCCTCGACCAACTCGCAACCGGCAGCATGTTCATTCTCACCGGTCAGGCCGGTGCCGGCAAGTCGCATTTGGCGGCCAGCGCCCGCCGATCAGGCACCATTTGGGTGCTTGACACGGAGGGTGCCTCGCAAAGCTTGCTGGGGAAGCCCGGCGTGCACCAGGATGTCCGCGCCGTCCAAACGCTGTCGCTCCGTCAACTGCTCGACGCAATGCGTGAGGTCAGGCGCGTAGGGCGCCCCGGTGACACGGTCATTCTCGACAGTATTTCTAAGGTGCTTCAGGCGATGCGCTCGCATGCCCAACAACGCGCCGGGGCGGAGGTAGACCGCAAGACCTCGCTCGCCTACGACGAGCATGCCTCGGTCAACCGGAACATGCAGGTAATCTATACGAGCTTGACTGAGCTCAAGCAGGCCGGTTTCCACGTGCTGATCATCGGTCACCTCGCCAAGAAGTACCAGTCCTCGGGAAACGCTCTCGCCGACGTCGGACTGCGCGTTCTCGCCGACGAAAGCATTACCTACGAGGCGGATGCGATCCTGCTCGTCGAGCGCAACGGCCAGCGCCGCTCGGTCACGCCGATCATCAAGCCGCCGCGCCAGCAGCACCTCCAGCTCAACCAGGAATATCCGGCGACGCTGGCGACGCTTTATCCCGACCAAGTACCGGCCGAAACAGAGGCCGATCCTGCCGAGGCGCCTGTCAACGTGACCGCCTTCCCCGCGGAGGAGGCACGCTCAGGAGCCCCGCGTACGCCCGAGGAGGCCGAGCGCCGGTTCTTTGCTCGCTACGGAGAGGCGGTCGGCGGCGGAACGTGGTCGGCGGTTCAAAAATACCTCGGTTACCGCTCGTCCAAGCCGACGACGATCGACGAATGGATCGAGGTTGGTGCGGAGGTACGTCGCCACCGGATCGAAAGTGCCGAAGAGGCGGCTGCGTAGTCCGGCAAACGCCTATGCAAAGCCGGTAACGACAGGGGGCCGCTCTAAGGGGCGGGCCCCTGTCGTTAGTTTTGTGGTGGTGCGGGCGGCCCGTGCTTGCTCAGAAGAGCGCTCTGCTATAATGCGCCGCGTGGATTGGGGTAGAGAGTAGGATGAGGGTTTCGCTACGCCGTACCGCCGCCACGCTCGCCGGCAAGACCGCGCATCAGCTTAGTCGCAGGTTGAGCGTCGGCGGTGGAACGACCATCCCCGGCGTCGTGGCTCGTCGCCTGGCTCCCAACGTTCTGCGTGAGCTTTCGGCCGCGCTCCCAGATGGTGTTATCCTCGTCACCGGCACTAACGGAAAGACCACGACTGCCCGCATGCTCTCGGCAATCCTGGGCGCGGCCGGTAAGCGCGTGCTTCATAATCGTGCCGGTGCCAATCTGCTGAGTGGATTGACCGCGACCGCCGTTGCCGGTACCGATTTCTGGGGCCGTGCCCAGGCCGATGTTGCGATCTTCGAGACCGACGAAGCGCACGTCCCGGGCGCGATTGCCGAAACGCGGCCGGGGATCGTGCTTGTCCTGAACCTTTTTCGTGACCAGCTCGACCGCTACGGTGAAGTGGATACGATCGCGCGCCGCTGGCGTGCTGCCTTCGCGACTCTGCCTCCGTCAGCAGCCGTCGTCCTTAATGCGGACGACCCGGGTGTTGCGGGACTAGGGGAAGACCTGCAGTGCCGTGTGCTCTACTACGGCCTGGAAGATCTGCAGCACGGAGTAGGTGCGGCTCGTCACGTCGCCGATTCGGCATTCTGCCGCAGGTGTGGAACGCCGCTTGACTACATGCCCGCTTTCTACGCACACATCGGACATTATCACTGCCCCAACTGCGGCCTCACCCGGCCGGCGCCCGAGGTCCGGCTCGAACACCTTGAGCTGCGCGCCACCAGCCCGTCGCAGCTACGGATCGCGGCTCCCGAAGGGGTGTGGAGTCTGCGCCTGCCCATTCCGGGGCTCTACAACGCGCTCAATGCACTGGCCGCTGTCGCCGTGGCGCTCCAGCTCGGCATTCCGCCGGCCACGACCATCACGGCCTTGGAGCGGTTCGAGGCTGCCTTCGGCCGGATCGAGCGCTTTCGCGCCGGTACCCGTGATGTGTTGATGGCTCTGATCAAGAACCCCATCGGCGCAAGCGAAACGATCCGGATGCTGGCGGGCGAGTCGAGCGCGGCCGACGGCGGCTTGCTGCATCTGCTGATCGTGATTAACGACAAAACTGCCGATGGAACGGATGTTTCCTGGCTGTGGGACGCCGATTTCGAGCGCCTGGCAGGACGCGTGGCGCATGCAGTCGTCGCCGGGACTCGTGCGTGGGACATGGCGCTTCGCCTGAAATACGCCGGCGTCGAGCCCGCGCGCGTCGAGGTCGTTCCGGAACTCGCCCCGGCGCTCGATCGGATCCTGGTCTCCGGCGGGCAGGACGAAACGCTCTACTTTCTGCCTACCTATACGGCGATGCTGGAGCTGCGCGAGGAGCTTGTCACCCGCGGCTATGTTCGCCCTTTCTGGGAAACCTGAGCATCATCACGTCGCCTGCGGGTCTCGCCGAAGAGCTTGTCGCGGCCGGTACCGGCGGCTGGCAGACCCACTCCAGCGGTGCTATAGTTAAAGTGATATGAGGACTTCACGCTTTGATTGGCGCTCCTTCGGCGCCATTGCCGCGGCCGCCACGATTGGCGGGCTCTGGGCAGGCTACAATCTTTGGATGGCCGGGGACTCACGCGAGCCCGCAGTCTTCCGGGAGCTCATCTGGGCGGTCTTCGCAACGCCGTTTGCGACCTTCTTCGGTTGGGCGTGGGCCCGGCCGGACGAACGGTGGCGTGCTGCATTCGTCTGCTTCTGCATCTATTTTTTCTCGATCTTTGCCGGCGCGCGTCTTGAGCGCCTCGTACTGGGTGAAGCAGTGGCGACGGCGACTAAGCACGCCTTGTATTACCGGCTGACGCTGGCATGCGATCTCCTGGCCTGTCTCGGCGCTGCCTTGCAGCGGGCGCGTACGGTAGGTACAATATCCGTGTCGAAGGAACCCGTCGCCCGCTCAACAACCCCGCAGCCTTAATCCGGCGTGAGGACGTTTCCCACTTCGGTAGTCATATGCCTGTGCTGCTCCGCTGTCGCGACCACCTACGGTGCCGGTAAGTAAGGGGAGCAGATGCTGCCTCGTGAGCGGCCGCCACATGAAATAGTCCGCCTCTGGTTGGAGCAGAACGAGCGTGAGCGGCTCTCGCCGCTCGCAGCACAGAGCGTGGCGGCGCGACGTGAACGGCCCGAGCAGGAATCGGGTGCGCGGACGAGCTTTCAGCGCGACCGTGACCGGATCCTACATACTAAGTCGTTTCGCAGACTGAAGCACAAAACGCAGGTCTTTGTCGCTCCCGAGGGCGACCATTACCGTACGCGGCTGACACATACGCTGGAGGTGACGCAGATCGCTCGAACTATAGCGCGGGCGCTGCGCCTCAATGAGGATCTTGCCGAGGCGATTGGTCTGGGCCATGATCTGGGCCATGCACCTTTCGGGCACGCCGGTGAGAGCGCCCTGTCAAACGCGCTGGGACGCTCCTTCCGGCACAATGAGCAGAGCCGCCGGGTGGTCGAGGTTCTCGAAAAGGATGGCGCCGGACTCAATCTAACGCTGGCGGTGCGCGAGGGGATCGCTCTGCACTCCAAAGTTCGGAGAGACATTTCCGCGACCGCGTGGGGAACGGCGTCGACGCTCGAAGGACAAATCATCAAGGTCGCCGACAGCGTCGCCTACATCAATCACGATATCGACGATGCCATTCGTGCCGGACTGCTCGACGCTCGCGATCTGCCGGAGGCCGCGGTGCGTGTTCTTGGCGACACACATGCCGGGCGAATCAACACGATGGTCTGCGATCTGATCGATCATAATTGGTGGGCGACTGGGGCCTACGCCGCGCCGGACCAAGCGATCATCGGCATGAGTCCCGGGGTTCTAGAGGCTACCAACCTCCTGCGCGAGTTTATGTTCCAGCGTGTCTACCTTGCCTCGCCGGCCAAGGACGAAGACAGCCGAGTGCGCTTCGTGATAAGGCAGCTTTTCGAGCACTTTATGCGGCACCCAGAGGCTGTTCCGGCCGAGCTGCGTGAGATCTCGGAGCGGCGCGGTGATGAACATGAATGTGCCGTCGTTGACTATATTGCGGGTATGACTGACCGGTATGCGCTCAAGGTCTTCGCGGCGATCTATGTCCCGCGTACCTGGAGCACGTGAGGCCGAAGGCCCGCATCGAGGCTCCGTAAGTATCGTATGACGGTAACCGAAGAGATCAAGCAGCGTCTGGATATTGTGGAGCTGATCGGCTCGAGTGGTGTCCAGCTTCGCAAGGCCGGACGCAACTTCACCGGTTTTTGCCCGTTCCATCCGAATGCGCGTACGCCCGCGTTCTATGTCTTTCCGGATACGCAGAGCTACTACTGTTTCTCGTGCCATAAGTCGGGTGATGCCTTCACCTTCGTCATGGAGCGCCAAGGGCTGGAGTTCGGCGATGCGCTCAAAGACTTGGCGGCACGCGCAGGCGTACAACTGCCCGAGCGCACGTCCGCCCTCCGTGATACGCAGGAGCAGGAGAACGCGCTCCACGCCAAGCTGCGCCAGATCAACGAGGATGCCGCGGTCTACTGGAACCACCTGCTGCGCAATACGGCGCGGGGCGAGCTCGGGCGGAGCTACGTCGCAAAACGCGGCCTGAATGAGACATCGATAGAAAGCTGGCAGCTGGGCTATGCCCCCGACGACTGGACCGATCTGCTGCGCCACCTGACGGATCGCAAGGGGCATACGGCCGAGGAGATCGAGCAGGCCGGCCTGATCATCAAGCGTGAAAGCGGTGGCTACTATGACCGCTTCCGCAACCGCCTGATGTTTCCGATCCGGGATCTCAAAGGCGCGATCGTCGGCTTCGGGGGCCGCACGCTGGGCGACGACCACGCCAAGTACATGAACACGCCCGAGACGCCGATCTTTCACAAGTCCAGCCTGCTCTTCGGCCTGCACCAGGCACGTGACGGGGTGCGGAGCGCAGAAAGTGCGGTGATCGTCGAAGGCTATCTCGACGTCATCACCGCCCATCAGGCCGGCTTTACGAACGTCGTGGCGCCGATGGGTACTGCCCTCACCGGAGAGCAGGTACAGGCGGTCCGTAAGCTTCTCGGCAGTACCGGCGCGATCTACCTTGCGCTCGACGCCGATGCGGCTGGGGTCAGGGCCGCGGAAAAGGGCCTCGAGTCGATCCTTCAATCAGGCGAGCCGCAGCTCGTTCAGCTGGGCCAGTTTGTCCAGGGATGGGAAGTTGATTTCGATCTGCCGGTAAAGATCATTCAGCTTCCGGCCGGGAAAGATCCGGACGATGTGATCCGGACCGATCCGCGGCAGTGGAACGAGCTTGTGCGAAGCGCGCTGCCGGTCGTCGACTTCTTCTTCGAGCTTTACACGCGAGGTCTTGACCTGAGCAATCCCGATCACCAGCAGCAGGCTCTGCGCAAGCTTGCGCCGGTCGTCGCGTCGATCAAGGACTTCGCCAAACGTGCAGTATATGAGAGCCGGCTCGCGGACGTGCTCCGGATGCCCTTCACACTGATTCAGGCGAGCGTACTCGAGGTGGGCCGGCAGGCGCGGCAGAGAAGGCCCGGTGCGGCTCCTGCTGCACCCGTTCGGCCAACACTGCCCGCGCGCAGCGTAGACCCCTACGCGCATGAAGATCAGCTGCTTTCGCTGCTGCTGCGTTTCCCCCAGGTCCGCGAGCGGGTCGAGGATACGCTGGCCAGTGATCTGAAAGCGTTTCCTGGTTTAGCGGAGGATGTTCCGTCCGATCTCCGAGGCGCTCTATCGCGCATTGAGAACCGGCTGATCTGGTATGCCTGGAGTGAGCACGGTCCGGATGGGCCGGGCGACGTGGCAGCCTGGGTTGGAACGCTTGACCCGGCGCTGCGGTCACATGCCGAGCGTCTGCTCGCGTGGGTTGACGATCCGCCTTTATCGAAGCTCAGCGCACGAGCGGATGCTCGCGAGCGGGCGAACGGCATCGCACAGATACTGCGGCAGGTGGTTGCCAAGCGCCGTCTGCGCGAAATGAAAGGTATGCAGGACCACGTCGAGGATCCTGCCGATCGCGTGCAACTTGAGCAGAAACTCGACCTTGTATTAAAATACACCGGTGCGGTGACCGCTCCCCGGAAAAGCACCGTCTTTCAAGATCTTGGTACTCGTCGCGAAGAATTCGGCTAAGCCGACTCTTAGCCCTCGTCGACCCAGTTGACCCCTGCTGAGGAGAAGACTCGAAATGCCTGATCGCTCGCTCGATTTAGCCGACGACCTTGATCTGATGCGGCCGGATGACCCTGCCGAAGCGCTGGAGGCCCTGGAAGAGGTCTCCGCCGCCGAGGCCATCCTGTCGTTGGACGACCTGCTCGCGCGTGGTAAGGAACGCGGCACAGTCACTCAGGAAGAAATTATGCAGCTCGTGCCGCAGCAGGAGGAGAACGTCGACCGGCTCGAGGAAATTATCGAGGCGCTGGCCAAGGCGGGGATCTCGATCACCGACGAGCTCGTCGACGACTCCGAGTTTGGCCTGGGGATTGGGCCTGAGCCGGCTATCGGCTTTGACGACGACATTCAGGTCGCCGAGCCGGGCCTGGACGGCTTCGACGAGAGCCTGGAAGGCGGAGACAGGGGCGCTCACTCCGACGCCATCGTCGACCTGGCCGACCTCGAGGAGGAGCTCGACGCGCCCGAGCCGGATGTCGATGGTACTGTGCGGCGCTACGTACACAACATCGCGCCTGCGACCTTTGCGAATGACATGCCGGACGCCGTCGGTGACACGGTGCGGATGTATCTGCACGAGATCGGCCGTGTTCAGCTCCTTACCGGCGACCAAGAAATCCGGCTTGCTCAACAGATCGAGGAAGGTGAGAAGGCCAAGGCCAAGCTCAAGAAGCTCGACAGCCTCGACGCGCCCGGGGTCCGCGATCTGGAGCGTGCGATCGAGTATGCGAACGAGGCGCGCGGCCACCTGGCGGAGGCGAATCTACGGCTGGTGGTGAGTGTCGCCAAGAAATACATGAACCGTGGGCTGTCGCTCATGGACCTGGTTCAGGAAGGTAACATGGGCCTCCTGCGCGCCGTCGAGAAGTTCGACTACCGCAAGGGATACAAGTTTTCGACCTACGCGACGTGGTGGATCAGGCAAGCAATCACCCGGGCCATCGCGGACCAGGCACGGACGATCCGTATCCCCGTGCATATGGTCGAAACGATCAATCGCCTGACGAAAGTGACGCGTCACCTGTCGCAGGAGCTTGACCGCGAGCCGACGATGCTCGAGCTCGCCCTCGAATGCAAGATCCCAAGTATCCTCCCGGAGAGTCAGCGACTGCAGCTGCAGCTCCGTCCCGCGCCGATCTAT
>JBBSGA010000086.1:0-19536 GCA_038254585.1 Chloroflexales bacterium | reverse complement strand
CATAACGAGGCCAACGGCGAGGAGAACCGCGATGGCAATGACAATAATTTGAGCTGGAACTGTGGCGTCGAGGGACCTACCGCAGCGCCCGAGATTGTGGAGCTACGCGAAAAACAGAAGCGCAACTTCCTGGCGACGCTGCTGCTCTCCCAGGGCGTGCCAATGCTCGTCGCGGGCGATGAGTTCGGCCGGACGCAGCATGGCAACAATAATGCCTACTGTCAGGATAACGAAACAAGCTGGGTCAATTGGGATCTGGACGAGCGCGGCCGGGCTCTGCTCGACTGGACGCGGAAGCTGATCCGGATCCGCGCTGAGCATCCTGTGCTGCACCGCCGCAAGTTCTTTCAGGGACAATGGATTCACGGCACCGCGGCCGACGATGTCGAGTGGTACCGCTGCGACGGCATGCAGATGACCGACGCAGAATGGGAGACGTTGTGGGTCCGCTGCCTGGGTGTGCTCTGGAACGGCCAGGCGATGGACGAGTGGAATGAGGACGGGGCGCATCTACGAGACGATATAATCCTGCTCTTGCTTAACGCTCATCATGAAATGGTGCCTTTCAAGCTGCCGGGGGCCGGTGGCGGCCCGCGCTGGCAGGTTATGCTCGATACGAACACGCTGCAGATCGTGGCCGAGCGCAGCGCGGCGGGCGAGGAGATCTTTGAGCTTCAGCCGCGCTCGCTGGTCCTGCTGCGCCGGCCAAAGGAGGCGTTATGAACTGGCGGCCAGAGCTTGGCGCGTGCCCACATGGCGGTGGCGCCGACTTCCGGGTCTGGGCGTCCGAGCGGCACTCTGTCGAGGTCACGATCTACCGGGATAGCCACCTCTCCGCGGTCCATCCGCTTGCCCGTGATGAGCAGGGCTATTGGTCCGGCTACGTCCCCGGGCCAGGTGCCGGCACGCGCTACATGTATCGCCTGGACGGCGAGACCGATCGACCCGATCCGGCCTCGCGATACCAGCCCGAGGGCGTCCATGGTCCGTCGATGGTTGTCGATCCCACCTTCGAGTGGACCGACAGAGGGTGGAGCGGCGTGCCGCGTGAGCGGCTGATCGTCTATGAGCTCCACGTGGGGACCGCGACGCCGGCCGGAACGTTCGACGCATTGATCGAGCGGCTGGCCGATCTGCACGATTTAGGGGTCACCGCGATCGAGCTTTTGCCCGTCGCGGACTTCCCAGGCAACCGTAACTGGGGCTATGACGGCGTCGATCTCTATGCTCCGGCGCGAGCCTATGGCGGCGGCGAAGGGCT
This sequence comes from Chloroflexales bacterium, assembly GCA_038254585.1. Lineage (GTDB taxonomy): Bacteria > Chloroflexota > Chloroflexia > Chloroflexales > Kallotenuaceae > JBBSGA01. Next base: position 18,275 of record JBBSGA010000086.1, on the reverse strand, counting down.
CAAGCGGCTGGTGAATGCCGCGCATGCCCACGGTCTCGCGGTGATCCTGGATGTCGTCTATAACCACCTAGGTCCGGCCGGCAACTATCTGCGCGACTTTTCGCCGCAATACTTTACCGAGCTCCATCAGACGCCGTGGGGCGCCGCACTCAACTTCGATGGTCCCGGCAGCGAGGCCGTCCGCGCGTTCTTTATCGACAACGCGCTCTACTGGGCGCATGAGTATCATGTCGATGGGCTGCGACTCGACGCCACCCACGCGATCATCGACGACAGTGCGCTCCATCTGCTCGTGGAGCTCGTACAGCGCGTTCATGCGTTCTTGGATCCGGGCCGCCACTTCGTCTTCATTGCCGAAGATGAGCGAAACGAGTCCCGGCTCGCACGGGCTGTCGCGGCCGGGGGATACGGGCTGGACGCCGTCTGGGCGGACGACTTTCACCACAGCGTGCGGGTGACCCTTACGGGTGAAAACGAGGGATACTACCGCGATTACACCGGCGGCGCGGCAGAGATCGCTATGACCCTCCAGGCCGGCTGGCTCTACCAGGGACAGCCGGCGCCCCAAACCGGGCGGCCGCGCGGCACCCCGGTGATCGACCTGCCGCCGGACGCCTTTGTCCACTGTATTCAGAATCACGATCAGGTCGGCAATCGCGCCATGGGCGAGCGCCTCAATCACGACGTTCCGCTTGCGGCCTACAGAGCTGCCTCGGCGCTGCTGCTGCTTTCTCCGTATACGCCGATGCTCTTCATGGGTCAGGAATGGGCCGCGTCGTCGCCATTTCTCTTCTTCACCGACCACGACCCGGAGCTCGGCAAGCTAGTCACAAAGGGCCGGCGCGAAGAATTCAAGCATTTCACTGCTTTCAGCGGTGCGCAAGTGCCCAACCCGCAGGCTCGCGAGACCTTTGAGCAGTGCAAGTTGGATTGGGAGGAGCGTTCCATGCAACCGCACGCCGGGGTCCTTCGCCTCTACCACGATCTGCTAGAGCTTCGGCGTGCCCTGTATCCCTATCCTGAGGACCTACGCCGGTCGTTCCGGGCGCGTCCCGCCGGTGATAGCCGGGCTGATCCTTGACGGTCTACCTTCGAAGGACGGGCGGTCCGTGCTGGTCGTCGTCAACTTGCGTGGCTCGCTCGACCTCGATCTTCCGGGGGAGCCGGCGGGGAGTGACCCATGGGAGGTGGCGATCGACAGCGAGCGCCTGTGCTACGCCGGCTCCGCGCAGGACTCGCAGCCGCTGTAACTCGAGCGGGCGATTGCTGGTACGCACATGCACTTCGATGGACCCCGGTGCCTTGATCCTGCTGGCGCGAGGCGCATCACGATAGTCGAGCGCCCGGAGGTGCCGTCCGGTGGCTCGTGCTGCTGCACTGGCATATAATGTGCTGTCAGAAAGCACAGATGCATGGAGGTGCTTAAGTATGACGGATGAGACATATCGCGGCGGGCAAGGCTATGATCGCAACGAGATGTTTGCGATCGGAGCAGCCGCCGGTGCGCTGGTCGCCACTGCCATCCAAGAGGTGCTCGACCGGCGACGTAAAACGCCACTGGAGCAAGCTAGCGATCGAGCAGCGGAGCTTGCCGGGCAAGGCGCCACGCTCGCCAGCGATCTGAAGGAATCGGCAGGCGCCTACATCGCAGATGCTGCGAAGCAGGGGCGGAAGTACCGTAAGCAGGCGCAGAAGGCCGCGCGCAAACAGGCCAAAAAATCTGGAAAACAGGTCGATCTGCTCAAGGATGCCGCGGCCGGCGTGCTCGGCGCCGTGACGGCCGGCACTGCCGTCCAGAGCGCGAAAGAGCGCGGCGAAGATGCCTGGCTAGAGGGCAAAGAGAGCAAGGCCGCTCCGAAGGCGCGCGGCTGGTTCAGAGCGGCCGCGGACCCATCACAGGCAGGAGCCGATGCCGCGAGCGAGGCTATCGCGGCTGCCGAGCCCGGCAAAAAGGCTGCCGGCTGGCTGAGCGCAATTACCGGCTCGGCGCAGGAGAGCGCGAGCGCTGTACGTGAGACTATCGAGGATGCCGAGCCCGCGAAGAAGGCGAGTGGATGGTGGAGCGCCGTGGCCGACGCCGTGCAGGGAGCTGCCTCGTCCGTGCGTGATGCTTCCAGCAATGGCAAGCCTGCCGACCGTGCTTCGGATGTGACTAGTAACGCTCGCAGCTTGCTGGAGACCGTGGGCGAGTCGATCCGTGAATATCTCGACAATGCCCGGGAGGCGGTAGCCGAGGCCGAGCTGGGCATGAAGGCGCGCGATGCAGCCTCGACGGCGCGGGAGCGGATCGAGGAGGCCAAGCTTGGCGACAAGGCGCGGGACTACGCCACCGTCGCCGGGGAAACGCTTCGGGAGGTCGCGGGGACGGCACGGGAGCGACTCGAGGACGCGAAGCTGAACGAGAAAGCGCGTGATTATGCTTCGGCCGCCGGCGACACCGTCAAAGACTACAGCACGAAGGCAGGTCAGGCCGCGAAGGTCGGCGCCACCAAGCTTGGGGAAGGCGCGTCCTACGTCGCGGAGTCGACTGCCGAGGGGGCGAAGGATCTGCGCAAAGGTGTGAAGAAGCGTGTCAAGAAAACCCGCCGCCGCATCAACTGGGGCTTACGAGCCTTTATTGTGGGATTGATCGTAGGACTCTTGGTGGCTCCACAGAGCGGCGAGCGAACCCGCGACACGATCCAGGGCTTTATCGAAAATCTGCTGGATATCTTCATGCCCGAGGATGCCGGCGACCAGAATATAGGGGGCTAGCCCTACAACGGTGAGGTCGGCGGTCGAAAAGGAGGAGGACGGCTTCGGGAGAAGCGTCCTCCTCCTTTTTGCCGGCTACCGCAACCGTCGCACGCGGCGTGTCGACCGCATAGGGCGCCAGAGGCGGCCACTGAGCAGGCCTGTGACCAGCGCCGCGAGGCCCGGCCAAACGATCGGGACGGAACTAGTGTCTCCCGGAAACGGAAATGCATAGAGGGTGGGAAGGCCGAGGCGCTGTTCAGCGACCCAGCCGCCGACGGCTCCGAGGGCTGCCAGCAGATAGGTTGCGAGCAGCCCTGCCAACGTAAAGCCGCCGAGTAGGCGTGCTACCAGCGTGGCAATAGCCGCGACGGCGAGGAGGGTCAGCAGCGTTTCGACCTCAAAATTCATCGGCACCCCAACCTCCCATTCACGCTCGATTATAGCACCAGCAGATCCGAGGTGAAAAAAGAGCACGATAGTCCGGTTAGTAGTATTTTTCTTGTATGCTATCGCCGAAATCTGTTTCCGAACCGGCGGCTTGTGGTGAGGATGCCGGAAGGGAGACAACCGAAGGCGTAGATGTTTGATTGCCGGGACTCGGTTACGAAATCCTCCGAACTCGCGCTCACCGATGATCGAAGTAGAAAAAATAGACCGAAGTGGGGAATAGCGAGCAGAAAGCCAGGATGTTCTGGCAAGCCACTCACAAGAGAGGCATATTCGCGCGCCGTAAACTCCTTCAAGTGGTAAAAGACGCGATCGCATGATGACGACATCGAGTCTCAGTTGAATCGATAAATTGTGGATAAACCTGTTGATATGTTGATAACATCTCTCGCGTGAGCGGCGGAAAAGGCCAAATAAAGACGGGACGACTGCTAAGCATCGTTTAAGCTGCGAGTCATCGAATTGTGTCGAAAGAGCAAGAGGCGCTCCGTGAATCTCTATCAGATGGCGAGTGGGTAAAAAACTGCTTATGGAAGTGACTTATGCCGGCAATAAGGAGTACCTGGAGTTTGCTAATGGTTAGTTTGCCGGTTCGGTGGGGGATCGAGTGTTTGAAGGCGGCCGCACTGTACGGAGCAGATCGTATGGCGTACTAGTGGAATTCGCGTATCTGTCGAAATGCTTATCGTCCGCGGAGAAATCGCCAGCGGCTTAGTGCCCCGACTTCGATCTGTGCCAGCTGGAGGCGATCGGCCCAACGGGCTACATCCGCATCGTGGTCGGCAAGCCATGCATCGAGACCACCTATTGCTTCGATTTCGTCCGTGAAGCGATCCGGCGTTTCCCACTCAAGCCCTTCGGTTTGCGCGTATCCCAGGCTGAGCTCGGGGTATCGAGCAAGAAAGAGCGGCCATACACAGTCGTTGCCGATGGTTGGCTCATCGCACTCTGTGACGAGCATCCCTGCGGCGCGCCGGGAGAGGCCCCGCGAGGCGGCCGTCACGTCGAGCGGCTGTCCCCAGACGAGGCCAAAGCAATGGTTGATGATGCGCTCGGTATCGCGCTGCACCTGGGGATGACTGTCGAAGGCCCGAGACGTGCGTCCTAGAATCAGGCAATCGTACATCAGGATCGCCTCCGCGACCTCGGACAGCTCCTCAGGATACTGTTCCGCCCAGTGGAGCGCCCGATCCCAATCGCAGAGGTGGAGGTGTGTCGCGTCGGTGTCGATTCCGAGGCGTAGTACATTGCGCCTGACGCTGCCCAGCGTTTCGAGCGTCGCGGGCCGCACCTCGCGCTCTACGCGCGCTCCGGAGGCGCGCAGCTCGACCACGGTCCGCTCCGTCGTGGTCTCGGAAGCGAGCAGAACTATGCTTGCGTAGCTTGCACGCAGCATCTCAAAAACGCGCCGTGCCTGGGGCAGCTGGCGATCGTCAGGATCGTGGATCGTGGCGACGAGCGTTACCGTAGCGCGCTCCGGAACTCCTCGATGGCTGCCGCGATGCCCGCATGGTGGTCGAAGATCGCCGAGCCGGCTACGATACAGGTCGCGCCTGCCTCCACAACCTTGCGCACATTCGCGGCCGAGATACCCCCGTCGACCTGCAGCAGCAGATCATCCCGATGCCGGCGCTCCAGCATCCTGCGCACGCGACCAATTTTGTCGATGCTCGACTCTATAAATTTCTGGCCGCCAAAGCCGGGATTCACCGTCATCACCAGGATCAGGTCGATATCCGGCAGCACCTCTTCGATCATCGCCGGGGGTGTACCGGGGTTAAGTGCCACGCCGGCCGTTGCACCCGCTGCCTTGATCTGCTGGACGACTCGATGGAGATGCCGGCAGGCTTCCACGTGCACCGTGATATTACGCGCCCCTGCCCGTACAAAATCGCCGATGTAGTCCTCGGGATGCTCGATCATCAGGTGGCAGTCCAGCAGGCAGGCAGTGATAGGACGGAGCGCGTCGACGACCAGCGGACCGAACGAGATATTCGGTACAAAATGGCCATCCATGATGTCGGCCTGCAGCCAGTCGGCCCCGCCGCCCTCTGCGTCGCGCACATCGTCGCCCAGTCGTGTAAAGTTGGCGGCCAAAATCGACGGCGCCAGAAGAATGGATCGACCTTGGTACGTAGCAATCGCCATTGACGTCTCGAACACTCCCTTTGAATCATACGCCGTTTTTGGAATCGGAGGAAAGGGAATATGCCGACAGTCCTGCCAGGATCGATGCTGCCAGAGGGCTACCAGATCGTCAGCTGCTCCGCAACCGGCCGCGCTCGCAAACGCGCCTCCACAGCCGCCACATCGCTCCCGAGGTAGCGACCGTCGAAGAGCAGGAAGTGGCGTGCCTTTTCGGCTACGACTCCGAGCTTGCGCACATGGTCGACTTCGCGGAAGCGCACGCTGCGACGCATCGCGAGAATGCGCTGCAGGCTTATAGGGCCGATCCCGGGCACGCGCAGGAGATCCTCCGGATCCGCGCTGTTGACCTCGATCGGAAACCGCTCCGGGTGCGCCAGCGCCCAGGCAAACTTGGGATCGAGCTGTAGTGGCAGGTTATCGTCGCCCTCGAATGGAAGCTCGGCCGCCTTGAAGCCATAGTGGCGCACCAGCCAGTCGGCCTCTTGCAGCCGCTGCTGGCGCATGAACGGCGTCGGCGCGTGGTCGGCCATGGGCGTACCCGGCTGCGGGCGGAACGCGTTGAAGTAGACCCGGCGCATGTCGAACTCCGCGTACATGCGCGTCGTCGCCGCCACGACCTCGCGATCGCTCTCGTCCGCGGCGCCGACGACCAGCTGTGTCGCCTGTCCCGACGCCAGCCTGCCCTCCTGCTCGGCACGATGGACCTCCTGCATTGGCTCGAGGATGCTGGACCATTGCCGCTCCGGCGCGATGCGCTTCAGTCGCTCGCCATTCGGGGCTTCAAGATTGATCGAGACGCGATCGGCAAGCGTGGTGGCCCGTTCGATCTCGTCGGGTCGAATGCCGGGCATCAGCTTAAGGTGTACGTACCCGGCATAGCCATAGCGGACGCGCAGCAACTCGACCGTATCGAGCATGCGTCCCATCGCGGGCCGCAGCCCACCGGCAACCGCCGACGACAGAAACAGCCCGTCGACCGTTCCCATCTCGAAGCGGGCCATGAAGAGCTGCGCCAGCTCCTCCGGCTCCAGCGTCGCACGCTCGATATCGTTGGAGCGCCGCAGCGGGCAGTAGGGGCAGTCCCACTCGCAGCTATTGCTCTGCAGCACGCGAAAGAGTGCTGTCGACGTGCCGTCCTGCACACGCGCGCCCTTGGCCGAGCGCTTTTTGGGCCGGCGCGGCGTAAAGCTATCGCACGACTCAAAGCGCGCGTCTTCGCTCAATAGCTCTAGTTTTTTCTCGGCGTCCATGCGCTACCCGGCTGCCGCCCGTCGAGCGTCGCAGCTTCATAAGCTCATCTTTCGACAAGTGTTCTGGTAGTATACCCGGCGTTGCATGGAGACGCAGCTTATGCTATACTCCCCCGCGTCGCAAGCTTGGCTTGCGGGAGTGGCTCAGTTGGTAGAGCATCTCCTTGCCAAGGAGAAGGTCGCGGGTTCGAATCCCGTCTCCCGCTCCATCGAGCCCGCCGGAGGTTACCGGCGGGCTTTCGCTTTGCTCCGACAAATAGCCTTACCTGGGCAGGGCGACAGTCCAGCTGCCGATTGAGTCAAAGCGCGCAGTCGGTGTTTCGAGCAGGTGTGTCTGATCCAGACCCGCCGGATGGATATCCTGTTCGAGCTCGTAGACGAGCCGCGGCTGGTAGAGCGGCAGGCTCGGTACCAAGCCGACCCATCGTCGCTCCCATGCCTTGTAGATACGCGCTCGCTCCTCCTGGTCGGGTGTCGTACGGCCGTTGGCCAGCAGCGTATCGCTCGTCTGGTCCGCGAGACCGGCGTAGTTCGCGCCGTTCCTGGCCTGCGAGGAGTGCCAGAGCGCGAACGGATCGGGGTCGGCTCCGGTAGCGGTCCACGTGTTGATGAGCAGCGTGAAGTTGCGCTTTTTGACACGGCTGAGAAGGTCATCTAAGCTCAGCGCCTCGATCGGGACGTCGATCCCGAGCGTGCTCCACTGCCGTGCGATCTCACGTGCGAGCGCGTGCTGGCCCGCGCTTCGCGAGCAGACCAAGGGTAGACTCAGGTGCTGTCCGCGGCGCGTGCGTATGCCGTCCGCGCCGCGCCGCCACCCGAGTGCGTCGAGCGCGGCCTCGGCCGCCGCTCGATCCGGTCTCGGCAGCGTGGCATCGCCGTGAGCCCAAGTCTGTGGTAGAACAGGCGTGTCGAGCACCTGCGCCTGACCGTCTAGCACACGTCGGATAAGCTCGTTACGGTCAAGGCCCCGCGACAGAGCCGTGCGCAGACTCTGGTCGGCCAGGAGCGGCCCGCGCAAATTGAAGGTGAGGATCGTAAACTCGCCGAGCGGCAGCGCTACCTTTTGGAAATTGCCTGAGGTCTCCGCGGGCTGCATGCCCGGCACGGCGACCGATGCCACTCCCTGGATGTCATGGCGCCGGAGCGCCGCGTGCGCGGCATCGGCGGATGGGAAGAACCGGAGGATCAGGAGGTCCAACGCTGGCCGGCCGCGTGCTGCTCCCTCGAAGGGCACGAGCATCGCTTGGGTCTCGTCGAGGGCACGCAGCCGGAACGGGCCGGCGCCTACCGGCGCCGCGCTGAACGCGGCACCCGCCCAGCGATCCGGCGACAGGCCCTTCAGAAGGTGCGCCGGCAGAATGGGCAGGTTGGTCGTCGCCAGGAATGGTGCGAAGGGCGCCGGCAGGGTGAAGCGTACCCGCCGCCGATCGACGCGATCGACGAGTGCGGTGCGCCAGATCTCGGAGAGGACCGGATCGCCTCTGAACTTGCTGCTCTGGACATTGTCGATCGTGAAGACAACGTCGTCAGCCGTCAGCTCGACGCCGTCGTGCCAGCGCAGCCCCGAGCGCAGCGTAAAGGTGTAGACTTTCCCGCTGTCGTCGATCGTCCATCGCTCGGCCAGGTCGGGCTGTGGCGAGCCATCCGGCCCCGACCGCGTCAGGCCGGCGAAGAGCAAGGCCGTGAGATCTTCCTCGCTCGTGGGCCCATCAGAGCTCTGGAGCAGCGGGTTCAACTGCTTGGGAACCCCGACGACGCCCTCGACGTAAGCCTTGTCGAAGAACAGCCGCGATGTCGCCGTCGATGCTGCGAGGACGCCGAAGAGCAAGAGGACGATCAGGGAGCCTGTTAGGGCGACCAGAATCTGCCAGCGAATGCGACGGAACATGGAGGCAACGTCAGGCTAGCTATGGTCGCGAGTTACACCCCGAGGAGCTTCGGCGCCAGGTTATTGATGAGGGAGAGAACACAGAAAATAACGGCGATGGCGATCGTCGCCTGAAGCAACGTCCGCTCGACACCGCGCCGGGTTCGGTAGGTCGTCGCAGCCTCGCGGTTGAAGAATGCGCTGGCGGAATTGCCTTTGCCCTGTAACAATACCAGAGTGATTAAGGTCAGCGCGAGCACCACCTGCGCAAGGTCCATAGCTATACGCACGGTTTTCCTCCACAATCGACTTCTGAAACTTTGAGCTTGCCCTCCCCGGCCCGCTTGCCATAGATGTCGACAGAACGGCGAGGAGACAGGAGCAATTGGCGGCATTATAGCATGTATAGTGCCGCTTAGGCCGGCTGCGGCCTCAGTGCGGCGATCGCCTCCTCGGCGGTCAGCCACTCACGCCCTGGGAAGAGCTTGCCGATCTGGGACGAGAAGATCAACGATTCGTGCAGCAGCGTGCGCGTTGGCCCCTCGGTCACAACTTCGCCTTCGCCGAGCAGGATTACCCGGTCGGCGCACGCGGCGACGAGCTCCACGTCGTGTGTGACGAGCAAGATCGCCTTCCGCTCGACCCGCAGCCGGCGCAGTATCTGGAGCAGCCGGCTCTTGTTCAGGTAGTCGAGGCCGCGTGTCGGCTCGTCGAGTAGCAAGACCTGTGGATTGCGAATGAGTGCTGTCGCCAGCGCGGTGCGCTGCTGCTCGCCCGCACTCAGGTCACGCGGATGTGCGCTTGCCAGCGCATCGAGGCCGAGCAGGGTAAGCACCTGGTCGACGCGCGTTCGCTCGTCGGCGGCGTTTTGTCGTACTTCCTGCGCGAGGGTCCATTCCAGCTCCTCGCGCACCGATGGCCTAAAAAGTAGGGCTCGCGGATCCTGGGGAACGTAGCCGATGGTTTGCCCACGCTCCTCCACTGGCTGCCGGGCGATGTCACGCCCGTCGACCGTGATCCGGCCGCTGTCTGCCTCGACCAGCCCCATCACCGTGCGTAGCAGTGTCGTCTTGCCCGACCCGTTCCGGCCAATGAGTGCTACGATCTCGCCGGCTTCGACTGCCAGATCCACGCGATCGAGCAGGCGCCTGCCGCCCATCGAGAGGCCGAGACCGGCGACCGCGAGGCCGGACGTGGGAGTTGTCTTGGCTCGAGCATGCCGCTCACTCCGGCCCGATGCCAAGATAGGCTTTGGCTGAGCGTCCGGCAGGAGCTGGAGTACTGCCCTGGCGAATGGCCGTGCCGCTTTGATCGTCAGCGGCAGCGGCTGCCATCCAAGGCTGCGGCCTACCTGAACCAACGGCGGAGCCAGCGGGGCAGTCTGCAGAATCTCCCGGGGCGGTCCCATCCGGATAGTGGATTCAACGCCGTCCGCGCGATCCGACTCAGTGTCTCCCGGCGCGCCGGGGCAGAAGACGATCTTGTCGACATATTGCACCACGCGCTCGAGGCGATGCTCGGAGAGGACGATCGTCAGCCCAAGGTCGGAGTTGAGCTTCTGCAGAGCTGTTAGAACCTCCTCGGCGGCATGCGGATCGAGCTGCGAGGTCGGCTCGTCCAGAACCAGGATGCGCGGCTGAGTCGTCAGCACCGCGGCGATCGCTACCCGCTGGCGCTCGCCGCCCGAGAGCGTGTCGAGGCGGCGCCGCCTCAGGTGGGCGATCTCGAGCTGATCGAGCACCTCCTCAACCCTCCGGCGCATGACGCGGCTGTCGAGGCCGAGGTTCTCCATACCGAAGACGAGCTCGTCCTCGACGACCTCGACGACCATCTGCGCCTCGGGGTCCTGAAAGACGAAGCCGACGATGTCCGAGAGCGAGCGCGGCTCGTACTCGCGCGTGTCGCGGCCGGCCACGAGCACGCGGCCATGCCAGGTCCCGCCGTGAAAATGTGGGACGAGCCCGTTGATGCAGCGGAGCAGCGTCGACTTGCCGGCGCCCGACGGCCCTGCCACCAGGACCAGCTCGCCTTCCTCGATCATGAGATCGAGATTGCGGATCGCCGGCTGCGGCGCGCCCGGATAGCTGTAGGAGACTTGCTCGAAGTGGATCATCGATCGGCCGGAGCCACGCGGCTCCGTGCCGCGCGATCGATTCGTTCCTCGCCGGCGACGACGATGGCAGCCGGTACCATGACCAAGAGCACAAGTCCGCTGCTCCACGGCTGAAAGGTGGGCAGTGTGGCGCGTGGAAAAGGCGAGTAGACGAAGGCATCCGGGGTGATCCGGCGCAGGTATATACTCGCCGCCATAAGCAGCAGCGAGCTTGCGACGACGACGAGATCGCGCGAATGCCAGCGCTCCCGGAGGTAGCGACTCCGGCGGGTTGCCCGGCCGAGCGAGCGTGCCGCTACGGCCAAGGGGATGGCAGCTCCCGCGATTTCCAGGAGCCCGAGACGCGGATCGGGCCGGTAGAAGAGCGAAAAGAGGCCAATCGCGAGCAGCGCCAGGCCCATGATGGTCGTGATCTGCTCCCATAATGGTCCACGATCGCCTACCCGCGCCCGGGCCCCATAACCGCGACTATCCATAGCCTCCGCCAGCTGCAGTGACCGTTCGAGCCCTCCCGAGACCAGCGGCACGAGGAGCGGCAGCGTATCACGCCAGCCATGGAAGCGATGGCCGCGCACACGCTGCGCTTCCCGGATCGTAACGAGCTGTGTAATGGTCTGCGGCACGAAAGCCAGCGCGATTGTTACCGCCAGACCGGCACCACCAAGGCAGCGCGGCGTGCGCCGGAGCAGGCCATAGTGGTCGGCGACCGCGTTGAAGGCGCCGAAGATGGCGAGGATCGTCATCAGACGGATACCTCCGACCAGGCCACTCAACACCATCTCGAGCGTGAACGGGCCGCCCAGAGCCAGGCCTCCGAGCCACCACGGCAGCTGTAGCTCCGGCAGACGCCCCAGCGGCGTTTCCCCGAAGTGTAGCCCTCCTACCGCGATCGCGCTCAGCGCCACTCGGATGAGGATAATGATCAGCCCGATGCGTACGAAGAGGCCGAAGGCGCGCCCGACCGGACTCTCCGTATGGCACACGAGCGCCACGAGGGTCGCGGCCGGCAGCAGCAACAGGTTGTGCAGCGGGTTCGAGCCGACGCTGAACCCGGCCGCCGCCAGCCACGCCGGCCAGACCAGGGGGTGGAAACGGATGGCGGTGCGCTCAGCCATGCGCAGCCGGGCGATACCACTCGGTCTGCCCGCGGCAAAGAAGCCAGCAGACGGTATGGCGGGTCGTCCCGGTCATCTCCGGCGTCTCATGACCAGCCCGATCGCGGCCACCAGCGCCGCCAGCGCTCCGGCGAAGAAAATATACCTCCCGGCATTCGGCCTGCTCGAGAGCGCCGCGGGAGTCGTCGCTGCGGTCGCCGGCTCGGTCCGCGTCGCTACTGGAGATGCCGGCACCCTGGGTATCGTCGGCGTTGCATAGGGCCGGGCCGCGGTCGGCAGAAGCGGAACGGGCTTGGGAAGACGGCAGATCTTTTCGAACGAGGTCGGCGGAGGACCGCTCTCGTCGCCGCCGCTATCGCCCCAGGCCCAGCCGTCGACGCCGCCGGGGGGCACCTGGTAACCGGCTGCTCCGATGGCCGCGTATTGCCAGGTGCCGCCGTTCAGATGCCAGTAGGTCCAATAGCGGCAGGGACCGCCTCCCTGGCACTGGCAGAAGCATGCCTCGCTCGGAAAGTGGCAGCCCTGGCCCGCGATGCTGCATACTGCGGCGCCGCCGCCGGAGACCTGTACGTTGACGTCGAGCCCCGACCGCTCGAGCAGGGCGAGCCCGCCGATCGACGGCGCGTCGAAGGAGACACAGGCGCTGCGGATTGCCCCGTCCCCGCCGCGCACCACCACGGCGGCACGATGCACACCGGCTGCTCCGGCCGGCGCGCGGTATGCAAGCGGTACAAGGACCGCTCCGGCCAGGAGCGGCAGCAGAGGGGCCCACCGCCTGAAGGTCGCCCGTGTGCCAGCGGCCGTCGGTCGGCGGTAGCACCCTCCAAACATCCTACGCGTGCCTTCGCCGGGCCAGGAGGCCGGCCGCGACGATCGCGAGGCCGAAGAGCGCGACCGGCAGAAACGGTGCCGGCAGCACACCTGTATCCGGCAGACGTGCCGGACCCGTGCCGGTCGGGGTCGGCACGGCGAGGATCGGCTGGACCGTTGCCTCCGGCGTCGCAGTCGTCACGGCGGTCGCGGCCGCGGTTGCACCGGTCGCGGCCGTCGAGGGCAAACCCGGCCCGGCGGTCTGGGCTGGCTGCGCGGGTTGGGCTACGGCGATTACCTCGAGCGGAAACGGCTTGCCCTCGACGGCCGGGATAGCCTGGTAGGTTGCCAGTTGATTGTCGGCCGGCTGCGCATCCTGGAAGCGAAACGCCCCACTCGGATTCTGAAACGCGAGCAAGCGGTCGAGCGGCGTCTTGCCATTCTTGGCCCAGCCAGTAAGCGGTTCGCCGCTGGACAGGATCGCCTGGAGGTTCAGCGCCGTCGAATTCGCATCGCTGGCGTTGCCGAACTTTGATGTTTGGGAGTAGGGGAATCCACCGTCCGCGTTCTGCTGCGCGTGGAGGTAGGCCACCGCCTTTTGCTTGGCCTGGTCTGTGCCGCCCGTCGAGACGAGCGCCTGGTAGGCCAGCGCCGTCGTGTTCGTGTCGCTGCCGGTCGCCGAGGCACCGTCGAAGCTCCATCCGCCGTCCGGGAGCTGAAGCTTTTCGAGCGCAACGATCGCAGCGGGACGGACCGTGACCCCTGCCGCGCGAAGTGCAAGCAGCGCCAGGGCGTGCGAGGTGATGTCCTTGCCATACCTCCCTGTCGCCGCGTTAAAGCCTTGCTCGAGGGTCGCGACGAGGTCGTCCCCTCCCAGCGCGCGCGGGTTCTGCCCTACGAGCAGCGCCGCGAGGATGAACTTGGCTGTGATCCCCGCGTCCTTGGACGCTTCCGGTGCGAGCTTCACCAGGCCGTCGATCGCGGATGCCTGGCCTTTCTTAACCTCCGCCGGGTTCACGTGGGCCGCGACCAAGGCGTAGATCGCATCCGCCGTCGACCCGGCGCCGAAGCCGGCAAAGGAGCCGTCCGGCGCCTGCTGGGTGCGAATATATGTCACCGCCCTTTGTGTCGCAGCGTCCTGTCGCCCCGCCTGTGCCAGAACCGCGAAAGACGGGGCGATCGCCAGGAGCAGCGTCCCTACCAGCCAAACGAATCGTCGCACTGTCTACCCTTTCACTAGCGCTTACCGAAACTGGACAAAAACAAACCCCCGTCCAGAAATGGATCGGGGGTTGATCACCCACGCGGTGACACCACGGCCGACCACCTCCCGTGCCAACGCAGGCGTGATCTCAATCGAGCAGGGATAGGCATTCTGACTTGTGCATGGTCCCAGTCGGGACCATCACTTACAGCAGCGTGGACTGTGCCGGCGTCACACCGGCTTCCCCTGTTTCAGCCGTTCTCTTCGGTTCGGCTCCCCGCGCATATCTACTTGTAGCTGTTATCCTACCACCCGGTCGATCCACCGTCAAAAACGCTGGCACGCTTAACGCTACAAACTACACCGATAGGAAACGCGCGCAATGGAGCAGGAGAGAGACGGCTAATTCTCCAATGCGACCATCATATACGAGCGAAAGGAATCGGCATGTCGAACAAACCACGGGATCCGGCGCAGGGCGCCATCGACCAGAATAAGAGCCACGAGGACAGCCTGCAGGGCCAGGAAGGCTACGGCGTCGACTACCAAGATGAGCGTTTCACAGGCGAGGATGTACAGCAGGCTCCTGCGACAGGGCGATCCGGATCGTATGAGGCGGAGAACACGGGAGGTTATGGAACAAGCCACCAGGACGCCGAGGGCCAGCGCGCGGCCCACGACCGGCCCGTCACGTTACCGGATGCAGAGGCGCAGCAGGGACAGGGCGGACAGTAGAGCCGGCCCGCGGCAGCCACGGCAATCCTCGTAGAGACTCTCGTGATGACACAAGTGCGCAGAGAGTCTCTGATCCGCGGTCGAACCGATCGAGAATCGACCGGCGGTGACACAAACCATTCCGAATCATTTTCGGAATTGACACATTGCGCACCCTATTGTAGGATTTTGGTCAGCGTTTGACGGGTGACTCAATACGGTGTAACGGTCGCATCGAGGCTCATTAGCGCCTGATGGCCCAGAATCCTTCAAGCCCGCCGGTTCCTCGACCAGCTTACCGCCCGGCCCCGGCTGGAGGCGGTGATGACCTCGATGCTCTGCTCGACTCGATCATGGGAGATGATCCGGGCCCGCGCCAGGAGCGTGCCGAGAGCGGCGGGGTGCGCGAAGCTGCGCGGCAGCGGCTCGAGCAGCAACGCGCCGATGCGCAGCGCGTGCGGCAGTCGGACCGGGTCGCCGATGAGCTCCGCTCGCAGATCCGGTCGATCGCTCTGCAGGTGCAGGCGCTCGGCGAGGCAACAGCCAACCAGGCGGCTCAGGGCCGCGCTATTCAGGAGCTACGCCAGGCCATGCGTGAGGTGGTCGTGGCGTCCCATAAACAGTCCAAGCCGGAGGCGCCCAGCTTCAACGCCGAGCTACAGCTTCCCTCGCTCCAGATCAAGCTCGTGCTGGCGCAGGCTGCGAATCTGCTGCACCAGGCCGACAAAGATGTTTCCGTGCTCGGCAGCTGGTCGATGTTCTTTGGTGGTGTGTCGCTCGGAACGCTGCTCTCGGTCGTCTTCGCGATCGGTGGACCCTATACCACCTATTTCTGGATCTATCTCGCCGTATCCGTCTTCGCTTTCCTGGTTGCGATGGTCTTCGCCTTCCTCACACAGCAAGCTCGCCGTCGTGTCGCAGATGCCCGTCGTGCGATGGACGAAAGCACGCTGACGCGCACGGTTCCCGTCGGCGGCAGCTAGCAGTCTGGCAGCCTGTAGAGACGTTCTATAGAACGTCTCTACGCCGGTCATCAGCTCGTCCCTGCGAGGCCCAATTCCTTGGCACAGCCCTGCAAAGCGGCGATCACGAATGCGATATGCTCGTCCAGGGGAACGTCGAGCTCGCCGGCACCCCGCTCGATGTCGTCTCGGTTGATCGCGGCTGCGAAGGCCTTATCCTTGAGCTTCTTGCGCACCGAGCGCACGTCGACCTCGGCTAGCGAGCGATTGGGCCGCACGCGTGCCACGGCCATCACGAAGCCCGCGAGCTCATCCGCCGCGTAGAGCGCCACGCGGATGGGGCGGTCGCGCGGCACACCGCTGTAGTCGGCGTGCGCCAGGATCGCGTCCGTGAGCTCGGCCGGATAGCCAAGCTCCTTGAGCCAGCCGACGCCGACGAAAGGATGCTGCTCCAGGCTCGGATACTCTTCGTAATCGAAGTCATGCAGCAAGCCGGCAGCGCCCCACAGCTCCTCGTCTGCGCCGTATGCGCATGCGTAGGCGCGCATCACCGCCTCCACCGTCAGGCAGTGCTTCCGCAGGCTGTCGCTTTGTACGTGCTCATAGAGCAGTGCTAACGCCGTGTCTCGATCGATCATTCTCCTATGCTCCATCACACGTTGAAGAGGAAATTGCAGATATCGCCGTCCTGCACGATATAGGTTTTGCCCTCCATCCGGACCGTCCCGCGCTTCTTGGCCTCGACCATGCTTCCTGCCGCGATCAGGTCGTCATAGGCGACGATCTCAGCCCGAATGAAGCCGCGCTGGATGTCGGAGTGGATCGTCCCGGCGGCCTCCAGCGCCGGGGTACCGGCGGGAATCGGCCACGCCCTGACCTCGTCGGGGCCGGCGGTGAGGAAGGAGACCAGCCCCAGCAGGTCATAGGACGCGCCGATCACGCGCTCGCGCGCAGGCTCCTTGATCCCCAGGTCGTCCAGAAACGCGCGCGCGTCCTCCGGCTCGAGCTGGGCAATTTCGGCCTCCACCTTGCCCGCGAGCTGTGCCATGGCGCTCTTGCTATGGGGATACGGCAGCGACGCTGCCAGGTTTGCTTCGAGCTGGGCCTCTCCGACGTTGATCACGATCAGGAGCGGCTTGGCGGAGAGGAACTGATAGCCACGTAGCATCTTCTCCTCGTCCGCGGTTAGGTCCACATCACGGATGGGGGTGTCCGCTTCGAGCCCCGCTTGCAGCCGCTGAAGCACGTCCCGCTCGTGGATGCGGAGCTCCTTCTCTTTGCCGGCTGTCTTGCCGATCTCCCCATTGAGACGCTGCAGCCGTCGCTCGATGATCGCCATATCCGAGAAGGCAAGCTCGAGGTCGACTGCCTCGATGTCACGTTCGGGATCGACCGACTCCTGCGGATGTGGGACGTTCGGGTCCGCGAAGGCGCGTACGACGTGCAGCAGCGCGTCGACCTGCGAGATGTAGTTCAAAAAGGCGGGCGAAAGACCACCGGTCTCGTGTGCAGCGCCGCTCAGCCCGGCGACGTCGATATATTGCATATCTGCGAAGGTCGTCTTCTTGGGCTTATACATCCCGGCGAGCACCTGCAGCCGTGGATCGGGAACCTTCACCGTCGCCAGATTCGGCTCCAGCGAGCCCGACGAATAGGCCGCGGTCTCGGCACTGCCGCCGGTAAGGGCATTGAATACGGTCGTCTTGCCGCTGTTAGGCAGACCAATAATGCCGATTTTCACTTCGACTTCTCCAGGGATGAATCCAGATAGACAACAACTCCTACGGCTGTCCGCAATCCTGAAAGTGCCGGCGCGACGCGCGGAGTGAGAAACGTATGCGTCTGTAACACTGGTGCAACACTCATGACGGCTGTAGAAGGGTAAAATTGAGGCTGGCGGGACTGTGCAAACATCTGGCCAGCAGCCCACGGGTGAGCATGAGCAACACCGGAAGAGCATAGCATACTTCGGGCCGCTCTGTCAGCTCGCAGGGCTTTTGGACGGGTGCATATGAGCAAACACGGTGGTCCCGAAGTTTGGTCAACCAAATGGCGCCTTATGACTGTGAGCAACAATCTGAATGGTGAGGTGGAACGTATCAGCAGTGAGCGGTGTATGATGGGAAAGGAGGAGAACAGCCATGAAACGTAGTGCAACGGTTCTGCTGACATGTCTAGCTGTCTTGTCCTTCGCGCTCACGGCGTGTACGAGCGGCGCTTGGGTCGCTTCAGGAATGCTTGCGTCGCCTTCGTCGTCTTCCGTGACTCCCTCCATTACTTCCGTCGCACGGGGTGTAGAGCGTGTTGTGGCAGAAACGGGACAATCATCGCCACTGGCTTCCTCCGCATCCGCAGCGTCGGCCAACGCGACATGTCCGGTGACCCTTCCCAACGGGAGTATTCCACCCTACAATAATCCTGATCCGGATTCGTACGGTAACGGTACCCTGTGGACATCCTTCTGGCCCTATAACGTGGTGCTGATGGGTCCACATAACGTCGAGGGGGATGGTTCTTTATCGATGAAGTGGTCTTGGACGCGTGGGCCGGGTATCGTAGGGAAATTGGTCGTGCAAGGCCGGCGGCTGGATCAGATCGCTCCGCCGCTGCGGGCGGAGATCACGCCGTCTTATGGTGATCGGGGATTTCAACCCACTTCGCTGATCTTTCCGACCGATGGCTGTTGGGAAGTGACCGGCGGCGTCGGTAGTGCGAAGCTGACGTTTGTGACGCTGGTTCTAAAGTCTTGAGTTTAGAGTACGGGAAGCCGTCACTGACGTGCAACGCCAATGCTTGCATACCGTGGTTTGGTCCGATCCGGCGCCTTAAGCCGCTTTCTGGCGTCGGTTCAGCAGGGGCTGACGCGCTTTTGGCTCCAACCGCATGCCCACACGTCGCCCCGGCGCTTT
>JBBSGA010000085.1:0-19859 GCA_038254585.1 Chloroflexales bacterium | reverse complement strand
TAGCGTGCGACAGCGCGAGTATAACATTAATCGCGCCAACCCCCGGTTGTTTTGGGTCTATACTAGCTGCGGGCTTCGGATCGCATCTAGGTCTGTGGAGCCTCTGAGTCAGGGGAGCGTCCGAGGCAGCTGTTGAGCTTCCAATCCCCGGCTTCTGTTCGTAAGGGAGCAGTCCTATGGACGTTGTAGTCACCGGGGGCAGTGGTCGAGCCGGCCAGCATGTCGTGCGCGCTCTTGTGGACGCCGGGCATACCGTCGTGAACTTCGATATCGCGCGCCCGATGTTCGATCTTCCCGGCACGTTCTGTCGTGTCGATCTAACGGTCGCGGGCGAGGTCTACGACGCGATCTTTCAGTTCCGCCCGCAGGGCGTCTGCCACCTGGCGGCCAACCCGTCCCCCGGCGGCCAGGCGCGCGTCGACGTCTTCGACAACAACGTCCGCAGCGCCTTCAACATGCTGCAGGCATCCGGTGACGCGGGCGTCAAAAGGGTGATCTACGCTTCGAGCGAGATGGCGACCGGATTGTTGACCGATGGCGTCACCCCGAGCCAGATCCCGTTCGACGAGTCGGAGCGGCTTCCTTCGCCCAACGCATACGCCCTCAGCAAATATATCAGCGAGGTGATCGCCGCCTCGCTCAGCCTCGCCTTCCCCACGACGGCGTTTGTTGGGCTGCGGATCAACAACGTCATCCCGCCCGAGCGCTACGATATGCTGGAGCAACGGCGCCAGAACCCGGCGGCGGCACGCGGAAACTTCTGGAGCTACATCGACGCGCGCGACGTCGGTACGGCCTACCTCGCCGCGCTCGAAGGCGAGAGTACCGGCCACGAGGTCTTTCTGATCGCGGCCGCGGATACGAGCGTTGATCGGCCGCTGCGGGAGCTTCTGGCGACGTATTACGACGGCTATGACCGCTTCGCCCCGGATCACGACGATTTCGCTTCCGCCTTCAACTGTGCGAAGATGGAGCGGTTCTTCGGCTGGAGGCCGAGCTACAGCTGGCGGCAACAACAGGGTCAGAAGCAGCAGGGAGGATAAGATGAGCTATCGCAGCCTGGGACGTACGGGAGTGCAGGTGTCGCCGCTGTGTCTTGGCGCGATGAACTTCGGCGATCCGACACCCGAGGAGGAGTCGATCCGGATCATCGACGCCGCGCTGGATGGCGGGATCAATTTTATCGATACGGCCAACGTCTACAACCGCGGTGAAAGCGAGCGCATCGTCGGACGCGCCCTGCAGCAGAACGGCCGTCGCGACGACGTCGTGCTTGCAACCAAGGCACACGGCGAGATGGGCCCCGGCCCGAACGAGCGCGGTAATAGTCGCTACCACCTCATGCGTGCCTGTGAGGACTCGCTGCACCGCCTCCAGACCGACCACATCGATCTATACCAGATCCACCGTCCTGCGCTGGAGATCCCCCAGGACGAGACGCTGCGCGCGCTGGACGATCTCGTGCGCTCGGGCAAGGTGCGCTACATCGGCTGCTCCACGCATCCGGCGTGGATGGTGATGGAGGCGATCATGGTCAGCGAGCGCCTTGGGATCGCCCGCTACGTCTCCGAGCAGCCGCCGTATAACCTGCTCGACCGGCGGATCGAGAACGAGCTGGTGCCGCTGGCGCAGAAGTATGGGCTGGCCCTGCTGCCGTGGTCGCCGCTCGCGGGCGGTATTCTGGCCGGCCGTTACAACGATCCCGACGCGGCACCCCAGGGATCGCGCCTGGATCGCTCGGGCCGGGAGAGCCCCTTCGGCCAGCGCGTCACGCGGCGCGGCGTGGAGGTCGCGCGTGGGCTTGCGCCGATCGCGCAGGAGCAGGGCCTGACGAGCAGCCAGCTGGCGCTGCTCTGGTGCAAGGACCAACCGGGCATTACCGCGCCGATCATCGGCCCGCGCACGATCGCCCAGCTGGAGGACGCCCTGGGCGTGCTGGAGCGCAGCCTTGACGACGAAACGCGCGCCCGCCTCGACAAGCTCAACGGCCCCGGCAACGCCGTCAGCGATTTCCACAACTCTAATAACTGGATGAAACAAAGGATAACGGATCTGCCTTCCCAGGCGGCATGAACCGGGCGCTCACATTCGCCCGTACGCTGCCATCGGCGCATTCTTCGATGACGGTTACCTTGACGTCGAGTATTTCTACGCCCCCAAGTGGCAGCTTTCGACTCATCCAGCCCTTGCTGCTCAGGTCAAACGCGCTTCGCAAGATGGAGCAAACGCGGGTGAGCGGGAAATGAACAAGACTGCGTTGAGAGTCATTCTTATCGGTGGCCCTTCAAATGTAGGGAAATCCACTCTTGCCCAATCACTATCGTCCAAGCTTGGATGGCACTGCACTTCGACCGACAGTCTTGCGCGTCATCCTGGCCGACCTTGGGGCCGCGTGCGACAGCACGTAGCTGAACACTATCTATCGTTGTCGCCTGATGAGCTCATTGAGGATGTAATCCGCCATTATACGAGTATGTGGCCAGACATCCGAAGCATGATTACCTCTCATGCTTCCGACCCTTCCTCTGAGCGCTTGATCCTTGAGGGCTCAGCCCTGTGGCCCGAGTCTGTCGTGACATTGCGCCTTGATGGCGTTGGAGCAATTTGGCTTACGGCTAGCGATGGCCTCTTACAGGAGCGAATCTACAAGGCCAGCGGTTTTGAACAAGCGCTAGCTCGGGAGAAGGCCATGATTGACAAGTTCCTTGGACGAACGCACCGCTACAATGTGCGGATGATGAACGCGCTTAGACGTCTCGGTTTGCCCTGGGTTAACGTGGAAGAGACAGCGTCGTTAGAGCAGCTCACGGACAAAGCCCTGTGCCTCTTGGACACAGGGACGTGATCACAAGCAGCTGCTGATTGCCGATAGCAGACGAAGTGGGAAGCTGGTCAATCGGCCCCAATCGCAGTGACCAGAATCCTCACGGCTCGCTCTTTGAGTCACTCCAGCACCTGTTCTGTCGAGAGGAGAGAGCATGGCGCAGACCTATGGCCCGGGACAGATCATTATTTTGAATGGCACGCCGCGATCCGGGAAGTCGAGCATCGTCGCCGTGATCCAGAACACCTTTGATGGCGTGTGGATGAACTTGGGTGTCGATCGCTTTATGCAGATGACCCCTGCACGCTACCTGCCCGGGATCGGGCTGCGGCCCGGCGGCGAACGCCAGGACATTGAGCCACTTGTTCAACTCCTGTATCGCGCGATGTATGACTCCATCGCTGCCCACAGCCGCGTGGGGCTGAATGTCGTGGTGGATGTCGGCCACCATGATGCCTATGCCGTTCCGCGAGGGATCCTCCCGGACTGTGCTCGACGGCTCAGCGGCTTGCCGGTCTTGTTCGTGGGCGTGCGCTGCCCGATCGAGATCATTGTGCAACGACGACGCAGCACCGGCTGGGAGGCCGGCGGTCCAGCCGGCGCAGCGGTGCCACCGCCGGTGCGGTTGTGGCAACAGGAAGTCCACATCCCGGGCATCTATGACCTGGAAATCGATACGTCGGTGCTCAGCCCGGAAGCGTGTGCCGCGGTGATTCGCCAGCACCTCGATCATGGCCCACCAGCATCGGCCTTCCAGCGACTGGCCGCCATGGCGACACCCACGACTGACTAGGGTGGACGACTCGCCGCCCAACACGCGCATGCAGTCCGACCGCCTTCGGCGCGCGAGATCGTGGCTTTTTTGAAGGTATCATGTGCAGCGCGCCTCGGCGGCAGCTGAAGCGCAGGCCGTTAGGACTCATATCCGTGGACGAAGCCTCGATCACCCACTACATCACCGACACGTTTGACGGCGTCCATCCTGTCGACGCGTGGGGCGATACCTTCTTTTTCTACAACCCTGGTCGCAAGCTACCGGATAGCATTTATTTCGCCACACTCAAGAGCAACGACGATGACTATGACCGCGCCTCCAACTGGAGGGATATCGACTCGGTCGTACAATAACGTAATCGACATTTTATCGGCTCCGCAATTGAGGGTAGCAATGACAACGACAGCTTTACCGGTTCTCGACGTTACGGATCAGGATTTCGATACGGCGGTGGTCGAGCGCTCCCGGACGACGCCGGTCGTCGTGGATTTTTGGGCGCCATGGTGTGGGCCGTGCCGCGTGCTCGGCCCGATCTTGGAGCGACTCGCGGGCGAAGCGCAGGGCGCCTTTGTGCTGGCCAAGGTCGACGTCGACGAAAATCCGCGGGTTGCGGATCGCTTCGGCGTCCAGGGTATTCCGATGGTCAACGCGTTCGTGGATGGCCGGACGGCCGACAGTTTCACGGGCGCCCTGCCCGAGTCGCAGGTGCGAGCCTGGCTGCGCAAGCTGATCCCGTCTGATGTCGATCGCCTGGCCTCCGAGGCCGGCCGGCTCGTGACGACCGACCCGCAGGCCGCCATCGCCGGCTATCGCGCCGCCATCGCGCAGGATCCGCAGCACGCGGCCAGCGTGCTCGGCCTGGGACGCCTGCTCGTGCTTACCGCCGATCCCGAGGCCGAGGAGCTCCTGCGGCGCGTGCCGGCCGGGAGTCCTATCTACCTCGACGCACGCTCGCTCCTGGCGCTCAACAGCTTTCTACGGACCGCCGCGGGCGGCGAGACGCGGGTGGACGGGCAGGACGACCCGCGCTACAGCGTGGCGGCGGAAGCCGGCCGGCAGTACCGCTGGGAAGAGGCGCTCCAGCAGTTGCTGCAGATCGTCCAGCGCGACGGCGTGGCGCGGGAGGATGGGCCCGGGGGCCGCGCCCGCGACGCGATGCTCGCGATCTTCTCGCTGCTGGGTGAGGCGGATCCGCTCGTGACGCGCTACAGGCGCATGCTCGCCAACGCGCTCTTCTAACGCCAGCTACAGCGTCTTGAGCGACCAGTCGTACCAGATCACGCGCAGAAGCCAGGCGTCGACAGTCGCCCAGAGGAGAAAACCGAAGATGGCGAAGACGACGACGCGCCCCAGCCAGCCGCGTCGTTGAAGCAGGCCGAGCACCGGGCCGGCTGCGAGGCAGACGCCCGGCAGCGCGAAGTACATGTTCTTGTTCCAGAGGCCGAAGCGCAGGTCCACGAGTACTGTCAGGACCAAGAAGACGGCGTAGCCTACGATCAAATGCGTCGCCCAGCGCTCGCGGTGCCTGAGCGCCAGAACAACGCCCACCGCCGCGAGCACCACGCCGATCACCCGATAATGGCCCCACAGCTGCTGCCACGGCCCGCCGAGGAGCCGGCCCGGCAGCAGCTTCGCGTCGTGCCCAACACTTCCATGCTGCCGCAGCGCCGCGATGTAGGACGGCAGTGTCTTGAACAGCATCTCTGGTAGACGCTGGCCGTAGAAGCTCAGCAGAGCAAGACCCAACCCGGCGATGGCTGCGAGGGCGATCCAGCGCGTACTGCGGCGCAGGCTCTGTGTGCCGATCAGCCAGGCCGAGGTGATCGCGGCCCCGAGCAGCAGGGGCACGAAGGCGAGATGCGTCACATATAGCAGGATGCTGAAGGCGATCGCGAGCGAGCTCAGTAGCCAGATCCATGGTCGCGGCCGGTCGGCGAGTTTCGTCACGAGCCAGAGCGCGAGCGTTGTCGCCCACAGGCCAATGATCGTCGGGTAGCTGCCGTCGTGGAAATAGAGATAGGCGACCGGGAAGACGGCAAAGAGCGCCGCGGCCCACCAGCTGCTGTGAAGATCCATGCGGCTTCGCCGGGCGATGTGCCACAGCAGTAGAACGTTGCTGGCATCCAGGGCCGCGGCGGTCGCCTCGACGACGGCGAGCAGCTGCTCGGATGACAGCCGACCGGCGAGCGGGACGAAGAGGTCGTAGCTCAGCAGCGAGTAGGGGACCGTGACCCCCTGGCCCCATTCTGGCTGCCGGCTGAGCTTAGCCTGGAGCTGAGCACCCTGGCCGGCTGCGATCTGCTCGATCTGATGCACCCGCAGCATATGATCGATGACCATGAACTGCGGATGCTGCATGCCGGCGAAGCGCAAGACAAAGCAGTCCAAGGCCACGAGCGCGGCGGCTCTTGCCCATGGCCGCTCTTGCTCGTCCCATAGCTGGGACCAGAACCACAGTAGCGGTACAAAGAGAACACCGATCGCCAGCGCCTCGCTCACAGACGCCAGCGCAAGCGACAGGTCGATCCGGGCGAAGGCAAGCAGGACTTGTTCGATTAGCAGCACGAGACCTACGAGCAGCCCTATCAGGTACCGCCGCGTGCCGAGCACGCGGAGCGGAATCACGAGCAGGAGGGCTCCGAGAGCCAAGCTCCATAGCATCCTTGCCGGAGCCTGCGCCGCGGCCAGCTGACGTATGCGCAGCCCGAAAATTGCGATGCCGAGGTCACGATTACCTGCGTGAAGCGGCGGCTCGACGCGCAGCGTAAGGTTGAGGTCTCCGGTTGCCTGCTCGATCGTTGCGGCCGGAATCTCCCGCTTCAGGCTGGACGAGCCTCGCTGAAGTGAAATGTGTGCGACCTCGCGGTCGCCGGACGTGATGGTGAGGGTGCGCGGCGAGTCGGTGCGCGGGTTATGAAAATCCAGGGCCAGCTGATAGGGCGCGCGTCCGACGCCGGGAAAGCGGATCAGCGTGTACGCATTGGACCAGCGCTGCCAGCCCTCGCCGCCCAGGTCGGCCCGGCCCAGGCCGTCCTTGTAGAGGCCGTCCTTGCCGCGGATGGGTAGATCGTAGAAGAAGATCTGGCGGTAGCTCAAGAAGGCCCCGGCGACGACGAGGAGGCCCAGTGCCAGGACGAGGAGCAGATCGGCGGCGAGCGAGCGCACCGCTGGTCGCCAATGAAATCCGTCGAATGCGGTGCGGCCGCGGGAGCGCCGCGTGACGAGGAAATGTTTACTCATGGGGCGCGGATCCAGCAAGCATTATGCCGCATCTCGCCGGTGGCAGGTAATCTGGAACGCGGCTCATCGTTTACCCACCGAGAGCTGTCGCGAGCGCGCCGAGGAGGCCGTGGCCGAGCAGGAGCGCGATGAGCCCTATGAACGGCGCTACCGTGCCGAGTGCGGCGTCCGGCCACGTGCCGACGCGAAAGCGCAGCGGGCGAGGCGCGAGCCAGTAGCGCTGCTGCGACCACGGCTGCAGGAGCTTGAGCCCGCTGAGCGTCAGAGCATCGGCGAGAAGGTGCGAGAGCCAGCCGGCGCTCCAGGCCAGGCCCCACCATGGATTACGGCTGGTAGTCAGGAGCACCGAGAGCGAGACCGCGAGGACGACGATGTAGATCGCGGCGATCAGCGAGTGCGTAAGGCCGCGATGGGTTGTGAAGCGCTGAACGATCCAGGCAACGCCCTCCACGAGCCGCGAGATGATCTCGCCGGCCAGCCAAGCAACTGCTCCCACGGCATCACTCGCAAGCTCGACTAAGCAGCCAGCGTGGCGTCCTGCGCGTCTCAGGCTACGCGCGACGAAGCGGCCTTCTTGGCGGCCAAGCTCCTCGAGCTCGTTGTCGGCGATGTCCAGATCCGGCGCGAGTGCGCCGATGGTTGTAAAAGCGACGGTTAGCCCCAGCTGCCAAGCAAAGGAAACCGAGATCGGGATCGCGGCGCCCAGTCCGAGCCCGACTCCTATTCCGATCGCCATGTGTGTTTTTCCGCCCGGCATCCTGCTCCTGTTGGTCGTGGGTGTCGGCGAGGCCGGCTTTGCGGCGGCCCGTAGTATCCCCGACGGAGAGCATGTCGTCAACCGGGTAGCCATGATTGACGACCCTATCGAGGATGCCGGGGAGGTGTCGTCGCCAATGCCTCCCCCGGCTGGCCTGCTGGTAGTGCAAGGGCGCCCTGGCCTAATCGCGCGTCCGCCGCTTGAGATAAGCCTGAAAATGGGTCTGCTTGCGCTGCTCTTCGCTCAGCCCTTGTCCCATCTCCGCTGCGAGGTCGCCATACGCTGCAGCCGATGCCGGGGGCATATAGGCGGCGCTGGCGGCCAGCGAGTGGACGATCAGCGCCTGCGCCTGCGAGCGCGAGCCCGTGCGCTCGAGCTTGAGCGCACGGGCTGCCGCCGTCGCCATCTCAACCTCACTCGCGCGGCTCAGGAGCGCTTCATACAGCGGCACCAGCCGTACTTCGGCCTCACGCGCGTAGGAGAACCACTGCTCGGCGGGCGCGGTTATCGGTCGCCCCTCGAGGTCAGCATAGCCGAGCTCGGCGCGCAGTACGACGGCTGTGCCGGGAGCGTCGGGCGGCAACAGCACTCGTGTGTAGATCGCCCGGCGCTCGCCCGCGCCTAGGTCTCCCAGGAACAGGCGAAGGCGGCTTCCATCGCGCTCATGGGGCAGGTCGCCGAGGAGCTCGACGGCGACACCTTTGGGAACGTCGATGCTCAGGAAGACCTCGCGTGCCACTACCGTGAGCAGCTCGCCGAGCTCACGGCGGAAGACGTCCGGAATCTGCTCCGGCCGCTCGATATAGTAGAAGTGTCCGCCGCCTTCTTCCGCGAGCGCCTCGAGCAGATGCTCGTTGAAGTCCAGTCCGACGCCGAAGGTCGACGTCGATACGCCGCGCCGTCGCAGCTCCCGCGCATGCTGCGCCAGCTCCTCCGGATCGGTGATGCCCTGGTTCGCCAGCCCATCGGTGAGCAGCAGCGCGCGGTTCACGTCAGTGTCGCGCTGCTGTTCGGCAACCTCATGGCAGCCGCGCAGCCAGCCGCCCGCGAGGTCGGTCCTCCCGCCTGGACGAAGCGCGTCGATGCGCTGCTTCACCTCTGTGCGCATCCGATCGGAGACCGGCTCGCTTGTCGCGAGCGTCGTCACCTGGTCGTCGTAGGCGATTGCGGCCGCGCGGTCGCGCTCGTCGAGCAGGTCCAGGAGGTGACACGCCGCCCGGCGGACGTAGGCGAGCTTCTCGCCCCGCATCGAGCCGCTCCGGTCCAGCACGAGCCCGAGGTTGAGCGGGGCGCGATCATGCGTGCGAGCCGCCTGTGGGACGCCGATGGTCCACTCGACCGTTCGTCGGGATGAAACTTCGACTGCCGCGAGCCGCCGGTCGCAGTCGGCAGAAAGTGTGAGTCGCTCGGTTTCCATATGGGAGGCCTCCTTTGCCTCGTACGCGCGCTCCCTCAGGAGTGCGCGCTGTCCGAAAAGATCTCGTCCGCGAGCTCGACGAGCCGGCCGATACGCTCCCGCATTTCGGGCGCAGCCGGCTCGTGGATGTGTAGCTCGATTCCCGGGGCCAGTGCTATGCGCTGCCACGTTTCGCCGTGCTCCCGGCTCTCTTGCGGCGCCCGCGGCACGAGGCGGCTCAGGAGCGTGCTGTTGTGAGACTGTACCGGCACGATGCGCCCATGGGGAAGCGCCGGCCTGCCCGGCATCGCTGTTTCCGGCCCGGCCGGCTCCCCAAGGGGTGCCTGCGGCGGGAGCATGCCGCGTTCCTGGTGCGTGCTCGTCTTGTAGCCGAGCCGGGTCTCGGTGGACGGCGGGGCCAGGCGGCCCTGCATGATCTGCGCGACGTAATCCGCAGCACTTCCGGATGCGGCCTCGGACGGCGCCTGCTTGTACTCGGCGAGGAGCTCCGCAACCTCGCCTGCCGAGAGCTTCTCGATACGCGCACGGATCTCGTTGAGCGGCAGGTACGAGGCTTTCAGCCTCGTGATAAGCTGTAGCCGGCGCAGATGCTCCACGCCGTAGCGGGCGTACTTGCCATGTAGATCCGGCGGCGGCAGAAGCCCTTCCGCCGTGTAGTACCGGATCGTCCGCGGCGTGACATCCGCAGCGGCTGCGAGCTCGCCGATCGTCCAGATCGTCTCATCACTCATACTTCGATCTCGGCTACAGAGTGAGGCTCCTGAGCATAAGGGGATGGCGACTTCTCAAGCGCCTGCCGGCCGTCGCGGGCGTCCTGTTCCCTGTCGAAGATCTCGTCGACGATGCCGTACTGCACCGCTTGCTCGGCTGGCATGAACAGGTCGCGGTCGAAATCGTGGGCGATGCGCTCCAGTGGCTGGCCGGTGTCTCTCGCCAGTAACTCGCGGACCACCTGCTGCTCGCGCAGAAGCTCCCGGGCCATTACCTCGACGTCAGGAGCATAACCTTGCGCGCCGCCGGCTGCCGGATGCATATGAACGGTCGAGTGCGGCAGGCAGTAGCGCTTACCCTTGGCACCGCCGGCCAGGATCGGCGTCGCCATGCTACCGGCCCGGCCGATGCAGATGGTGGAGACGTCCGCGCTGACGTGGTGCATCGCGTCATAGATCGCGAGCCCGGCCGTGACCGATCCGCCCGGGCAGTTGATGTGCAGCGAGATATCCATCTCCGGGTTTTCGCTGTCCAGGAACAGGAGCTGCGCGACGACGAGATTCGCGACTTCGTCGTCGATCGGCGCTCCGAGCACGACGATTCGCTCTTTGAGCAAGCGAGAATAGATATCGAAAGCCCGCTCGCCGCGGTAGGTGCTTTCGACGACCATCGGAATGAGCGCCGCGTGGGGCGGCGAGTGCCGCGCTGGCGAGGCTGTAGAGATCCATCTCATACATGGCTCCCTGTTTACAGTGTAACTGTCGTAGCTCTGCTATTATAGCAGTATAACGTAATACTGCCAACATCTTGACTACCATGCGTTCTGGGTAGAACAGGCCGCGTGTTACAATCGTGACCATGATCGAACTCACGGCGCTTCTCGAAGCGGCGGAGGGCCAGCTCGACGGTCCGGCCGGCGCTACCTCGTTTCCCGACTGGTGTTACGACTCGCGGCTGGCGGAGGCCGGCCAGCTCTTTGTAGCGGTGAAGACCGAGCGGCGGGACGGCCATGCCTTTATTATGGACGCGGTGCGCGGCGGCTGCAGTGGCGTGCTGTGCGAGCGCTCGCCGGGGTCGATTCCGGGCGTGACCGTCGTCGTAGTCGACGACGTGCGCCGCGTACTGGAGCGCTGGGCGAGCGCGACGCTGCGACGGTATGGGCCGGTGGTCGTAGCCGTGACGGGCACGGTCGGCAAGACCAGCACCAAGCGCGCAATTGCGACACTGCTCGGCGGCCAGGCGCCGGTCTTCCGCTCGCGGCGCTCGTTCAACTCACTTTTCGGCCTCCCGCTCGCCCTCGGCACCCTTGATCCAGGCCACCGCTTTGCCGTGCTCGAGATGGGAGTCGACCGCTTCGGCGAGATGGAGCGGCTGGCAGAGCTTTTTCCGCCGAATGTGGCCGTCGTCACGAACGTCGCCGCGGCACATCTGCAGTACCTCCGGGACGAGGATCATATCGCGGCGGAGAAGTCCGAACTGGTCGCGGCCCTGCCGTCGGATGGATGCGCTGTTCTTAATGCGGACGACGTGCGTGTCCGGGCGATGGCGTGCCGGACCAACGCGCGTATCATCTGGTACGGAACCCGGCAGCAGCCGTCGGAGCTGCCGAGGCCCGGCGACATGCTCGTCGCATCGGACATCGGCGTCTCGCTCGAAGGCACGCGCTTTCGAGTGCACTGGCAGGCCGACGCGTGGGAGTGCCGCGTCCCGCTGCTCGGACGGCACAGCGTCTATACTGCCCTAGCAGCACTTGGCGCCGCGCTGGCGTGTGGCGTGTCCCTGGACGAGGCTGTGTCGCGTCTTGCCCTGGTCGAGCGCCAGGCCGGCCGTCTTCTGCCACTCGGTGGACGGAACGGGGCGACGATCCTCGACGATACTTACAACGCTTCGCCGCGCTCGACCCTCGCGGCGCTGGATACGCTCGCGGATCTTCCGGGGCGCCGCAAGGTCGCCGTCCTCGGAGATATGCTGGAGCTTGGCGACGCCGCGGCGGCCTGGCACCGGGAGATCGGACGGCGGGCAGGAGAGGTGGCAGACCTGCTGATTACCAAAGGGGATCTCGGCGCCGAGATCGCGGCCGGCGCGCGCGCTGCGCAATCGGACTGTCGCCCTCCGATCGTAACCCACACGGCCGCGGATGCGATCGCGGCGACTCGCGGGGAGCTTGGTCCGGGCGACCTTGTGCTGGTCAAGGGATCGGCCGGCGCACGTATGGAAGCAGTCGTAGCCGGACTCGTCGCTACATCGCTCGATGCGTCGGAGCTGCTGGTCCGGCAGGAGCCCGCCTTTTCGATTCTACGGATCGCGGCTCCCGATCGGCCGACGTGGCTCGAGATCGACCTGCAGGCGATCGGCGCCAACGTCGAGGCGCTGCGGCGTATCGTCGGCCCGCGAGTCGCCGTGATGGCCGTCCTCAAGGCGGATGCCTATGGGCACGGCGCGGTTCGAACTGCCCGCACGGTGCTGCAGCACGGCGCGGCGGCGCTGGCCGTGGCGACGCTGGGCGAGGCGGCTGTATTGCGCGACGCCGGCATCACCGCTCCGATCCTGGCACTGGGCTACACACCGCCTTGGCAGGTGCGCGAAGCGCTGCGGCGCGACGTGCAGTTGGCGGTCTTCGACGGCGAGGTGGCGCGCGAGTGCGCGGCCGCGGCGGCAGAGTTGGCGCTGCCGGCCCGCGTGCACGTCAAGGTCGATACGGGTATGGCGCGCCTGGGCCTTGCCCCGTGCGGCGCGCTCCCTTTCCTCTGCGAGCTCCACCGGCTAGGCGGAGTTGAGGTCGCGGGCCTCTTTACCCATTTCGCGACGGCCGACTTGGCCGACGAGAGCTTTGCACGCGAGCAGCTGCGCCGATTCCTCGAGGTTGTCGCTGCGGCGACGAGCGCGGACTTGCGGCCCCCGTTCGTGCACGCCGCGAACAGTGCCGCGACCTTCCACTTTCCGGAAGCCCACTTCGATATGGTGCGGCCTGGTATCGCGGTCTATGGACTCGACCCGTCGCCTGAGACACCCTGTCCTGACGGCTTCCGGCCCGCCCTGGCCTTCAAGACCGCCGTGGCGCAGGTCAAAACTCTCCCGCCAGGAGCGCCGGTCTCGTATGGCGCTACCTATATCACGCGGCGCGACGAGCGCATTGCCACGATCCCGGTCGGCTATGCCGACGGCTTCCGGCGCGCGCCGAGCTGGCATGAAGTCCTCGTGCACGGGAGACGTGCCCCGGTCGTCGGCCGCGTCTGTATGGACTATACGATGCTCGATGTGACCGATATCCCGGGCGTCGCAGTCGGAGACGAAGTCGTCTTGATCGGCGCACAGGGCGACGATGCGATCAGCGCAGAGCAAGCAGCGGCCTGGCTTGGCACGATCAACTACGAGGTGGTCTCCGCGATCCTGCCGCGGGTTCCGCGCCTCGTGTAGTAGGTCCCGAGTTTCGGCGGCGTTTGCGTAGAAGCGGGTGCCTTGGCCACGCCCACGTTGATTACGGAGCCAGCCAGATGCGTGCGAGAGCAACGCCACGCGGTAGATAATCCCCTGGGGGCCAGGGTACGGCAGTGTCCGTTTGGATGGTGATGATACGCACGCCGATATGCGCCGGCACCCGAGCCGCACAGGTTGCCCACTGTAGCCCCAGTAGGCATTCTCCGATTGGACGCCCGTCGGCGAGGAGGTGCACGACACTCCCGTTGTGCCAGGCGCGCAGCTGAAGGTGGAGCCTCGTTGCTGCGCCACCCTGCATCCTGATGCGTGTGTGTGCCTGTGTCCACCGGAAGTGCATACCAGCCTCCGCGACCGGCTCGCCAACCCCTTCTACGAGCCCTAGATCCGCATTGCTGCCGATCTCGAGATCGTCGCGTGGCTGCCGCGCGTTTTGCGCCCAGAGCCAGCTATAGAGCCGGTTATCGTCGCGGCGGATGGCCCGGATTCCTTCGAGCCGCTGTGCTATCGCAGCGTGGTTGTCGTCGCGGAGTGCCAACTCTAACAATACGGCATGGGCCGGGAGGACGTTTGAGTCAAGCCATACGACTCGCTCCAGCGTGGCTATGCTGCTGGTCTCATCAGCAGATGCCTGCTGCTGTGCCAGGGCCAGCAGTGGGATTGCAGTCTCCGGCTCTGCGCGGACGGCCGCCTCTGTTTCGGCGAGGGCGCGCTGTCTATTGCCGCTCCAGTCCGCGACGGAGGCAGCCGCGAGGTGGATCTGGCTGCGCACAAATGCAGGGTAGGCCGAGGAGTAGATCAGCAGCGCAAAGAGCAGCAGCGCGCCACCTGAGACCAGCCGTCGAGCCGTGCAGGCCTCCCGGATGCGCTCGCAGACCTGGCGAGGATGTGCGAGCGGGTAGGCTCCCAGGATGAAGAGCGACACCTCGAGCGCGATTCTCAGGCGTGGGTGACCCAGGCTGACCGCCGACAACGCCGATCCATAGAATGGCCACAGGATCAGCATCCAGTGCGGATCTGGCTGGGGCATGAAGGCCAGGTAGAGGATCGTGCTGGCGGCGATGAGGAGATACATCGCGTCCGCGATGAGCGTGAGCGGGACACTGTTCGTCGCAGGCAAAAGGGACTGGAGCCCGTTGGCGATGAGCAAGCGCACGCGCAGTTCCCACAGCGCGCCAACCTTCGAGCGCGACGCGAGGAGCCAGGCGGCCGGATCGCGCCGAATGTTGGCTATCCCCTGCGAAAATTCCAACGCCTGCTTGTCGGCTAGGTTCGGGACGGTCTCATTCCAGAGAACCTGGAGCGGCTCGTGGCCCTGCGGCTCGTCGGTTCCGGACCAGAAGGTAAAGCCGGCGTTTGTGTCCACAAGCACAACCCGGCCGAAGACCAGGGTGTTGCGGATGCTCCATGGGGCCAGCACAAGCCAGAAGCCGAGCATGAAAAGGCCGCTGAGCCGCACTACCTGGCGCAGCGTTCGCACACGCCACCATACCCATACGAGCACCAACACTTGGGCGTACAGGCCCATCGCGCGGGCCAGGGTAAAGCCGCTCAGCGCCACGCCCGCCCAGAACAACCACCATCTTCCTTTACCGGCCCGCCAGCGTTCAAGACAGAAGAAGCAGAGCGCAATCGTGAGGATCGCGGCCGGCTCGGACATCATCTGGCTTGCCATCACCGCGTGCGGAATGTAGAGCGCTGCGAGCAAGCCTGCCACGATACCTGCCCGCCGGCTCTGAGTGTAGCTGCGAGCGACTCTCGCGATCGGCAACACGGCTAGGCCGCTGAACAGCGCCTGCATAAGGAGTGCCGGCGCAAGGTAGATGCCGCCCGCGAGGAAGAAACAGACCGCTAACAGCAGTGAAGGAAGTGGTCCGCGCAGCCACTGGCCGCGATCATAATAGCCGAGCTCTTTGAAGATGTGGACGGCGCCGCGATAATATTCCTCTTCATCGCTCGCCGGAGGCACGACGCCGGAGCGGCTCCCTTGCCACCAAAAGTAGATGCGCAGAGCCCATCCCAACAGCAAGATTCCGATGAGCCAGAGACGATACCATCGCTCGGCGTCCCACTCCTTTATCGATCCTGGCGTGACCAACTGCTCGTGCTGTACCGCGCGCCTCATTCGGGGATGAAAGCTGCCGCGAGCCATCGCACGCCAAGCGAGCGACTGTCGGATCTCCGGGGATCGCCGGGATCCGGGGGAAAGCTGCTGGGAGTCCAGGGCTTAGTGGACAGCCGGATGAGGTAAGGCTGCTTGGGCAGCAGGCCGGGCATACCTAACTTGAGCTCGGCGACATTGGGCGGGATCGGGTGACAGCCAAGCGACTGCCAGGGAAGTGCGTCGCGACTGCCATTCGGGTAAGGGAGCGATTCGCGCGCTATGTCGACGCACAGATTCGCCTCGTCGATGGCTTTCGGCCGAGGGCCGCCGGCAATCACGAGGCGCAGTGTTGCCGGTCCCCTCTCTTGTCCTGCCGGCGCATCCAGGCGCAGGATTGCCTGGCCGCTGGTCCATGCAAAGAACATCGATCCATCACGCTCCGCACGGTGGAAACCGGATACCTGGGCGATCGTATCCGCGGGACCGGCCGATGTGAGCCGTGCTGCGGTGCCGGCTGCCGGATAGAGCCGGTAGAGCCGGAACGTGATCGAGCCCGGTCCGGCCGCGTTCGGCTTTTGGTCTCTCAACTGCTGGAACTCCTGGTAGGTCCAGGTCCAATCCAGCCCTGGGACCGCCACCCATCCTGGGAATCGCCAATCGCCGCCGCTCGCCGACAGCAGGACGTAGACGCCCCGCCCTTCTGCCACCCAGCGCCGGATCTGGTCTGCCAGGGCGTCGGCCACATTGATCGGATTCGTGCCTTTGAATGTGAGCGCATTACGGTTGAAAAGGTACGTCAATGGACCGGCGACGATGTCGGGGGCATCACGTACCGATACATCGGCGCCACCGCCGCGAACCAGCACCACATCTCGCGGTCCTACAGCGCTCGCCAGTTCCCGGAACTGATCGATTGCCCCGCCGTACTCGACGTGAGCATAGACACCTCGTCCGGTAAAGACGAAAAAGACCGCCAACAAGATCGCCGATGTTACGGCGACGAGCCGGCGTAGGTTGCGCAACCGCCGGCCCTGCCCGATCCACCAGATTCCGTAGGCCATCACCAGCGACCAAGCCGGGTAGACCATCGGCACGTAGCGCCGGAGGATATAGATGTAGGTTGCATCAGCGGTGCCGTACAGCGCATGGACATAAAAGAGTGTGTAGGCCGTGGCAATCAGCAGAAAAAGCCATGAGCGTCGTGTCAGGCCGCATCGCCACAGCAGAACCCCACCAGCGGTGCCAAGCAATATACCAAGCGGTGACACGTACCAGCCAAACCGGGCAAAGTTTGCCTGGTCGTTGGCGATGGTCGCTTTCATGCCGGCGGGAACCGCGATAGGAGCACCGACATAGCCCGCGAGCCGCGCCCGGCTCGCCACGCTCACCGGCGCATGGAGCACCTCCGCGTTCACGATTTGTGGTCGCACCACATAGGCATAGAACGCCAGCAGGGCTAGCCCGGTTGCCAGCGCGCTGAGTACACGCGCCCGATACTGGCTGAGCCATCGTTCGCCGGCGTGTAGTAGCCACGGACGGCGCCACAGCGCCACGAGGATCACGATCAGCGTAAGGAGGATGCCGAGCTCGAGCGGGAGGCGCCAGGCGTGGCGTAACGCGCTGTATGGCCGGCCCAACAGCTGCACGCGCATCTTAGGGGTCACGAAGAACAGCGTAAGCCACTCGACGAGGGCCGATACCTGGCCCAGCGGCGAATAGGCGGTGCCAAAAAAGTAGGCCCGCGCGATGAAGATGACATGGAGCGCCGCGTGCGCAAGAAGCGTACACATCGCGATGCAGAGGGCGGTATGCCCCGCCTGCCAGCGGCGCGTAACTGCCACGTACAGTAGCCACAATAATGCCGGCCCGACTGCCCAAAAGAAGTCGATCCGGGTGATCGCAAGCTCGCCGAAAGCGATGCCCGTGATCGCGCCCCACCAGATGCCGTCGCGGCCACGCGGCTGGTCCGCAAAATGCGTATAGGCCCATAAGCCCGCGAGTGTGAGTCCTTGTGTGAGTGCCTCGGAGAGCGGCATGCGGCTGAACCAAACCTGCACGCTGTTGAGCGCCAGGAACGCCGCCGCGGTGACCCCGACAGCCGGATGGGCGATGCGCCGTCCCAGCATGCCCAGCAGGAGCACGCCGAGCAATCCCCAGGCTCCCGTAGTGAGTAACCCGTAGTAAGGTCCTCCTAGAGCAACGCCGGTGGCGATCCAGACCGGCCAGAGGTGAAAGAACTGAGGCACGATCCGGCCCGTGTTCCAATCATCGGGGCTCAAGTAGAAGCCTGCCGCGCGTAGCCGCGTCGCCACGTTGCGATATGGATCCTGCACGCCGAGGAAGTTGCTCATAGCGTGCGGGGCGCCAGGGTCTCCGGCCTCAGCCCGCCGGCCGATCTCTGCGACGAGCGGATCGTGCAGCACAATACCGCCGGTATGCGCAATCGCGTACCCGGTGAGCGCATAGACGCCCGCGTCCAGCCCACCACGCACGACTTCAAACGGCCGCGCGATCAGCACCGCGAAGACGAGGCCGACGAGGAGTAGCGACCAATCCGCGACTCCTAGCCTTAGGAACATTGCCCGCGCCAGCGGCGCCCCAAGAGCATGCGCCTCTTGTCGCGGCCCGACCGGCGACGGACGGCCACCGTGGCGGGACTGGTACACGAACGGTGGCGCGGCGACGAGTACCAGCCCGGCGAGGACGGCTGGCAAGCTCCAAACCCCCAACTCTGCCAGGAGGAACCCGATCCATCCACAGACGAGGACGCTGACGACCACCCGCATCACGTGCAGTTCCAGACCACGCACAGGCCGGTAGACACCAAAGGCTGCGCGTTCAAGGAAAACCCCCGGGAGATAGAAACAGGTCGGCAGCCCGAGGAGCACGCCGAGGATCGTAACCGGTGTCATGGCGCGAATTATAGCAGGCGCTGGAGAGGACCTAGGCCATGGCCGGCTGACGGCAGTCTGACGGAGCTCAGTGCGAGCCGCTTCTCATGAGGTAAATGCGCTAAATTTCGCGAAGGTATGGTGCAAATCAGACGCTCTGTGATTCACAATCTGGAGGTCGAGGCTTTAGCCGGGCTCGGCGCGGTCAACCGGCCAAAGCCTCGACCTCCAACGCGCGAATTGTCATTCAGTGCTGAACCATGTCTAACGACACCGGCCGTTTTCGACGAGCTTGCACCGTTCGAAGAGCAGGAGCCCGCCTCTGTCGACCACTAATTGGGCGACCTGGATTTGCCGATCGAGCATGCCGCTCCACACGAGCCCCTCCCGTATCGGTCGAGGTGGCAGGGACCATTGCGCGATCAGCCCGAAATTCCAGGCGATCATGAGTGCGCAAGCTCCCGCACTCGTCCAATGCGGCAACCTCCAGCGGTCGATCAGCAAAGCGACGCCGAGCACGAAGATCGGCGTCGCCTCGATCAGACGCCGGAAGCCGAACGAACCGCTCAGGTGCCACGTGGGATCGAACGAGCCGTTGATGTAGACCTGTGCCAGCAGGGCGATGCCTGCCAAGAGCATGAGCCGCCGATCACGGCCCCAGAGGAGGACGAAACCGACTATCCCGAGTAGCCAGATGGGTGTCCAGAGCAAAGCGCCATGGGCCGGATCGATCAGCGTATCG
Source organism: Chloroflexales bacterium (assembly GCA_038254585.1). Taxonomy (GTDB): domain Bacteria; phylum Chloroflexota; class Chloroflexia; order Chloroflexales; family Kallotenuaceae; genus JBBSGA01. The sequence goes on along the minus strand of JBBSGA010000085.1, from coordinate 963 downwards.
AAGAAGTGCGGACTCCACCAGACGAGCTTGGCGCTCACATTCTTGGATGGCCCCCAGCGGCCGTTCAGGGCGTGGTAGACCAGGAACTGCGGCACGAGCGACAAGGCGACGACGGCTAGGAAGAGCGCATGCCGCGTGAAGAGTGCTCGCATCTCTGGCCAGCGCCGCCCCCTGAGCAAGCTCCAGTAGCGTGTCACCCCTTCAAGGGCCGGTAGCAGCATGAAAAGTCCGAGCTGCTCGCGGCACAGGGTCATGAGTCCGCCAAGCAACCCGAGCGCAACCCAGCCTGCGATCGTTCTCCTTCCATAGGTCTCGAGCCAGATGACGATGAAAAGCGCCGTCACGAAGAGCGCGGGCACGTGCGACCATGGCGGTGAGATGTACATAAAGAAGACGACCGGCGAAGCGAGCCAGCAGGTGATCACTGCAATCGTTGCCGCCCAAACGCCTGTATACCGGCGCGCGAGCCGGTAGCAGAGCAGCAGACCGCCCAGGCCATAGAGCGCGGTCGCCAGGCAGACCGCCCAGATGTACGGCCGGCTGAAGCCGTCGGCTGCAATGTTGGCGCCGAAGGCGCGGGCGAGGACGACTCCTCCGTGGGCTAGGAGGAACGCCGGCAGCCAGAGGATCGCGCTGCCTATCGGCGCGACGTTGATCGGCCGGTGGGTGAGCGGGTCAGCACGGTTGAGCAGTCCTGTCTTGATCCCGGCATTGGGATTCAATGCATCCAGGCGAAGATACTCGTCGGTAAAATCGAGGTCGTGATCGAAGATCAGCGATGGCAGGTACGAGTAGTACTCGACGGAGTCGACCGCGTAGACCCGCGGGAAGAAGAGCGGTAGACAGAGGACGAAGACCACGGCGATGACGATTGCGGCGGTACTCATGGGGCCGACCCTTCCCACATCACCACCGAGCGATGCCACACCCGGATCTCCCGGCTCACCGGTGGGCGTCGGTCCT
>JBBSGA010000084.1:0-19921 GCA_038254585.1 Chloroflexales bacterium | reverse complement strand
TGGGTATTGGCAGTATCATCGGCAGCAGCAACATCAGCGGCTCTCCGGCACGTCTGTCTCAGCACCGGACATGGCAGAAGTCCAGATGCTACAGCTCGCGGCGTGACGAAATCGATCTCCCACGCATGATGGTCGCACTCAATTGAATAACGGCGGGGATTGCGGGCGCCGTTGGCGTTCGCCACACTGAAACGTGTCTGGTCGTCTGGTAGGGGTGGACTATCCTGCTCTGAGCACAGGCCGCGCAACCGGACAGCCTGCCCCGTCGGGCTCTTAAGAGACGGGACCAACGGCGCGCCGTGCAGCCATGTGCTTTTCTGTCCGGTTTGCCACGCTGATCGACGCGCAGCGTACACAAGGTGGTGGAATCACGTAACGGTGTCCTGAGGACGTATGTCTTCACTGATTCGGTAGAGCCACCGAGAGCTCCTACCTGCTAAGGAGACCCCGTATGCGCGAACGAGACGACACGTTTCGACGGGACATTCCAGTGGCGCACCGGCCGGCTGATTCCGCCGCCACCACCGCCGTTCCGACGACAGAGGCGCAGCTGGCGCTGACACTCTTGCGCTTGACTCTGGGTGTTTTATTCGTGTGGGTATTCTTCGAGAATCGGAGCAAGGGCCTATACACGCCCGGCGGCTATGCTGGCCTGATCCATGGCTACATCACGCGCGGCCACGCGCCGGGTGCCTGGAAAGCGATCATGTCGTTCATGGCCGGCCATGCCCGTTTGGTCGCGCCGATCCAGGCCCTAACTGAGATCTCCTTTGGCGTGCTCCTGCTGCTTGGCTTGCTGACGCGCCCCGTCGCGCTGGGAGCGTTCCTATTTCTTACCAGTCTGTGGGTCTCGGAGTGGGGCACCACCTGGATCTGGGAGTTGCTTGTTCCCATGGTGGCGGCGCTCAGCTTGTCGCTGGGCGCGGCCGGCCGAGCATGGGGATTGGATCAGGTTCTGCGGGGCCGCCTTGCGATCGGAGCCGAGAACGGGAGTCGTGTTGCACGGCTAGCCCTGGCGATCATTTAGCGAGAGCTGTGCAGTGATCCTTCACAAGACAACCGCCGGGCACCACGAGACCGGCGCCGGATCAAGCTCGTGGCGTATGCGGCCCACTCCGATCGTCGGGCTTGGGTGTCTGGCTGCCGCAAACGTGGGTCTTTACTGGTTGGGCATTACGCGACAGTATCCGCTCGCAAAGGGCTTGCGCGGTACCCATCTGAGCTGGCCGGCCCTCGTCGATCGCTCCCTGCGCGCGGGTTGGGCGCATGCCGGGATCTATGCGCTCCTGATCCTCTGCTATATGCTGGCAATGTGGCTGGCGGCGCGGATTTCGCCACGGCGCACAAGACACGCTATGGCGGTGATCGTCGGCAGTTGGCTGCTCTGCTCCGCGGCGCTGCTGCCGGGGTATCCGGGCGAGTCACTCGACATCTTTGACTACCTGGTGCGGGGCCGGATGCAGGTCATCCATGGGGTAAGCCCGTTGGCTGTCACTCCGAACGCGTTTCCGGCCGAGCGGTTCTACGGCTACGCGACGTGGAAAGAGTGGGTGGATGCTTATGGGCCGCTCTGGGAATACCCGAGCGGGTTGGTTGCGCGCGCCGTCAGGATGGTGAGCCAGGGGTCTGTGCAAGACTACATCCTGGGCTATCGGCTGCTGGCAATCGCGATGGCCGGCCTATGCGGTGTGTTGATCTTCGTCATCGCACGACGCCGTGTGCCGCGCTACGGCGTGATGGCGCTCCTCGCGTGGCTCTGGAATCCGTTGCTGCTGATCACGTCGACGCTCGGGGCGCATAACGATGGGATCATGCTCGCCTTGATCCTGCTTGCGCTGCTGCTCGAACAGCGGGACCGCTGGTTTCTCGCCTTGCTGGCGCTCGGGCTGGCGGCGCACGTCAAGATCACGGCGCTGCTGCTTCTGCCGGTGATGGGCCTCTGTCTCGTTCGGCGCTGGGGATGGCGGAGTGCCCTCGGCACGAGCTTCGCGGCGATCGCGTTGCTCTTTCCGCTCTCCTGGGCACTGTACGCTCCCCTTGGCGGCTGGAAGACCCTGCCGCGCATGCTCCGCGAGCGCCACATCTTAACCTACAATTCGCTGGCAAATATCGCCTACGATCTGCACTACCTGCATTGGCACCGAGCGACGCCGGCGCGCCAGGCCGCGATCCGCGGCGCGACGCTCCTGTTTCTCCTGCTCGCGGCGTGCCTCCTGCTGTGGTGGTGGCGACGAACCCGGAACAGGCCGGCCGACGATCCGGAGCTATGGCGTATGGGAATCGCCGTGACGATGCTGTACCTGATCGTGGGCTGCTTCTGGTTTCAGGAGTGGTACGTGACGTGGGTGCTCGTCCTGGCGGCCTTACTGCCCGATGATCGCTTTACACGCTGGGCGGCGCCGCTCTTCTCGCTTGGCGCACTGTGGAGCAACATCTCAACCGAGTTTCTCAATCAGGATCCCGCGCACCGCTTTCAGCCGATCCAGGTTGACACGATCATGGTAGCAACGTTGCTGACGCCTCTGGCTTGCGCACTCATGGTGCCCATGCTGGGACGGCTCATGCGCCGGCCGGGCATGATGCGCGGGACGCTGTGGCGGCGGCCACACGCACCGACCCCACCTTCGTGAAACGCGGCGACCGGTGACCAGGATTGTCGTGATCATTCCGACGTTGAACGAGGAGGCCGCGATTGGGGATGTCGTGCGCGCGCTTACGCGCGAGATCGTGACGGAGGTGATCGTTGTCGATGGAGGCTCGACCGATAGGACCGTCGCACGGGCTCGCGATGCGGGCGCCGAGGTGGTCGTGCAGACCCAGCGCGGGTACGGCAAGGCGTGCCAGACGGGCGTGGACGCCGCGCCCGACGCGGATGTGCTGGTGTTTCTGGACGGCGATGGATCGTTCGATCCGGCGGAGGTCGACGCTGTCGTCGCTCCGATTTTGGCCGGCCAGGTCGACCTTGTGCTTGGCTCACGGGAGCTTGGCGGCATGACGCCGGGCGCGATGCCGCCCCAACAGCGGCTTGGCAACCGCCTGGTCGCCTGGCTCCTGCATCGGCTCTATGGCCTGCAGATTACGGATGTAGGACCGTTTCGGGCGATTCGGCGGGTTACCCTCGAATCGCTGGACATGCAGGAGCCGACCTACGGCTGGCCAACCGAAATGATCGTCAAGGCGGCACGCCTCAAGATCCCGATGGTGGAAGTGCCGACGACGTACCGGGCACGGGTCGGAGGCAAGTCGAAAGTCTCCGGGACGATGCGTGGCACGCTCCTGGCGGGCTACCACATGCTGACGCTCACGCTGAAGTACGCCCGGCGCTAGCGGCCGCAATGTCTGCCGGTCGGCGGCAGCGCAACCGCCGGGCGGTCGTACGCAAAACGGCCGGCGTCGAGCACGGTCCACGTTGCACAGCTCCGCGCCGCGCTATCTGTGCCCCGGAGCGGCACCGGGGCCAAAATAGTATGCCCGGCCGCGATCGGCACGCGGCGGCAGGATGCCGTACAGCACTTCGTCCGGCCACTCGGCAAGCGCACGACGGTGCGTCGCGAACCCGATCTGCGCCATCGGCGGCAAAAAAGCCGACCTCAGACGCATCATCGCCGGCCGTAAGGGTGCCGCCCGTCACGAACGCGCGGTACAACGTTATGATGCCATGCTGGCGTGGATCGTCGAAGTAGCTGTAGATGCCGAAAACCGGTCCGAGATCGACGACCAATCCGGTTTCCTCCTCGATCTCGCGCCGCGCCGTCGCCTCGATATCCTCGCCATATTCGACAAACCCGCTCGGAAAATACCAGTGGTCCTTCCATGGGTCGAACTTGCGACGTGCAAGCAGCACATGCACAGAGGCCCGATCCGGCTACGGATGCGGCCTGCTCGACGACGCAGCCGGCAGCGGGCGCCGGGTTGCGGTAGAGGATCTTCCCACAGCGTGTGCAGACATGGCGCAGATAACCGGCGATCTCGCGCTCCGCAAGGCGGCCCCCGCACGTCGGGCAGAAGGATGGATTACTCATCGGCGATTCCTTGCTCGAGGAACCGGCGCGTACGTGCGGCATCGCTGCCCGGTACCTGGAGCTGCGCTACGAGATACGCAAGATCGTCCGGTGTGTCGACGTCGTACCAGCTCGGGAGAAGCACCACCGGAGCGCCGAGGTCCTCGGCACGCTCCTTCGTTTGCCGGCAGATCGTCGCACTGTCGAGGGGGTCCCATTGGAACAGTGTTGGCCGGGGCCGGCAGGCGCCGATGAGGTAGTACCCACCGTCAAGGGTGGGGCCAAGGACTACCGTGTCGTGCGTGAGCTGGTCGAACGCCAAACGGAGATAATCGGCCGGTAACGTTGGGCTATCGCCGTCGACAAGGATCACCTGGCGATAGCCTGCCTGTGTAAGCGATGTCAAGCCATAGCTCAGGCCCGTCATGAGACCCCCCGGTCCGTGCGCGACAACGTCGACGTGTGGAGGCACGATGTCCGCCAGGATGGCGCGGTGCTCACCAGGGGGGCAGACGATGCTGACGTCGCCATCGCCGTCGAGCGCCGCCAGCGCGAGGTCGATGGAATCGAGCAACATCTGGTGGTATAGGAGGGCGGCACGCCGGGCGCCAAGGACCGGAATGAGCCTGGTCTTTGCCTGACCGGCGAGCGGCGCCTTGGCCATAATCCCGACGACTCTACGTGAGCGTGTCACCCTCGATCCATGCTGTTCGGCGACCACGGCGCCGGGCTCGATCGGCTCAGTGGCCTCGTCGTGAGCATGATCGCCGCTAACGATAGCATGCGCTGCGAGGCCGTTGAGCTAAAGAACTTCATTTTACCCGCCAGACACGCGCATACTTTGTGCAGTATTTTCTGTCGTCTTCCGTTGCTATCAAGGTCAGGGCGGTTTCCCGTACCTGCTCGTCCTGCGTAGCGTCATAGAGCTTGCGCAGGTCTTCAATGATATCGTAGCGAATCAGGGTAGCATTCTTTTCCGTCACGCAGTTACGGAACCGGCCGGTAAGCCGCTCGACCACCATTTGCCGGTGCCGCGGCCCGGCCCACGGGCGAGTCGGTTATGGCGAGCAGCGCCATGAAGGCTGTGTAGCGCACGTCGCCGTCGTCTGAGCGCAGATTGTTCCAGTGGATGCGTGTCGTCCATTCGGTGCTCCTCCAATTCACGTCAGGCGTGAGATGGGCGAACACGGTGGTTGCCACGGTCTGCGTGGCACCGCCAATCGACGGCATCGCGATGCTCCTGGCCGGCGTCGATACTCCAATGATCAGGCTAGAGCTAGAGGTAGACGAGGCCGCTCAAAAGGAGCCGCCACAGGCGCCCTATTCGTCGGTCTGGGGGGCCGAAAAGCGGCGGCTGTTCCCCATGTGGGGCCATTGCAGGGCCTTGACCAGCTCCAGCACCTGCTGCAGATGGCTGCGGTCGTGAAAGACCCATTCGTGGAGCAGATCACGAACCGTGAGCTCTCCAACCATGGGATGGTATCCGGCACGTGCGAGCTCGGTCGGCGTTAGGGGCTCGACCAGCCCGATGCTTGCCTGACGCAGCGCGGTAAACTCCTGCAGCAGCAGCTCACCATCGCGCTCGCAGTCCTGTCGGGCGCGGGCAACGGCCGGCTGATCCCAGGTTGCGAAGGTGGGATAATCCTCCTGCAGGATGGCCCGGATCCGTCCGGCGAAACCGCGCTGTTCGGCCTCGATCAGATGCCCGATGACCTCGTTGACGCACCACACATCAGGTCCGGGCCGCCAACGTCGCTGCTCGCCGGTCAGCGCACGGACCTCCACTGTAAGCATCGTCAGCGACGCCTGGAGTAGGGCCGTAATCAGCACCGGCGGGAACGGCCCCGGCAGCAAGGGAGTGGTTGCCATGCATCCGATGATACCGACGAAGGGGCGCGGCTGTCAACCGGCCATGGCCGGCCAGCGGTAGGAGCACGGTCGCGCGATCCCGAATGACGATGTCCGGGTGGCTTGGCCGGACTCCCTGTGCTGGCTCCTTGCTTCATCCACTGATAGCTGACTAATACTTCTGGGTTATTTGTGGAGAAATGCACATAGATGGCTGGCAGAACGAGCTGGATGTGGCAAGTAGCCACCACAACCTTACTCGGGATTCCGGCGACGGCGCCGCGGCTGCCGCCCCGCATGGCCGGGCAGCGCGATGGCGCGCCACCCCTGGTGCCGGCGGCCTACGGCTGGGCGTCGCGCACGTGCCCGCGGCGGGGTGCGGTGTCGCGCCGGGCAACCGGCACGCGCACCACACGTGCGGCGGTGCGCCACCTGCCGCTGGCGTGCACTCGGGAAGAGGTCGGGACTCTGCTGCTGCTGTGCGGCCCCGCGGCCCGTCCCGCCGAACTTAACGGCGTGTGCGCCAACCGAGCTGTGCGCCCAACTGCGCTGCCTGGGTCGCGGCCGCGGCCCGCGGCCACACGGCAGGAACACGGACGTGGTAGGCGTGCTGGCGCGTGGCACGCCCGCCGGCTTTGCCGGCGGGCGTCGACGTCCGAGTCTACGCGATTGTGTGGGACTGCTAGACCAAGGCCATCTCCGTCTCGCTGTTGAAAATGTGCATCCGCGCCATATCCAGCGCGATCTCGAGCGGCTGGCCGGCACGGGCCGACGTGCGCGGATCGAGGCGGCCGACGAACTCCTTGCCGCCCTTCTCGATGTAGGCGTAGACTTCGGAGCCCATCGGCTCGGTCACCGTGACCGTCGTCTGGAACGGCTGGCTTGCTTCCACGCCGGTCGGGACGTAACGGGCGTCGTGAACATCCTCCGGCCGGATGCCGAAGAACACCGGCTGATCGATGTACTTGCCGAGGTCCGCCTGCAATACTGCGGGCACGGGAACTCGGAATGAGCCGGTGTCGACCGACAGGCCGCCGTCGCCGCGTGTCAGCTTCGCCTCGAAGAAATTCATGGAGGGTGAGCCGATGAAGCCCGCGACGAACATGTTTGCCGGCCGGTCGTAGAGCACCTGCGGCGCGTCGAGCTGCTGCATGATGCCATCGCGCATGACGGCGATGCGCGTGCCCATCGTCATCGCCTCGACTTGATCGTGCGTCACGTAGATGAAGGTGGTCTTCAGCCGCTGATGGAGCTTGCTGATCTCGGAGCGCGTCTGCACACGCAGCTTCGCGTCGAGGTTGGAGAGCGGCTCGTCCATCAGGAAGACCGCGGGGTCGCGCACGACGGCACGTCCAAGTGCAACGCGCTGGCGCTGGCCGCCGGAGAGCGCCTTCGGCTTGCGGTCCAGGTACTGGCTGATCCCCAGCATGTCGCCCGCTTCCTTGACCCGCTTGTCGATCTCGGCTTTCGGTGTTTTGCGCAGCTTGAGGCCAAAGGCCATGTTGTCGTAGACCGACATGTGCGGGTAGAGCGCGTAGCTCTGGAAGACCATCGCGATGTCGCGGTCTTTAGGGGCGACGTCATTTACGCGCCGGTCGCCGATATAGATCGAGCCGTCGGAAATCTCTTCCAAACCCGCGAGAAGCCGCAGTGCCGTGGTCTTGCCGCAACCGGACGGACCGACCAACACCAGAAATTCCTGGTCGGCGATGTCGATGTTCATATCCTTCAGGATGTGAACGTTGCCGAAATACTTCTCGACGTGATCGAACTTGATACTCGCCATCTTGAACCCCTTCCAGCTAGCTTGTAGAGCCGCCGTTCGCGGCACCGTCACTATCCAGCGCCGATCGCCTCGGCCTCGCTCGTCCGCATGATTGCCGGACGATCAGTTGCGTTGGGAGCAGCACCTCGCGCGGCTGCTCCCGGCCCTCAATTACCGCGACCAGCAATCGCGCCAGTTCGCGTCCGACCTCCACCGTCGGCTGCCGTACAGCCGTCAGCGGTGGAGCAACGTGCGCCGCCGATGGGGGATCGTCAAAGACGATCAGCGCCAGGTCCCGCCCAATCTGCATGCCAGCATCGTGGGCGGCATGCACGGTTCCGAAGGCTAGCGCTGCGGACCCGGCGAGTACCGCCGTTGGCGGCTCAGGTAGGGTAAGCAGTTCGGTTGCCGCGAGATAGCCCTCGCCTTCGGTCAGTCCACCTTCCACGATCAGTTGTTCGTCGAAGGCGATACCGGCCTCTGCCAGCGCGGCTCGGTAACCGGAATCCTGCTCGGCCGCCAGCGCAAGCTCGAGCGGCGGCGTGAGCAGACCGATGCGCTCGTGCCCGAGGACAATCAGATGCGCGAGCGCTTCTACCGTTCCCGACTCCGCGTCGATGGCGACGAAGGGGCTGCCATCCGCCGGCCGTCCTGCGCAGACGTAAGGGATGCCAAGGCGCCGCGCGGCTGTGACGCGCGCATCCTCTTGCTGGACGCCGAGGATCACCACGCCCTCGACGCGGCCCGACCGATGGAAGTCTGCATAGGCCGCCGCCTCATCGTGCGTTCGCGAGGCCAGCAGGAGGTCATAGCCCACCCCCGCAGCTCCGTCCGCCAGTCCGCTCAGCATTGCGCCGATCGGTTCATCGGCTGGCGTAGCCGGCAAGACGAGTCCCAGCGTGCGGCTGCCTTTGCGCTGTAGCGATCGAGCAAGATGGGACGGGGCGTAATTGAGCGCGGCTGCCGCCGCGAGTACGCGCTCCCGGGTTGCGACCGATACCGACCCCGTCCTATTCATGACGTAGGAGACTGTCGCCGGTCTGACCCCCGCCACCTCCGCGACCTGCTTGATCGTCGCCATCATTCTCGTAAGTTAAACGTTTAAGCTGCTACGGCGAATATACACCCGATGGACCGGAGCGTCAAGCCAGGACTGATAACAGCTCTGAGATGTTCGTGATGAGCCCTACGTCGAGCTTGGGCCAGGGCCGCCCGCGCCAGTCGATGAGGAGCGCATGCATTCCGACGGTGCGCGCGCCCAGGACGTCGGCGTAGTAGCTGTCGCCGACGTGTAAGATGCGGTCGGCGGCAGTGCCCGCGCGCTGGACCGCGAGCCCGTAGAAGGCGGGCGAGGGCTTGCTAAAGCCGATGGCACCGGAGACGAGGGCCCAGTCGAGGTAGCGCGTGAGGCCGAGCCGGTGGAGAATGCGAGGCAGGCCCGAGACCCAATCAGAGGCGACTCCGAGCCGGTAGCCGCGTCCCGCCAGATCGGCCAGCGTTTCCAGTACCCCTTTGTAGGTGGTCCAGTTCTCGGGATCGTTGTAGGCTGTGATAATCTCGCGAGCATGCGCCCGCTCGTGGTCGGCGACGCCCATGTCTCCCAGCAGCTGTGCGTAGTAGCGCTCGTACAGCTCCTGAATCCGCACGTCCGATGTCCACGTCAGACTCTGTGGAGCGAGGTAGTCGTCGAGGAAGAGCCGCTCCGCGCGGCGCCATGCGACGTGAAGCTGCTCTGGAGTGACCTCGATTCCGAGCTGTGTGAGACGCTCCGCCACGATCTCGGGTGCCTCGCGAAGTGGTCGGATCAGCGTATAGCCGGCATCCAGTGAGATCGCGTCATACAACCGCACAGGCATTCATAACTCCGTCACTCCAGATATTGCAGACCGGGAAATTGCTGGTCGCCAGCCGATGGTATACTGGCTCCTGCTGTCACATACGCTTCACGTTGCATCATAGTAGCCCAGTGAACGGTGTTCAAGATACCTGACGATGTCCCGATTGCCAACCGAGAACGTACCGACTTGGACGAACCGCCAGACCCGGCGAAGCCTTGCCCTGCTCGCGCTCGCGGCCCTACTGGTCGTCGGGCTGCTCGCCGGGTCGATCGTCAATGATCTTGCCCGTGCGAACAATCGCAATCGGATGCGCGACGCGGAACTCTTTGCCGTCTCGCTGCGTGAGGTGTACGGCCTGCTCGACGATATGCAGTCGAGTGCGCGCGGCTTCCTCCTTACCGGCGACCAGGCCTTCATCGAGCTCTACAACCACAGCCAGGACGCGATTGCCGCGCCGTTGTCCGTCCTGCAGACGAACGCTCCCGGGATCGGGCCGGAGGTGCCGCCACAGGTGCGCGAGCTGGCCGGCGTAGCCGATAGCTGGCGCCAGGGAATCGCCCCCGATCTCTCCCAGCGTCCTGCTCGCCTTCAGGCGGCTGCGCTTGCGGCCGCCGCGCAGCGTGAAAGGCGTTTCTTCGAGAACTTCCAGGTGCGCTATGACGAGCTGGTACGCTATGCCCGAGAGCATGATCTGAGCCTTGCCCGAAAGTCAAGCCGCTTGGAGGTGACCGGTGAAGTGCTGCTGGGGCTGCTGAGCCTGACGACCTTCCTGACGCTAATCTATGGTATCTTGCTCGTACGGCGCATCGGGATCTTCGCCGATCGGCTGCAGATCAGGCAGGATCGGCAGCAGGGTTATACACGCGTAATCACAGCGCTTAATGGCTCGTCCCAGCTTCAGCCGCTCGTCGACGAGGTCCTGCCGCTCATTCTTGCCAGTGTCGACGCTCAGGCCGGCGTCGTCTACAGCTATGCCGAGGGCTGGCTGACCGTTACCGGGGTCTCGGGCCTCGACCCTGCCAGCCTCCGGACGCTTAGGATCGGCGAGGGTCTGCCCGGCGCGGCGGTGCAGCAGAATCGCGTGCTCGCCGTCACCGATCTCCCTTCGGATACGCCGTACCGCATCCATACGGGTGTCGGCAGCGGCGCGCCACACAGCGTGGTCAATCTGCCCCTCCGCTTTGGCTCCGATCTGCTGGGCATACTCACCGTGGCCAGCCTACATCCGCTGCGGAACTCTGAGATACAGCAGCTGACTCTGACCGCTTCTCAGCTCGCCACCGCTCTCAGTAACGTCCGCGCCTTTGAGGAGACGCAGCGCCAGCGTGAGGAGCTGCGCGACAGTAATGCGCATCTCGCTCGCCTCCTTGAGAAAAGCGATACGCTCCAGGAGATGGGACGCGAGCTCGCGGCCCAGCGCGACCTCGAGGCTGTACTGCAGCTGGTCTGCCGCGGGGCGCGCCGTCTGCTCCGCGCCGATTTTACCGCGGTCGCCACGATCTCCGACGCCGAGGGTTCGACGCGCTGGTCCGCGGTCGACGGCGCGGCTACCGATTCGTTCCGGAACGTGGTCTTTCCGCCATACAAAGGAACAGCCGGCCGGGTAATCGAGCAGCAGGCGCCGGTCGTCATCGAAAACTTCGGCGAGAATCCTGACTTTCCCTCTGAAGAGTTCCCGGTTCAGGTTGCCGAGGGCGTGAAGGCGACGCTCGGCGTTCCGCTCTTCCGCAAGGACAAGCCTGTAGGTGCCCTGATCGTCTCGTTCCGGCGAACACGCACGATCAGCGCCGAGGAGATCGACCTTGCCTCAGCGCTGGCGGACTATGCGTCGGTTGCGATCGAGAATGCGCGGCTGCTCGGCGAGCTGAGTACCGAGCGGGATATCGTCGCCCAGCGCGCGATCGAACTGCAGGAGAAGAACGCCGAGGTCGAGCGTGCGAACCGGCTCAAATCGGAGTTCGTCGCCAACATGAGCCACGAGCTCCGCACGCCGCTGAACTCCATCCTCGCGCTGTCGCAGATTTTGAGCGACCGCCTCGATGGCGATCTCAACGAGGAGCAGACCAAGCAGGTAGAGATCATCGAGCGGAATGCCCAGAATCTTCTCCGGCTGATCAACGATATCCTCGACCTTTCCAAGATCGAGGCTGGGAAGCTCGATCTAAGCGTCTCCGACTTCGGCATCAAAGAGTTGATCCAGAATGTGCGCAGCACGGTTGCTCCGCTGATCGCCGACAAAGGTCTGGAGCTCCGGACCGAGGTCGCTCCCCGTCTGCCGCACCTGCGCACAGACGAAAACAAGCTGCGCCAGATTTTGCTCAACCTGCTCTCGAATGCCGCCAAGTTTACCGAGCGTGGCAGCGTGGCGATTCATGTGCGGCCGGGCCGGCTGCTCAAGGATGACCCATCAGCTGGCGACGCGAGCAAGTTCGTTACGTTCCAGGTGATCGACACGGGTATCGGCATTGCGCCCACCGATCAGGACGCGATCTGGCAGGAGTTTCGTCAGCTCGATGGCTCGCTGTCGCGCCGATATGAAGGTACAGGTCTGGGCCTCGCGATCGTTCGGCGCCTGGTCACGATGCTCGGCGGGGCGATCGAGCTGGAAAGCCGGCTCGGAGAGGGATCGACATTTACTTTTGCCATCCCCACTCAGCTTCCACCAGGCCTGCGCGTCTTTGAGGATGGCGGCCGCCCTGCCCGGCGCCCGGTCATTCCTGCGCCTGGCACGCGAGGACCCTCCGGCGCCGACGGCCCGCGTCGCTACGCCCCGAGCGACAAGCCGCTCGTCCTGGTCGTCGACGACGATCCCGAAGTGATCTATATTCTCGAGAAGTATCTCCGCGATGAGGGCTTCGACATCGCCGTGGCCCAGTCTGGCGAGGCTGGGATCGAGATGGCGCGCTTGCTGCATCCCTTTGCCATGACGCTCGACGTTATGCTGCCGGGGCGGGACGGATGGGAAGTCATTCAGGAGCTGAAGAACGATCCGCAGACCGCCGATATACCGATCATCATGCTCTCGATTCTCGACAATCGCGAGCTGGGCTATAGCCTGGGAGCTGCCGAATACCTGGTCAAGCCGGTGTCACGTGCCGATCTGTTTCAGCGACTTGCGCACCTTCGCGAGGTGCGCGAGCAGCTTCAGCGCCGGCGTGAGCAGCAAGCGGCGTGAGTGCCGTCCGTGTAGGGAGTTCGTGGCGCTATTCGTGCTGGACAGGGCCTGTTTAGCTCCACCTCGAACGTTGGAGGAGCGCGGATGACGAAGCACATCCTCGTCGTCGAAGATAATCCAGACAATATGTACGTCATGGACCGGATCCTGACTCACCGTGGCTACACGGTCGACCAGGCGACGACAGGTGATGCTGCGCTGACGATGATCGCGCAGACCTCATTCGATCTGGTGCTCATGGATATGCAGATGCCCGGCCTGGATGGCTACACAGCAGTTCGGGCGATGCGTGAGATGCCGGCCGGTAAAGAGGTTCCTGTGATTGCCGTAACGGCCAACAGTATGCCCCGCGATCGTGAGCGCTCGCTCGGAGCCGGCTGTACCGACTACGTGGCAAAGCCGATCCGGACCAATGATCTGTTACAGTTAATTGAACGCTACCTTGGAGGAGCCCACGTTGGCGCGAATTCTGATCGTTGACGATCAGCCCGATAATCTTTACGTTCTCGATCGCCTCTTGAAGGGTCAGGGGCACGAGGTGTTGCAGGCGGACCGAGGCGAGCTCGCCCTAGAGCTCGCCCAATGGGAGCGTCTCGACCTGATTCTGCTCGACGTGATGATGCCGGGTCTGGATGGCTTCGAAGTTGTGCAGCGGCTTCGGGAAGATTCGTCGACGCGGTCGATTCCCGTGGTGCTGCTGACGGCCAACGCGCCCGACCAGCACCAGAGAATTCAGGCCCTCAATCTGGGTGCCGACGAATACTTGACGCAGCCGGTCAACAACAGCGAGCTGCTCGCCCGCATTCGCGCACTGCTGCGCACCAAACAAGTACAGAACGATCTACTTGCCGTCAACGAGCAGCTCAGAACGCTGCTCGACGTTATTCAGGCGGGCGCCAGCACGCTCGATCTGAAACAGGTTGGACGGCGCCTGGTGGAAGGCGCCGTGCGTGCAGCAGGCGTCGATGCCGGTGGGATCTGGCTGAGCGGTGAAGACGAATGGCGGCGACTTGCCGAGGTCGGATATACCGGCAAGGGAACTGTGCGGCGCGAGACGCTCGATCCCTGCGCGCAGGGCGTGCTCGCGCGTGTAATCGCCGCGCCGCAGGCGTATTATGGCCCGGTAGCCGAGCTATTCGGCACGCCTCATCCATTTGGCCCCTCACTCAAGTCGGCGATCGTCCTCCCATTGATGCATCGCGGGGCACTCGTCGGTATTCTCCAGCTGGCAACCATTCGACCTCGCGAGTTTTCGGAATCTGATGTCGCTTTCCTTAGCGCATTGGCCAACGCCGCCGCCGTCTCAGTCCAAAACGCACGCCTCTTTGAGGAGACCGACCGCCAGCGGCGTGTACTTCAAGCCCTCGACAACGAGAAGGACGAGTTTATCTCGATTATCTCGCACGAGCTGAAGAATCCGCTCGCCTCGATCAAAGGCTATGCCGGCCTGCTCATGCGGCGGGCGCGCAAAGACAGCAGTCTGGCCGCCGCGACGAAAGGGCTCGACGTTATCGAGCAGCAGGTCAACCGCATGACGATGCTGCTCGACCAGTTGCGGGACGTGTCGCACATCGGCATCAACCGCTTCGCGATTGAGCCGCAGACGACGGATCTGGTCGTGCTGGTGAGGCATGTGGTAGCGGGAGTGCAGACGACGACGTCGGATCATACGATCCGACTCGACGCGATCGATAGGCCGCTCTATGCGGATGTCGACGAGTTTCGGATGGAGCAGGTTCTCAATAACCTGGTTGGGAATGCCATCAAGTACAGCCCTGATGGCGGAGATGTCGAGGTAATGGTTGGCCCGAGCGAGGAGACCGATCTGGACGAAAACAGGCCGGCGATCCCGGCGGGCTGGGCGGTCGTAACGATCCGCGATCACGGGATCGGTATCCCGGCCGCCGGACGTGATCGGCTTTTCGAGCGTTTCTTCCGCGCCGCAAATGCGAAGGGTCGCGTCAGCGGGATGGGCCTGGGTCTCTTCATCGCACGTGAAATCGTTCAGCGGCACGGCGGTTTGATTTGGGTCGAAAGCGAAGAAGGGAAGGGAAGCCTCTTCGGCATCGCGCTACCACTTGTCGAGGCCGGTACCCTGGCTGGCGACATCGTGCGCGACGTCGAGAAGCTGCGTGAAACCTAGACGAAGGAGCCCACGCATCACGTACCAGCTTACTATCGCGCACCTCTACCCCGAGCAGATGAACATCTACGGGGATCGCGGGAATATCCTGGCGCTGCGCCAGCGAGCGTGCTGGCGCTCTCTCGCTCTGCGCGTCGACCCGATCAGGCCTGGCTCACCCGTCGATTGGTCGCATTATGATCTGGCGTTCTTCGGAGGCGGCCAGGACAGTGGGCAGGCGCTGATTGCTGAGGACTTCGTCCGGCGCCAGGCCGAGGGGCTGCGGGCAGCGATCGAGGAGGGCCTCGTCCTCCTTGCCATCTGTGGAGGCTATCAGCTGCTCGGACACTACTTTCTGACCCATACCGGTGAAAAGCTTCCGGGTATCGGCGTCCTGGACGTGCATACCATCGGCGGCAACCGGCGGCTGATCGGAAATATCGTCGTCGACTGGCAGGAGCCCGAGCAGCCCGGTCTCCGCCTTGTCGGCTTCGAGAACCACAGCGGCCGGACCTACCTTGGCGATGGCGCACGGCCGCTCGGAGCCGTCGTAAAGGGTTTCGGCAACAACGGTGAGGACGGCACCGAAGGAGCGGTCTATCGCCACGTTCACGGCTGCTACATGCATGGATCGCTGCTTCCGAAGAATCCGCAGTTTGCCGACCATCTGCTCGGCCTCGCCCTGCACCGTCGCTACGGTGACGGCGCGGCTCTCGCGCCGCTCGACGATCGTCTGGAGCTCCGGGCACACGATGTCATGGTGGAGCGCGTGGCCGGGTGAAGCGTCTCGCATACTGCTCTCCCGTCAATCCGCTCCCATCCGGGATCTCTGACTACAGCGAAGAGCTTCTGCCGTACCTCGGCCGCTTCGCCGAGATCACGCTCTTCGTTCCGGACAGTGCGAGCCCAAGTAACCGGGATCTCAAGCGGTGGATCGAGATCCGCCCGATGGACGATCTGCCACGGCTCAACTCCACCCGGCCGTTCGACGCCATTCTCTACCACATCGGGAACAGCCCGGTCCACGCGCAGATCTACGAGCACGCCCAGCGCCTACCTGGCATCGTCGTGCTTCACGAATGGGTGCTGCATCACTTCAAGCTGTGGTACGCCGCAACCCGCCGTGGGAAGGTCGATTGCTACCTGCGCGAGATGGCGGAGCGGTATGGCGAGCGGGGAGCCGCTGTGGCGCGGCGTATGGCTCGTGGCCAGTTCCCGGACGATGCTTTCGTGATGCCGCTGGCGGAAGACGTGATCGACCGTGCCGTGGGCCTGATCGGCCACAGTCACTATGTCGTCGAGCGTGCGCGCGGCTGGCGACCCCATCTTCCGTCTGTCGTGGTGCCGATGGGTGTGCCATTGCCTCGTCTCATAGAGGTGCGGACGGCGCGGCGCGCGCTGGATCTGCCGGTGGATGTGCCGATCTGGGCCTCATTCGGGCATATCAACCCTTACAAGCGTATGGAGCCGGCCCTCCGGGCGTTTCGACGCTTCCGGGAGTGGGAGCCCGACGCGCGCTACATTCTCGTAGGCTCGGTCTCGCCCACCTATGACCTGCGGGGCCTGATTCGCCGGTTGGGTCTGGCGGACGCCGTGGAGGTGACAGGCTATGTTTCGGCCGCGGCGTTTCGTAGCTACGTCGCGGCCGCCGATATCTGTCTGAATCTGCGCTATCCGACGGCCGGCGAGACCTCGGCCAGTCTCCTGCGACTGCTCGGCGCGGGCAAGCCGACGCTCGTCTCCGCGGTTGGGGCGTTGGACGAACTACCTCAAGCTGTCTGCTGCAAGGTCGACCCCGGCTCCGCGGAGGGCGACCAGATCCTCTCTTACACCCGTCTGCTGCAGCTTGCCCCCATGCTCGGCGACCGGCTCGGGCGCGGCGCGCGGCAATTCGTCGCCGAGCAGCACTCACTCGATCGCGCCGCACAAGGATATCTCGATTTCCTGGCCGAGCTCTACGGCTGGGAATCCGTGGCTCCGCAGCGCGCCCCGCTCTGGCAGATGGAAGAGGAGGTCGTCCCGGCACTCGGCCAGCCACCCGGAGGAGCCGCGGTTCCCACTCTCCAAGACGCGCCTGCTCCACCGTCTCCGGAACTGCCCCGGCCAATGCTCGACCTGGCACGTGATGCCGGGAGCGCTCTAGCCGAGCTCGGCCAGCGCGCTGAGGACCGGGCACTTGCAGATGCCGCCTCGGCTATTGCCGATCTCATGGGGGCCGATGAGCCCGCCGAGGATCGCCCTATGCGATAGCAGGCCAACCCCGAAGATCCTCGGTGGCGTGCATCCCTGCTCATTTGGCACGCGCCGCTCGGGATAGGCTGACGCCCAGAAACAGGATCACGACTGCCGGCAGGAGCCACCATGCCGCTACGTGCGCGCGCTGCAGGGCACCTGCTAGGAGTAGCGCTACGACCACCGCGACTGCAATGGTCCAATCGTCGCCTACGATGAAGTTATACTAGAACCTGGCAAAGTTGACGAATAATCTCATGATGAAGTCCTCAGGCGGCCGGCCGTAGCGCGACGGCTCGCCGTCGGCGTAACAGCTGCACATAGGCCAGCGAGACCAGAGCAAAGACGAGCAGGACGCCAAGGATTGCAGCGTCTGACCCCGGCCAATCGACTCCCACGCCTTCAGCAGCCCAGAAGGTGCCGAAGGACGAGAGCAAGAGCCCGACGGCGAACTTGAGGGTATTTTCTGGCACACGGCTCAAGGGCCGGTGTACGATCGCGCCGACGCCAAGGACGAGCACCAGCGCGGACAGCGCGCCAAGTGCCGCCAGTCCGACCTGCTGCTGCGCTGCTCCGAAGGTCACGACGATAAAGGCAACTTCGAGGCCTTCCAGCAGGACACCTTTGAAGCAAAGGGTAAATGCATACCAGTCGAGCCCGGCGCGCACCTCGGTGCCCCGGGCTTAGGCTTCCTCCATCTCGCGACGAAAGATCGCATCTTCGTCGTGAAGCGCCTTGAAGCCGCTAGCGCGCGGAATCGCCTTACGCAGCCACTGCAGACCGAAAATCAGTAGGAGCGTCCCGACTACCAATCGCAACGTCTCGAATGGGATGATGGTCAGGGCGGGCCCGAGGAGCGCCGTGATCACGGCGAGGGCGACTAGTGCCGTTCCCACACCGATCAGCGATGAGCGCCAGCCGCGGGTCACCCCCGCCGCCAGTACAATCGTCAGTGCTTCGACCATCTCGACTGTCGAAGCCAGAAAGCTCGCCAGAACCAGGAATACGTCACTTGTTCCCATCTCACATCTCCCTCAACCATCGCTGCCGTCGACCGCTAACGGCCGGCCTGCGCGCCGGCGGCGCTCACGACCGCACACTACCGCGCATGATTATACGCCTTCTTGCCGCCGAAAAAGAGCCAGACAATCTGACAGGGCTATAATGAAACGCGGGCTGTAGGAGCAAATGTGGAATTAGCGAACAAGGTCGTGATAATCACTGGTGCGTCGATGGGGATCGGCGCGGCGGCTCCGTCCTCGGTCGGACGGTGGTGTGGCAGGCCGACCCGGCGCGTCTACAAGCGCTTTTGAGTGGGGTGAGAGCGTGCTACACGTGCTCCGAGCGAACCTTCTCGACACTGCGGCCATACTGTAGGGGAAGCGTGTTCTTCTGGCTAATGAGGAAGGTGGTATCGCTACCCGCGAGGATCGCTTTCCAGTCGATCTGCTCAGCGAAGCGCTCGCCCACCTCCCGGAGCTCGTCCACACTTCCGGCGTCGTCCAGTGGTATCTCACGATCGAGCTGTGTATCGATACGGTAGAAAAGCATCTGAGGGAAGTGGCGCTGCACGATCTCTGTCTGCTGTTCCCCCGGCGAGCGGAGGAGCTCGCCGAGCACCCATTCCAACCATGACCAGATCCACGTCGGCCGCGTGCGCGACAAGAAGCGACCGGTGCCCAACGAAATGCAAATCGTCTCCTCGCGCCGGTATGCCTCTGAATAATAGAATGCCTCGACGCAGGCCTGATAGACCGGATTGCCGGCGACGCCAACGCCGCCGCCGACGAGCTCTCCGATCGGGTGGTCGTTCGGGCCAAGCCGTGCCGGAGCTTCCGGGATCGTCCAGGGCTGGAAGTAAGTAGGCTCGGCGGTCGACGCGGTCACGCAGTCGGCTAACGCCAGATGGCCTGTGCGGCGCGAGTTGCGGGCGTTATCACGAACGAAGTACCACGGCTTCCCATCCGACAAGCGTTTCGCCGTGATCAGGAGGTCGATCGGCGAGTCGTTGATGGTCCAGTTGTGTGCGGGCCCGAGCGAGTCGGCGATGAGATCGTGGAGCTTCTGCGTCGAGTACATCGAGCCGAAAAGAATGCGCTGGAGAACGGCCCACCGGCTCTGTGTGAAGATGGCCTGGGCGCTATGCAGGTAGAGGTCGAGGATCTTGGCTGCGGGGATGCCAGCGGCGAGCCCAGCCGCTATGATCGCGCCGGTCGAGGTGCCCGCGACAAAGGAAAATGTCTCGCGTGCCGGCCTGTCCGTGGTTTGCTCGAGCTTGACCAGGGCGGTCACCGGTAGTATGCCGCGCAGGCCACCGCCGTCGATGGACAGAAGATATTTGCGTGCCATCTGCGCCTCCGTGAGTGCGGGTGCCGATGTACAGGCGCCCTGTATACCGGCGGATTCCGCGAACTCTGGACGGAAGCATAGACCGTGGAGGAGGACGAAAGAATGGCTGATCCCTGATGCCATTCTCATGAGCGGATGTATATCTGGGCGACGCGGGAGCGACTCATCTGCATCGCTGCTATACTGCGCCTATAGCACCGCCCGGACACGAATGCTCGGGCGGTATAGGCGAGGTCTGATTACGATGTTTGATGCTCTCAGGTGGCCTTTCCGTCGCTCCGCATCCGAAAAGTTGGCCGATGCGAAAGATTTGGGGGCGACGGCGCGCTTCGGTGGGGACGAGGGCGGCGGGCCGGTCTTGATCGGCGTGGTGGACGGGCCGGTAGCGGCTGAGATGAGCAAAGATGCCCTGGCCGAAGCGGGAATACCTGCGTATATCAAGACCAACACTACCGGCTCAGTCTATGGACTCTCGATCGGCTCGTTTGGTAGTGCTGAGATCTGGGTGCCGCCGGCACTGGCCGATCGAGCGCTCGAGACGTTGGTAGGGATCGGCGTGCTTGAGTCGTCCGACGAGGAGCTCGGCTCCTC